>CAZPEL010000025.1:0-5751 GCA_964585585.1 uncultured Gammaproteobacteria bacterium | reverse complement strand
CTGAACATACTGTTTATATTTTACCAGATATTGCCAATATTTACCAACTCCAAAAACCAAACCGTCTATTCCCGCCGCAAGGCCACCAAGGGGTCCAAGTCCGAAGCCTTTTTAGCCGGATATAATCCAAACAGGATGCCGCAAACAACCGAGAATATCAAAGCGGTCCAATAAGCTTGAGCCGGAATGCTAAAATCCCAAGATAAGCCATAAGCGGTGGCTCCTTGAGTTATGGCATAGGAAGCCGCAATACCGATAATTATTCCGATGATCCCCCCTAAAACGGTTATTAGAACCGACTCTATTAAAAACTGGATCAATACATCCCTTCTCTTGGCCCCCACTGCCTTCCTTAAACCTATTTCCTGGGTTCTTTCGTTTATTATAACATACATTATATTCATTATCCCAACACCGCCTACGATCAAAGATATTCCCACGATACCCAAAAGAAGAAAGGTGATGGCATTAGTCACTGTGTTCAATATATCCAACATCTCCTGCATGGTTACCACCCGAAAATCATCCTTGTTAGTGGACAATTTGCCGGTTTCCGGATCATAGGGGGCGTTGATATCATGATTGTCCCGGAGCAAGGCGCGAGCTCGATCGGCCGTCCTTTCTGCCTGTTCCGGATCCTTTAATTCATGAACCATATAAGTAATATGATCTATGCCCATCATCTTTTTCTGCAGAGTTTTGATGGGAATATAGATATAACTGTCAAAGTCCATGGTCATGACCGAGCCCCTTTCTTGCATCACCCCCACTATTCGGAATTTGGCGGTACCGATCTTAATGGATCGGCCTAAAGCGTAGGATTCCCCGAACAGATCCTCTTTGATCTCGCTTCCTATAACAGCCACTGAGGTCATGGCGTCATTCTCACTGGAGCTAAAAAATCTACCCGCCCCTATTTGGCTTTTATCAATATCAATAAAGCTGGCATTGGTTCCCAATAGAAAGGCCTTTTTTCTTTTACTGCCGTAATTCACCTGTTTTTGGCTCATTACCGCTCCATAACCCTGAGTAACATTGGGCAAGCCCTCCAAATCCTCCATATCCTTAAGGGTTAAAGTGGTCACTTGGGCCCCGGTGGCCAAACCCATGGCTGATTGCTGCTCCGCCTGGACTCCTTTTTGACTGGAAGGCAGCTTGATCTCGGTCTCAATTATATTGGTTCCGAAAGATTCCACTTCTTGCAGGATCAAACTCCGAACCGCCTCGCCGGCGGAAAAAACAATAATAATAGCGGCTATTCCTATAACCACGCCCAAAACCGTTAAGCCGGTCCTTAACTTATTGGCCTTTAAGCCCTGCAAAGAAATTTTAAACAAAGTAAGATCGAACATAAATACCTAATTTCCAATATCAAATATCCAATATCAATTTTATTCATACCTCAAGGCCTCTAAAGGAGTAAGCTCGGCCGCCTTTTGGGCCGGATACAATCCAAAGATCAACCCGATGCCCGCTGAAACGCCCAAGGCCGCCGCGATCGAGAACATGGAAACAGCAAACTCCCAATGATACCCCAACTGATTGATAACTATGGCCACAAACCAAGAAATAATTATCCCGATCACCATCCCGATCAGGCCTCCCAGGAAGGTGATGATCATGGTTTCTATTAAAAATTGGTAGGCAATATCCGAATTCCTGGCTCCAATGGCCTTCCTGAGCCCCACCTCCTTGGTTCTTTCGGTAACATTGACCAACATAATATTCATAATACCGATACCGCCGACCAATAAAGACAAAGCGGCCATAGCTATCAAAAAATACCTGATGGCATCAGTGACCGTATTGATTATTTCTAAGGCCTCGGCCGAACTCTGAACCGTAAAATCATCACTCGCTCCGCTCCTATCCTCGATGTCATGCCTATCTCTTAACAAGGCCTCTATTCTTTCTTGGGCCCGCTCCATTTTATCCTCATTCTCCACTTCCGCCCGGATCAAATTAACATAATCCACTCCCTTGATCAGTTTCTGCGCGCTCTTTATAGGAACCAAAATCTGATCATCATAATCCTGAAAAGCCACGGTACCCCTTTTTTCCATTACCCCGATAACCCTAAAGGGATGATTCTTGATCTTTATGGTCTCGCCCACGGCCTGAGAGGGGCCGAAAAGCTCCTTTTTAGCGGCGCTCCCCATTACCGCCACCCGGGCCATGTTTTCCTCTTGCCTTTCAGTAAAAAAATGCCCTGTCTCCACTTTACTATCCTCCACTTCCAAGTAACCGGTGGTACAGCCCTTAACACTGGTAATATAGCTTTCTGACCGCCATTTTACGGAAGTAACCTCATTGCTGTAAGCCACAATCTCCCTAATAGAAGGTATATCCTTTCTTATGGCCATGGCATCCTCGTAGGTCAAAGTAGTTATAACTATACCCATGACCGAGGTTGGCGGACCGTCCTCGGATTTACCCGGAAAAATCCCGAGCTTATTGGTCCCCAAGGTTTCGATCTGGGAAAGGATCAAACTCTGGGCTCCGTTTCCAATGGCCATGATTATTATGACCGCGGCCACCCCGATGATTATCCCGAGCATAGTTAAAAAGCTTCTCACTTTGTTTTGACCTATGGAAACCAGAGAAGCTTGAGTGTATTGTTTAAATAAAGCCAGCATTTTTCGTTGTTAAATTGTTACGCACCAATTGTTTCGGTAAAAAACCCAACAATTTAGCAATGGAACAATGAATTCATCAATCAATAATTTTTCCATCCTTTAATTTGATCATTCTTTGAGCATATTCGGCGGTTTCTTCTTCATGGGTAACAAGAATTATAGTATTTCCCTCTTGATTCAATCTTTCTAATATCTCCATGATCTGATCACTGCTTTCCGAATCCAGATTTCCGGTGGGCTCATCGGCAAAAATGACCGAGGGTTGGTTTACCAAAGCTCGAGCAATGGCCACTCTTTGTTTTTGCCCTCCGGATATCTGGTTGGGGTAATAATTCAATCTTTCCGCCAAGCCAACATTTTCCAGAACTTCTTGAGCTCTTTCCGACATATTCTTTTTATTATTGGAATAAGTTAAGGGTAATTTCACATTTTCCAAAACCGACATTCTGGGCAGTAAATTAAAAGTCTGAAAAACAAAACCTATCTTTTTGTTTCTCAGATAGGCCAATTGATCGTCCTTCATTTGAGTAACATCCTCGCCCTCAAATTTATACAAGCCGGAAGTTGCCTTTTCCAGTAAACCCAAAATATGCATTAAAGTGGACTTACCGGAACCGGAAGGACCCATAATGGACACAAATTCTCCGGAATCAATACTAAAACTCAAGCCCTTAAGCACATGAGTAACCACCTCTTCATTGCAATATTCTTTTTTAAGATTTTTGACTTGAATCAGCATCAAATATAATAAAATTTTAAATTTAACATCTTAAATTGGGATCATTCGGATGTCCATTCGGATAATTCGGATTATATTCATTCCTCAACATAAGTAATAACCTCTTCTCCTTCTTGTAAGCCCCGGGTTATTTCGGTCAGACCATTGTCTCCCCGGAGTCCGGTTTCCACCGGTTTTTCTTCTATTGCGTCCGGGCCGGCCGGAACTCTTACTATTTTTTGACCATCACCCTTCTCTATTATGGCCCGGCTTGGCACCACTAATACCCCGCTTTTTTGCTCGGTATGAATAGTAACATTAGCTGTCATACCCGGCTTAACTTCTTCCAGAGAAGTGTTGTTGTCCGTAAAATCAATGCTTACTTCGTAATAGACCACGTCCTGGATAATGGTTTCCGCCGGATCTATGGTCTTTACTTGGCCGTAAAATTTCTTGTCTTCGCTAAAAGCGTCCAAGGTAAGAGTAACCCGATCACCTGCTTCGATCTTGGTGATATCCACTTCCGATATATTCACCTCTATTTTTAAACTCTGGCCGGCTATCATTTGGACGACCGGACTGGCCATAGAAATCTGTTCTCCCGGCTCAAAATTAAGCTTGGTCACTTTGCCGTTCTTGGGTGCGGTTATAATACTATTTCGGATCTTTTCCTCTATCAGGGCCAGGGAGGCCTGGGCCTGGTTTATCTCCGCTTCGGCCAGGGATATATCCTCCTGGCGAGCCGGCGATTCCGCCTTATTGAGTTGAGCTCGGGCCACTTCCAAGGATTTTTTAGTGGTTTCTACTTGATTCTCGGCGGAAGTTATCTGCTGTTCACCTTGGGTTTGGGCCGTTTCCAGAGAATTCTCGGCATTCCGTATAGCATCCTCCAGATTGGCTTGAGCCCCCTCCAAATTGTTCTGGGCCGCCGCCACCTTGGTATTATAAGTGGTATAGGAACTTTTTAAGGAATGTTTGACGGTTTGAGTGGAGCTAATAGCGGTATTAATATTGGTGATTTGCTGGCTGATCGTGGTTTTGTAGGCACTCAATTCGGAGGAAGTGAATCCAGTGGAAGTAATGGAATTCTCCAGGGCTTGGTAGCAATTATCCAGGGCTAAAAAGGTCTTGTCCAATAAATCCAAGGTGTCTTCCAAGAGCTGATCCAGCCGGGTCCGGGAATTATCCTGTTTGGCCCGGGAATAGCTATCCTTGGCCTCTTGCCACAATTCCTCGCTCTCTCGGTAATATTTCTTCGTCTGGGTTAAGTAATTGGTGTTCTTAGCGCTCAAAACCCCCAAATTCTCCAGGTCGTCATTGTTAATGATCTCATCTATCTTATCCAGGGCGGTGTTGGCCACGGAAATACTATTGTCACAAGTGCTGACCACCGACTCCTTATTATTACTTATCTGTTCCCGATAGGTCTCCTTGGTGTCGGCCAAATTCTGCTCCGCCGTCTGCACCGACTGTTCGTAGGCGGTCATTGTATCCGAGCCGTCATCCTTGAGATTATGAAGATGTTCCCGGGCCTGGTCTATGGAATTATTCACTGTTTTTCTGGTCTCTTCCAGGTTGGCCGCCGCCGCCCGATAATTCTCCCGGGCTTGATCGAGTTGGGATCTGGCCACCTGAACATCGGACGGAGCGGCTCCGGACCGGAGTTTTATCAAATTAAGCCGGGCTGCTTCCAACCTGGCTTCGGCTTCCTGTTTTTGAATATTTAAGGTCTCGTAGTCCAATTCCGCCAATTCCTCTCCTTCTTTAACTCGCTCTCCTTCTTCCACTAAATTCGCCTTTAGAGTTCCGTTGCGGTCAAAGCTTAACTCCAATTCTTCTCTCCCCTTGACCTTGCCGGTCTCCTCCACGGTTTGGGTCAGATCCCTTATCTCCGCCCTGACCGTCTCAAACTTAGAGGCCTCTTCTTGTCCCCAAAAAATAAAATAAACGCCAAGCAAAACAACTATTACCGCCACTATTGTAATAATAATTTTCTTCTTTCCCATATGTTTCTATTAAATTAATTTTATTTTATTATATCACGAAAAAACCCTTCTTAAAACCCAAATCAAAACCGACTTCTCTTGACTGAAAGCTAAAATTAAGTTATTATCTTTTTATAAAGAAAAAAATAAGATAAATCATTTGACCTGATAATAAAAACTATTATCAGGGGCAAATTCAGACCACAATGTTGACTATAAGATTATCCAGAAAAGGACAAAGAAATCGCCCTATGTATAGATTGGTGATTTCGGAAAAGAACAAGGATACCTATGATAGGCCCTTGGAATTTTTGGGTTCTTACAATCCTTATTCCAAAGAATTACAAGCCAAGGAAGAAAGGATTAAATACTGGGTTGGCCAAGGAGCCGGAATGTCTCCCAGTGTTAATAA
>CAZPEL010000024.1:0-14151 GCA_964585585.1 uncultured Gammaproteobacteria bacterium | reverse complement strand
TATGGCCAAGGTGAAATAGTTGTTTTTAAGAATTTTTTTAATAAAAAAGAATTTAGGTTGATGGAAAAAATATTTGAAGATATTGGCTTCAAATAAAGATCGGAGCTTTGATCGACCAGAATTTGAATTTTCTGCTTCCGCCGGACAAGTTTCAAAAGACAAGAAAAAATTTAAAACCCGAAATTTTGATGTTTTTGCGGGACGAGATCAAAAGAGTTTCGGTTCCGAGGGCTGATGCTTAATTTATAGGGATGGATTCAAAATTCAGGACTTGGTCCCATTATTAAACCAAATAAAAAGCCACCGACTTTTGCCGGTGGCTGTTTTTTAGAAAATTACACTCACCACACTTTTAATAGTAGCAACAAAAATTTTGTTCAAGAATCGGATTTGCAGTGTTACCACCGAACAACATCCGGCGCATGCACAGTTCCGCTTATGCTGATCTTGTTGCTGATGTTGTAAAGTTCGCATTGCCATGTTTTTCTTTTTACCGCATTTGGAGGATTCCAGAGATTGAGGTTTCTAATACCTTCTTTAGACAGGTTGCTGCATTCCCCGCCCTTTTCCGCATAGGGACAATAAAGCAGCTCCTTAATTCCTCCGGCGCTTCTTTTCCATTTTCCGCCTTTTACCGGTTTAGTTTCGAACCAATTCATCAGCACTTTTATTTTTACTTCCTTTTCTTTATGATCCTCCGGTTTTTTATTACCCTTTGTACAAATTGCTTGCACAGGTTTTTCGATAGTTCTTTTCCAGAATTTTTGTCCGTTGGGAGCAGTGTATTTTTCTGCCATGGTTTTTCCTCCTTTTGGGTTTTAAAGTTCAGAAAGTTCAGCTTTTTATCCAACAAAAATTGGAACGGAGTGAATACTATAACAAATAATTTCATTTTTGGCAACCCCCTTGGATAGGGAGAATATTGATATTTGCTTTTTTGTGTTTCAAAGAAATGATCTTTGTTTCGCGATTTAATTTGTTTTGGCGGGGCGGAAATGGTATAATAAAAACAATGAGGGTCAGGAAATTTTTAAAATTTGTTTGGAATGAGTTTGTTTATGGAGGACATATAACGGCCTTGGCTGCCTTGAGCGTGGTTTTGACCGGTTCTATTGTCTTGGATTTGGTTATGGAATGGCATTTTGGGGTAATTGTTTATTTAGGTGTTTATCTGGTTTATTTTTTCAATAGGTACAAAGAATACAAAACGGATTATTTTGACAACATTGCAAGATTTAATCATCTTAATAATTATTTTTCAATTATCCCTTTTTGGGGAATTTCCGTAACCCTATTTTTTATTGTTTTTGTTTTTTATTACGCTTCTTTGTCAGGAATTGTTTTTGCTTTTGCGCTATTATTTTTAGGCATCCTTTATTCCTTGATTTTAAAGAGATTAACAAGATTGATTTTGGCATTTAAAAGTATTTTTGTTTCTTTGATGTGGAGTTTGTTGATAATTTTTTTTGTTTTTTATCATTCTTTAAATTTAGATTTGGCTGTTTGGCTTTTTTTTCTGTTTGTTTTTTTCAGAATGTTTGTCCATTCAAGTTTCTTCGATATCAAAGATATAGAAAGCGACAAAAAACAAGGATTATTAACCCTGCCCATAAAATTGGAAGAATTTCGTCTTTTTTACTTGTTGAATTTTATTTCCCTTATTTCTTTAATACCTATTGTTATTGGAGTTTATTTTGAATTTTTTCCATTTTTTTCTTTGTTTTTGTTAATTACCTTTTTTATTAGTTTTTATTATTTGAAAAATTATAAAAAATATAAAAAAAATTTGGGTCTTTTTTCTCAAGTCGCCATAAGCGGGGAAAAGATTTTATGGCTTTTTATAATTTTTATTAGTAAGTTTATCTTTTAAATGCGAGAGTTTGCTTCATTGCACCAATTTTTAGTGATTTTGATAAGTGTTTTAGGAGTGGGTTTGGCCCTGTGGGTTTATTACGCTAATAAAGGTAAAAAACCCAATAAGTTGTTTTTGTTGTTGGTAATTTCTATACTGGCTTGGGTTAATTTAGGTTATTTTTCTCATTTAAGCGAAACATTGGAGGTTTCTTTATTTTTGAAAAGATCTATTTTTGGAGTAGTGTCTTTGTTTTTAATTTCCGCTTATTTTTTTTCCATTTATTTCCCCAAAGAAAAAAGAAATTTTTGTATTTTGAATAAAGTAGTTGTTGTTGTCGGTATAATATTTTTTTCCTTGTCTGTTTTTTCCGATTTTTTTATCAAGGGAGTAGAGTACAAAAAATGGGGAGTTGATGTGGTATTGGGAGATTGGATATTGATTTTTTATTCTTTTGTGGCCTTTATTACATTTTTTATATTATTTATTTTTATTGATAAGTATTTTTCTTTATCAAATATAGAGAAGAAAAAAGTGCAATATTTTCTTTTGGGGGTGTCTATTTTTGCTTTTTTTAATTTTGTTTTTAATATTTTGTTGCCTTGTTTATTGGATTCTTTTAGATATAATTTTTTTGGTAATTATTCAGCAATATTCTTATTGGGTTTTACTGCTTACGCAGTGGTAAATAAAAAGCTTTTTGGGGTAAAAATTATTTTAACCGATGCTTTAATTGCCTTGGTTGCCATCATTCTTTTCGCCAATATTTTTGTTTCTGTTAATTGGCTTGAATTCGCGTGGAACACGATGATCTTTTTGATCTTTAGTTTATTTGGATTTTTTCTTATCAGGAGTACCTGGCGGAGGATGCGGGCCCGGGAACAGATCCAGAGATACGCCAAAAAATTACAGCGGGCCAACAAGCGTTTGCAAAAACTGGACCAACAAAAAACAGAATTTATTTCCTTTGCCGCTCACCAGCTTCGAGCTCCCCTAACTTCGGTTCGGGGCTTTGCCTCCTTGGTTCTGGATGACTCTATGGGCAAAACTCCGCCCAAGGTAAAGGACGCCATGAAGAACATTTTTGATTCGGCCACTTCCATGATCAATTCCGTGGAAGATTATTTGAACATTACCAGGATCGAGCAAAATAGAATGGAATATGATATATCCACTTTTGACCTTTATGAAGTGGCTCAGGCGGTGGTCAACGAGCTGCAGCCCAATGCTTACAAAAAAAAGATAGATCTTTCTATTTCCTCTGATAGAAATAAGAGTTATAATGTAAAGGCGGACCAAAGTAAGATCAAACAGGTTATAAATAATTTGGTGGATAACGCTATAAAGTATACCCAGGAAGGGGGAGTGAAGGTTTATTTATCTCATCAGAGGAAAAGAAAGATGATCCGGTTGAGTGTGAGTGATTCCGGTATGGGGATGTCCCGGAAAACCATAAAAAAACTTTTTCAAAAATACAGCCGGGCCCAGAATACCGAAGATATCCAAGGTACCGGTTTAGGGCTTTTTATAGCCAAAAGAATGGTCGAGGCCCAAAAAGGAAAAGTTTGGGCCGAGTCTGATGGCGAGGGCAAGGGCTCTACTTTTTATGTTGAGTTGCCCCGCTCTCGAAAATAATTTAACAATAAACAGCGGTTTTTATGGAAAAGGCATATATCATTTCTTGTTTTATCACTTTTTTGATCGTTTTTACCCAAGCTCTTTTGGTTTTGGGGAAAAGTAAAAGGATCATTCTGGCCAGAAGCTGGTTTTTGGTCAGTGTTTTTGTTTCGGTTATGATCTGGAGTTTTTGGGGTCTAAGTACCTCCACTGACCTTAACCAAGCTCTTTTTTATAGATATATTTTGGACCTGGGCCTGATCTTTTTCCCGGTTTTTCATTTTCGGTTCATGGTTATTTTTTTACGGGTCAAGGAAAAATACAGAAAACATTTATGGGGGGTTTTCTCCCTGGCTGTCCTGCTGACCCTTTTGAATTTTATTCCTTTTTTCCGAAAGACTCTTTATTCTTTCCCGGGCGGTTTTGAATATTGGCCGGGTTTGAATATCATTTATATTTTGGCCTTGTCCTTTTTAGTCGGAGTTTTCGGATATTCCCTTTATTTGGCTTCAAAAAAATATAACGAAGTTTCCGGGGTTATACAGAATCAGATCCGATATTTGGTTCCGGCTATTAGCTTGGGGGTTTTGGGCGGTCTGCTCGGATTTTGGCCCTTTTTGTTAAAATTCGCTCCGACCGGGAACATCCTTATGTCCCTGTCGGTGATAATCATCGCCTTGGCTTTATTGAAATACCCTCTACCCAGCGGTAAGAAAATGGCCCGGATCATTTATGTTTATGTTTTTGTTTCCGTCTTTGCTTATTTGTTCTTCCATTTGGTTTCTTTTGTGGATGTGGGGTATTTCGGCGGTGTCTACACCAACAAGGCCTTGATAGTGGGAGCCGTGTTCGCCGTTCTTTTTTCCTTGGTTCTCTTGCCCTTTCTGACCTATGTTCAGGAGACAGCCGATATTTTGTTTTTTCACGGTAAGAACCCCTACAAGATAATCAAGGATCTTTCTTTAAAATTCAATGATACTTTAGAGATAAAATCCTTGTTAAAGACCATAAAAAAAGAGTTTAAAGATATACTTAAAGCCGAGGAAGTGAAATTGGTGATATTCGATCCGGCCCAAGAAAGAAAAGTGTGGGGGGAGTATTCTTCCGCCGGTTTAAATGTTAAAAAGGATAGCCCCTTTGTTAAGATCAGGCAGATAAAGGTTTGGGGTAAACTAAAGAAGGATGAGAACAGGTTGAGAAAGCAAATGGAGGATGACAATATTAGAGTGGCCGTTCCCTTAAGGTTTCAAGAGAATTTGGTGGGGTTGATTTTTTTGGGAGAAAAATTCTCCAATCAGGGCTATACTGAAGGGGACCTGGATTTTTTGGAGGCGATCGCTCCGCAAACAGCCGTGGCCATTCACAATGCCTTGATCTATCAAAAAGTAGAGGACCTGAACAGTAATTTGGAAAAGAAAATAGAGGAAAAAACCGAAGATATCCAGGAAAAGACCAATAAACTTAAAAAGATGTTGGCTACTCAAAGTGAGTTTCTGGATATCGCCGGGCACCAATTAAGAACTCCGGTTTCGGTGATCAAGGGAATGTTGAGTATGGTCCGGGAGGATGAGATCTCCAAGAAAAAGAAAAAGGAATTTTTGGATTCCATTTTACAGAATGCTTTTAAACTGGAGGAGATAATCGAAACCATGCTGACCGCCTCCGAGGTGGATAGCGGTAGTTTTGGTTTTGACCTGGGGCCGGTCCAGTTAAAACCCCTTTTAAAGGATATCAGGAGTAAGCAAAAGGGTAGGGCCAAGGAACATGGGGTTAAGTTCAAGATGAATATTCCGGAAAAGTATCTTATGCCGGTTCTTTCCAATGAGAGATACTTGAAGCAGGTTATAGAGAATTTGGTGGATAACGCCTTTCAGTACACTAAAGAGGGCGGATCGGTTACCGTAAAAGTTAGACCCAAAAAGGATAACATGGAAATAGATGTTATGGATACCGGTATAGGAATACCCAAAAAGGAGATAGACAATCTTTTCGGCAAATTCAGTCGGGCCAATAATGCGGTCAATGTTTACGGTAATGGTTCCGGACTGGGTCTTTTCGTGGTTAAAAAGATCATTGACGCACACACCAAAGATGCTAAAGTTTATATTAAAGAAAGCGAAGTGAACAAGGGTACCACCTTTACGGTTAGTTTGCCCACGGTCAGGGATACCTAATAATTTTAATTTAAATTTTATGGAGATAAGAATCAAAGCTACGGACTTGGAATTAACCGAGGAGATAAAAGAGTATGTCCAGAAAAAAATGGATATGCTGGAAAAATATTTGGGCGATGTTCCGGTTATAAATTGCGATGTTGAGGTCGGTATGGAACCGGGGTCCCACCAGCAAAAGGGTAAGATCTATCGGGCCGAGGTCAATTTGGAGGTTCCCGGCGATCTGTTGCGGGTGGAAAAGACGGAAAGATATCTGTTCAAGGCCATAGACAAGGTCAAGGATCACCTGGCCCGGTCCATTAAGAAATACCGCGACAAGAAATAGATATTTGTCAGACATTCGCTTTTAGTTTAAGCGGATGTTTTTATTACTTGAAAAATAGCCGTTATTGGTATAAAATAGACGGGAGTTTATAAGAACTGATCCAGTTCGTTTTTTTAAGAGTGTAAGATCAAATTATGTTGGATAAAAACAAGGTAATAAACAAGATATTCGGCGACCCTAATGACAAGGAAATAAAATCGTTGCGTCCCATAGTGGAGAGAGTTAATAAATGGGAGGATACTATTTCCAAAATGAGTGATGAGGATCTGAAGGGTATGACCGATAAGCTCAAAAAGAGATTGGGGGTATCCGACTTGAAGAATAAATCCCTAAAAGAGGTGGAAAAAAATCTGGATGAGATATTGCCGGAAGCTTTTGCCGTGGTAAGGGAGGCGGCCAAAAGGACTTTGGGGATCCGTCATTTCGATGTGCAGATAATGGGAGGCGTGGTCCTGCACCGGGGGCAGATCGCGGAGATGAAGACCGGTGAAGGTAAGACCTTAGTGGCCACTTTGCCCTTGTACTTAAACGCCTTAATGGAAAGAGGCAACCATTTGGTTACCGTGAATGATTATTTGGCCCGAGTCGGAGCCGGTTGGATGGCCCAAGTGTATTATTTTTTAGGATTGGATGTGGGTATTATCACCAGCGCCGGTTCTTATGTTTATGATCCGGAATATACCGATGAATCCCAATATGACGAAAGATTGATGCATCTAAGACCCGCGGAGCGGGCCGAGGCCTATAAATGCGATGTGGTTTACGGGACCAACAATGAGTTCGGTTTTGATTACTTAAGGGACAATATGGCCTCCAGTCTGTCGGAGCGGGTCCAGAGGGGTTTGGATTTTGTCATTATTGACGAGATCGATTCTATTTTGATCGATGAAGCCAGAACCCCTTTAATAATCAGCGCTCCGGCGGAGAAGAACACGGAAAAATATTATCAGTTCGCCAATCTGGTTCGACGCTTAAAAGAAGGAGAGGATTACAATGTGGACGAAAAAATGAAGGCGGTGACCTTGACCGAGCAAGGAATTTCTCGAATGGAGAAATGGCTGGGTATGGATAATATTTATGTGGAAAAAGGTATCCGAGAGGTTCACCATATAGAGCAGGCCTTAAAGGCCCATGTTCTTTTTAAGCGAGAAAAAGATTATGTGATCAAGGAAGGAGAGGTGGTAATAGTGGATGAATTCACCGGAAGGATGATGCCCGGACGAAGGTATAGCGAGGGCTTACACCAGGCCATAGAGGCCAAGGAAGGAGTGGAGATCCAAAGGGAATCCCAGACTTTGGCCACCGTAACTTTCCAGAATTATTTTCGAATGTATGACAAGATATCCGGAATGACCGGAACCGCGGCCACCGAGGCGGAAGAATTTTCCAAGATCTACAATTTGGAAGTGGTGGTCGTTCCAACCAACAGACCCATGATCCGGAAGGATCTCAATGATCTTATTTATAGGACGGAGCAAGGCAAATATAAGGCCTTGATCCGGGATGTTAAGGAAAGATATGAAAAAGGACAGCCGGTTCTGGTGGGGACCGCCTCGATTGAAAAAAACGAGCTTTTGGCCGATATGATGCAAAAAGAAGGTTTGGAACCCCAGGTTTTGAATGCCAAGAACCATGAAAAAGAGGCCAGGATAATTTCTCAAGCCGGAAAACCCGGAGCTATTACCATCGCTACCAATATGGCCGGTCGAGGAGTGGATATCATTTTGGGCGGAGATCCGCCGGAACCGGCCGACCAAGAAAAAGTGAAGCAGGCCGGGGGCTTGCATGTCCTGGGCACGGAAAGGCACGAGGCCAGAAGGATCGATAATCAGCTTCGGGGAAGGTCCGGTCGTCAGGGGGACCCCGGTTCCAGTCAATTTTATATTTCCGCCGAGGATGACCTGATGAGGATATTCGGAGGCGAGAGAATGAAGAAATTAATGTCCACTTTGCGGGTGCCGGAGGATGTGCCGGTGGAGAACCGAATAGTTTCCCGTTCCATTGAGTCCGCTCAAAGAAGAGTGGAGGGGAATAATTTTGATATCCGGAAACATTTGGTGGAATATGATAATGTTATCAATAAGCATAGAGAAGCTATTTACAGAAGAAGAAAGGAAGTATTGGAAATAGCCGAGGGCGTTTCTTCCGAGGATTCTCGAACTTTGTCGGATATAGTAATGGAAATGGTAGAGGAGGAAATAGAACAAGTGGTCAGTTTTTATACCCAAGCGGAAAATATCAAGGATTGGAATTTAGAAGAGATATATCAAAGCGCTTCCACTATTTTTCCGGTTCGGGAAAAATTAAGGGAGGATCTAACTCAATTTATTTCCGGCGAAGGTAAGCTGGACAAGGCCAAGGTAAGAACCGCTATTATAGACCATTTGGTCAAATTGGCCCGGGAAAATTACGAGGAGATCAAAACCCGGGCCCAGGAGGCGGATATAGATTGGTCAGCTGTTGAAAGAGAGGTTTTGATCCGGTCCATAGATACTTTATGGGTGGATCATTTGGAGGCCATGAATCATATGAAACAGGGTATTGGATTGCGGGGTTATGGCCAAAGGGATCCTTTGATAGAATATAAAAAAGAGGCCTATAGATTTTTTCATGAGCTTAACGGCCAGATCCAGAGGCAAGTGGTTTATAGCATCTATAAATTCGGAATGATGGAGACTTCCCAAAAGGGTGAGTTCACCGCCCCCAGTCTATCCCAAAGAGCTCAAGAATACAGCGCTCCGGCCAAAACCGGCAATTCTTCCTCTTCCGCCACCACCGTAAGAACGGCCCAGAAGCCCAAGAATGAAGCCGGAGAAAAGGTAGGCCGCAACGACCCCTGCCCGTGCGGGAGTGGCAAGAAATACAAGAAATGCTGCGGAGCTTAGCGAGAAGTAAATACCGGAATACTCCGAGCCCCGCCCCGCTTTCGCTCCGCGAAATTTGCGGGGTGCGGGAGCGGCAAAAAGTACAAGAAGTGCTGTGGTGCGTAACAAGAGGCAAATACCGGAATACTCCAAGCCCTGCCCCGCCGTTCGGGAACGGCGCGGGGGCAAAAAGTACAAGAAGTGCTGTGGAGCATAGTTGATATTAGATATTAGATACTGGATATTAGGCACAATACAAATTGATATTGGTAATTAGATATTTGATATTGGGCACGGTGGCAAATTAACTAATTAATTCCCAATATCCAATTACCAATATCCAATATCACTCTTCATTTTATAAATAGATTTATGACCAATTTGATTATAACTCTGTTGATCGTCTTAATTGTCGGCATCGCCGTGGTGATCTTTTTGCTTTTAAAAAATAAAGGCGGGGCGGAACAAGAGAAAATGGTTTCCATGATGGAAAGGTTAAATCAGCTTTCCAAGCAGAACGAGGACCTGCGGCAGGCCCTGGATCAAAAATTATCCGAAGCCCACAAGACTACCCATGACCAGGTCAACAAGACCACCGGGGTAATGCAGGAGATGACCAAGCAGGCCAACAAGTTGATGAGTGATATCCACGGCCAAAGCCAGAAGGTCATTTCCGAGGTTTCGGAAAAACTCACTAAATTGGACGAGACCAACAAGCAGGTGGTGGATTTTTCCAGCCAGCTTAAAAATTTGCAGGATATTTTGAAAAACCCTAAACAAAGAGGAGTGCTGGGCGAGTTTTATCTGGAAGAGACCTTAAAGAATGTTTTGTCCCCCAGATCTTACTCTATGCAGTATCGGCTGGGCAAGGACAAGGAAGGACGGGAATTGATAGTGGACGCAGTAGTTTTTGTAAAGGACAAGATCATTCCCATAGATTCCAAATTTTCCCTGGAAAGCTACGAGAGACTTTTAAATTGTCAGGATCCGGGGGAGAGGGACAAGTGGGCCAAGCAGTTAAAAAGCGATCTTAAAACCAGGATCGACGAGACCTCCAAGTATATTGATACTCGCAAGGGAACTTTTGAGTTCGCTTTTATGTTCATACCTTCCGAAGCTATTTATTACGACCTTTTGGTCAATGGAGTGGGAGCCAACTCCTCTGATCTAATAGAATATGCTTTCCGGGATAAGAATGTGGTCATTGTTTCTCCTACTTCTTTTTTAGCTTATTTACAGACCGTTTTACAAGGACTTAAAGCCATGCAGATCGAGGAATCGGCCCAGGATATCAGGAAGAATGTTGAGAAATTAAGGCGACACATTTCCAGCTATGACCAATTTTTAAATAAAATGGGGAATAGTCTTTCCACTACGGTTAATCATTACAACAGCGCTTATCATGAATTCAAAAAAGTGGACAAGGATGTGGCCAAGATCACGGAGCAAGAGTCGGTTATAGAACCGCAGCAAGTGGAAAGGCCGCAATTAAAGGATAAATAATATGGAAACCGGTCAAAGAACAAAATATTTGAACAGCGTGGAAAAGGCAATTATGAGAGTAATTGCTTTTTTTGACTTATTCGATCATCCCTTGACCGCCAGGGAGGTATGGAACTATATAGATGTTAAAGGTTTATCCTTGCGGGAGGTTTGGAGATTCTTAGAGGGTGGAATGAAGGGCATAGAATCCCGGGAAGGATTTTATTTCTTGAGAGGCAGGGATGAAATAGTGGATATTAGAAAGGACAGGTTCAATCCCACTTGTGACAAGATCAAAAAAGCCACCAGAATGGCCAAAATATTCAGTATTTTTCCTTGGATTAAAATGGTGGCTGTCAGCAATATCATCGGTAGTTACAACCTTAGGAAGGACGGGGATATAGACCTATTGGTGGTAACCAAAAGAAACCGGATCTGGGTAAGTCGTTTTTTCTGTGTTTTGATCGCTATGATATTAAGGGACAGGCCCAAGCCGGGCAAGGAAAAGGATAAAACCTGTTTGAATTTTTTCATTTCCGAGGACGCTTGCGATCTCAAGGAGCTCCGCTCCCAGGGCGAGGATATTTATTTGGTTTTTTGGGTGGTCGGCCTGGTGCCGGTCTATAATATCGACCATACTTATGAGAAGTTTATTAAGGCCAATGAATGGATAAAGCACAAATTGCCCAACTGGAGGTTAAAGATACAGGTAAAGGAGTATCCTCGCCCCAAACCCTGGGTGTGGCGTTGTTTTCTCGGGATTATGTTCGGCAAATGCGAAAATTTATTGCGGAAGTTACAGCTTAAAATAATGCCGAAGCAATTAAAGGATCTTATGAACAAGGATACTCGAGTGGTGGTAAACGAGAGAATGATCAAGCTTCACAGCAAGGACAGGAGATTGAAGTTCCAGGAGGAATTTCGCCGGAATTATCAAAAATGTTTGGATCTGTTAAGATAGGGGTATGGTCAAGATAGAAAAATTCTTGGAATACGGGGTATATTTAGCGGTGTTTCTGCTTTCTTTCCAGACCCGATGGATCCTGGCCCCGGGAGAGTTATCCGGCAAATATTGGGAGTACGGCACTATCAGTTTGTATGTGGTGGATATTGTTTTGGTGGTCGTGCTTTTTTTATGGGCTTGGTATTGGTTGCGACGGGAGCGGCGGCGACCAAGCTCCCGGCTTCGCATACCCTGGTTCTGGTGGCTTCTTTCCGGCTGGGATTTGATGGTATTTATCTCTATTTTTGCCGCTTCGGATCACGGCGTGGCTTTGTATAGGTATTTGATCTTTTTGTTGGGCTTGGGTTTGGCCGCTTTATTGATCCATACTCCAATAAAAAAGGTTAAACTTGTTTACTCTTTGGTTCTGGGTTTGGTTCTCCAGGCCGTTTTGGGCATAGGTCAATTCCTGGATCAATTCGGACCGGCTTGCAAGTATTTGGGTCTGGCCCGGCACGATCCGGCCCACCTCGGAGTATCGGTAGTGGAAACCGTGGGCGCCGACGGAGTGGCCAGGAGGTGGTTGCGGGCCTACGGGGGTCTGGATCATCCCAATATTTTGGGAGGGGTTTTGGCTCTGGGGATTATCATCTTTTTGTCCTTTGTCAGTCGGAGATACGGCAATAATAGAAACATGCGGGCCCTGAGCTATGTGCTTACGATCCTTTTGGCCGCGGGTCTGTTCTTTACTTTTTCCCGGGGAGCCGGTTTGGCCGTTATAGCCGGCTTGGTCGTTTTCGGGGTCGGCTTGGCCTATAAAAGGAGATGGCCGGAATTAAAAATTGCTTTGTCTGTTTTGGGGGTAGTAGCGGTTTTTGTGGCGGTTTTGGCCTTTAGCTATCAAAGCATAGTAATGACCCGCTTAAGCGGTAATACCCGACTGGAGAATAAATCCAATCAAGAAAGGATCAGTTCCTATGCTCGGGCCGGAAGTATTATCAAGCAGAATCCTTTTTTCGGGGTCGGAGTGGGTAATTATACCCTGGCCTTGTCCCAAACCTCAAAAGACCCCTTAACTTGGAGTTATCAGCCGGTTCACAACACTTTTTTGTTGATATGGGCGGAAATAGGGGTGGTCGGTTTTTTCTTTTTGGTCGGCCTTATTCTTTATTTGGCGGTTCAAAGTTTGCGACAGGGCAATATCACCAATTTGGCAATTTTAACATCTTTGGTTATAATGCTAATGGTGGATCATTGGTGGTGGAGCCTGCATTTTGGGATGTTGTTTTTGGGCTTGGTTTTGGGATTATTGTTTAAGAATTTAAAAAGTAATAAGTAAACAGTCAGCAGTCAATAGTAAATAGTTCCACTATGCCTTTCTCCCCTTTTTAAGGGCCTGCCTGCCGGTAGGCGGGGAGACTAAGAGGGGTTCGTTCTATAAAAACCCCTCCTAACCTCCCCTTGAAAAGGGGAGGAATGCCTAATCACGATCTACTGTTTACTATTGACTATTGACTATTTACTTAAATAAAATCTATGTACCAACAAAATAAATTGGATAGCGGCTTAAATCTGGTCACCGTGCCCATAAAAGGAACCAGGACGGTTACGGTTTTGGTTTTGGTCGGCACCGGGTCCAAATATGAGAACAAGGAAAACAATGGTATATCCCACTTTTTGGAGCATATGTTCTTCAAGGGGACCAAGAATAGGCCCAACACCATGGACATAGCCACGGAGCTTGATAGTGTCGGAGCTTCCTTTAACGCTTTTACTGACAAGGAGTGTACCGGATATTGGGTAAAATTAAATTCCGCCCAAAAGGAATTGGGTTTGGATGTGGTCAGTGATATGCTTTTGAATTCCAAGTTCGCTCAAGAGGAGATAGACCGAGAAAGAGGGGTTATCATAGAAGAGGTCAATATGAATCATGACAATCCTTTGATGTATATAGATGACCTGTTTGAGGAATGTTTATACGGAGACACTCCGGCCGGGTGGGAGATATTGGGACCCAAGAAGAACATCAATAACTTTCAAAGAAAGGATTTTTTGAATTATTTTAAAAAGCAGTATGGCGGAGAGAATACGGTGGTATGTTTGGCCGGTAATGTGGATGACGGGGATGCTCGGGAATTGGTGGAAAGTTATTTTCAAAAAATAAGGAGATCCCAACCCAAGTCAAAGCCAAGTGTTCGGGAAAATCAGAAAAAACCCCAGGTAAAAGTAAAATACAAGGACACTGACCAGGTTAGTTTGGCCCTGGGGGTGAGATCTTTTCCGGTAAACCACGAAAACGAATTCGCTACCAAAATAATTTCCACTATTTTAGGGGGATCCATGAGTTCCAGATTGTTCACGCAGTTGCGGGAAAGAGGGGGCTTGGCTTATTATGTTCGCACTTTTTACGAGGCCTATTCCGATTCCGGTTATGTATCCACTCAGGCCGGGGTTCCCAAAAATAAACTGGATCGTTCGATCGATATTATTCTTAAGGAATATCAAAGGATCAAGGACGAGGGTTTACAGGAGAAGGAATTGCAAAGGACTAAGGATCTAATAAAGGGGCGAATGGTGTTACAACTCGAGGCCTCGGACAATGTGGCCAACTGGTATGCCAGACAGGCCATCTTCCGGGATAGGATCTTAACCCTGAAGGATTTTATAAAAAATATTGACAAGATAAGCACAAAAGATGTAAAAAGAGCGGGAGAAGAGATCTTCCATGATCAAAGCTTGAATTTGGCCTTGATCGGCCCCTTCCGGGACAAAAATCGATTTACCCAAAAACTAAAACTCAACTAAACCTCTTGATATTTCGGAACTTTTCTGCTATATTTATTATAAATGGAAGGTTCTCCAGAACAACTTTCCTTTTTTTAATCTCAATTTTG
>CAZPEL010000023.1:10115-14504 GCA_964585585.1 uncultured Gammaproteobacteria bacterium | reverse complement strand
AGAGACCAGCACCTCTACTCCCACCTCCACGCCGGTAGAGATAGATGACGAGGATGAGGATGGGCTTTCCGCTACCGAAGAAGAGCTTTTCGGCAGTGACCCGGATAAAAAGGATACCGATGAAGACAGTTATCCCGACCAGACCGAGGTTTTGAACCTTTATGACCCTTTGGACCCGAATGAAGGCAAATTGGTCAGCAACAATCCCAATATATCCCAATATGAGAACTCCAGCTTTTCTTATTCCATTTTGCGGCCGACCAATTGGTCCCAAAGAGAGGTAAATCAGGCCCGGACCGTAATGTTCCAAAAGGAACCCAACACTTTTGTTTCCATAATTACTCAAAAAAATACAAACAACCAGTCCATTGAGGAATGGTTTCGGGAAAAATTTTCCACTCAGGACCTGGAAATGGGGCCGGTAGTGGAAAAGGACGGCTGGCACGGAGTACGCCACCCCGAAGACCCGATCTTTTATCTTACTGACCAGGAAAAGCGGAATATTTATGTCCTGACTTTGACTTTGCCCGACAATGTTTCGCCCCAGGTCTATAAAAATCTCTTGCAAATGATGATCAATTCTTTTACAATCAAATAAACCTTTAAACCCCTAATCGAAATCGAAAACAATGGTAGAGATAAACAATAAAGCTGATTATGACCTGGATATTTCCCGGATCAAGCGGGCAGTGGAAAAGTTCCTTCTTTACTTCCAAAAGGAAAAGGCGGAAGTATCCGTGGCTTTGGTGGACGACCCCGAGATCCGGGAGCTTAACAAAATTTATCGGGGTAAGGATCGCCCCACTGATGTGCTGTCTTTTCCGGCCGAGGAGCCGGGTGATTTTTTGGGGGAGGTTATTATTAATTACCAACAGGTAAGCCGGCAAGCCCCGGATTTTGATAGCAGCCCCCGGGAGGAATTGGTGTTCATTTTGGTCCATGGCCTGCTTCATTTGTTGGGGTATACAGATGACACTGAGGAAACCAAGCGGGAAATGATCGAGTTGGGGCAAAAGCTTATCCGGGAGTTAAATATTTCCCTTTAATTTTATGAAGAGATTGATCAAAAGTTTTCTTTACGCCTTTAAAGGACTTTCCAAAACCTGGCGTGAAGAGAAAAATCTGCAGGTACAGAGCTTGGCCGCTTTATTGATATTAGTTCTGGCCTTTTATTTAAGAATAAGCTCCGGAGAGTGGTTGGCCGTTATTTTTGCTATTGCCTTGGTTTTGACAATGGAGATGATAAACAGCGCCGTGGAAAGGATCACCGATGTATTAAAACCCCGGATCAACGGCTATGTTAAAGAGATCAAGGACATCATGGCCGGGGCCGTTATGTTGGCCTCGGTAACCGCCTTGATAATTGGTTTGATAGTTTTTTTGCCTTATTTTATTTAGATTCCTATTGCATTTTAAAAACTTTTTTGTTATATTGGAAACACAATTCGGTCACCTATAAAAAGGCGCTATTTTTTTATAAAAATAATTAATTCTTAAAGAAGAGAACTATGCTTAATTGGTTAAAAAAACTTTTTGGCGGAAGCGATAATACCGGCGAAGAAAATCGGTCTTCCGAGGAACAAAATACCCAAGAACAAGAGAATTCTTATCAAGCCGGAGAAGAAAGCTCTCAAGAAGGATCAAACCAAGCTTCTGAAGAACCTTCCATGTCCGAGTCTCAAGAGAGCGAGGATGTGAATATGGGAGGCGAGGTTTCTTCCGAGGAAGAGACCGAGGCCGCGGCTGACCTTTCCGACCTGGGAGAGGAATCCGATTCCGGGGTGGAAATGCCGGAAGAGGACAAACAGTCCGAGGAAGCCGAAGGTTCTGAGTCAGAGGAAGGATCTCAAGATCAAGGCGACTCTGATGAAGAGGTTAAATTATAAAGATTTTTTAAAACAGCCAGTTACTCAAGCTGGCTGTTTTTTGTGGTTATGAAATTTTTAGACACCCATTGCCATATCAATTTCAAGAATTTTCAGGACGACGCGGACCAGGTCATCGCCAAGGCATTGCGGCATGACACCGGTATGGTTGTGGTCGGGGCGGAATACAAGACTTCCAAGAGGGCCCTGGATTACGCCAATAAGTATGAGAGAGGCGTTTATGCCGCTGTGGGCCTACATCCTTTACATCTGGAGAAAATAAGCGCCGACGAGGGCGAGGAAGGCGGTTTTGAAACCCGGGGAGAGGAGTTTGTTTATGACAATTATGAAAAATTGGCCAACTTCGAGAAAGTGGTGGCCATAGGCGAGATCGGTCTGGATTATTATCATATCAAGCTTTCTTCGGATGTGGAAAAGATCAAGCAGAAGCAGAAAGAGGTTTTTATCCAGCAATTGCTTTTGGCCCGGAATTTGGATATACCGGCCATAATCCATTGCCGCATAGCCCATGTTGACCTTTTGGCCTTGCTTAAAGAATTTAAGGAGAAGCACAAAAGCATCATTCCCAAGGATCGTCCTTGGGCGGTAGTGCATTGCTTTTCCGGGGATGAGGACCTGGCCTGGGAGTACTTTAATTTGGGACTTATGATCTCCTTCACGGGTTTGATCACCTTTAGCAAGCAGTGGGATACTTTGATACGGAAAATGCCTTCGGATAGGTTTATGATCGAAACTGATTGTCCCTTTATGGCCCCGGAACCCTATCGAGGTAAGCGAAATGAGCCGGCCTTGGTCAGCTATGTGGCGGAAAGAATAGCCGAGATCCGCAAGACCTCCGTGGATAAGATAGCTGATATAAGCACCCGGAACGCCGAGGATTTCTTTGACATTTAAAGGAATTATTGACTTTTATTCTCAAATGTAATATATATTAAATAGAGCTTAAAAATATATTTTATATTTTTATTAAAAATCATTCCAACATCCCGTTATCTTCTTAAAGAAGGAGCAAGAAAGGGGTGTGTTTCTTTTTTAAATGGATAAAAAGGCCAAAAAATTGTATCAAGCCCGAACCACTAAGGATCTGATGTGGGGCATGGCCATGTATACCGGGAGCTCCATTTTGGGCCCTTTGGTTATTCTGGGAGCTTTGGGATACGGCCTGGATTGGTATTTCTCCACCAAGCCCTTGTTTCTGATATCCGGGGTTTTGTTGGCCTTTATCACCACCAATGTTTTGGTTTTTAAGAAATTGAAGAAATTAAATCAAGAGATGGAAAAGGAATTTCAGTCCCAGCCACCAGAGAAAAAGATAACGGACCGGGATCAAGAAAAAAATAAAGAGTAGAGCATATATGTTGAATGTATCCTTGGCACCCAGAGTTTTATTTTATATAGCCGGTTTTCCGGTGACCAATACCCTGTTATGGACGGTGATCATCAGTATTGCCGTCATGGTTGTTTTTGTTTGGGTGGCCCGGAGGATGAAGAAGGTTCCCGGACCTTTGCAGAATCTGATCGAATTGTTGGTGGAGGAGAGTTATAATTTTATGAATACAGTTACCGGTAGCGAGAAAAAGACCCGTCGTCTTTTTCCTTTTATTTTTACTTTGTTCATTTTTATCCTTTTGGGGAATTTGCTTACCTTTTTGCCGGGCCAGTCGGCCCTGACCATTGAAAAGGCCGGCGGAGTGGTGCCCTTGTTCCGGTCGATAATGAGCGATTACGGCTTGATATTCGTGATGACCTTGATCGGTATAATAACCGCCCAGATAGTGGCTATAGCCGTGCATGGGCCTTTTGGTTATATCGGTAAGTTCATCAACCTCAAGGGTTTTAAGGATTTTTTTAAGAGTATATTTCAAGGTCAGGTTAAATTTAGTTTATTGGGCCAGGGATTCCTGGACCTGTTTTTGGGAGTAATGGATCTAGTGGGCGAGGTGGCCAAGATAGTTTCCCTGTCCTTTCGTTTATTCGGCAATATGTTCGCTTCGGAGGTGATCACCTCGGTAATGCTTTTCTTGGCGCCTTTTTTTGTGCCTCTGCCTTTTAAGTTTTTGGGCTTGTTGACCGCGGTGGTCCAGGCCTTTGTGTTTGCGGTTTTGACTTTGATCTACATAACTATGGCCTCGGAAATAGAGGAAGATGAAATAGCGGAAGAAGCGACGATCTAGGAGATAGATTAAAAGGTGAAATAAGTAAAGTGATTGTAGGTGGAAAATTGTTAGTAAAATGAAGAATTTTGGACTTAATTTATTTGTGCAATTTGTGATTGAATTTGTAAATTTGTAATTAATATTAAATTAAAATTTATGGAAGTAGAAGCAGCAAAATTATTAGCCGCCGGCCTGGCCGCCGGATTGGGAGCTATCGGCCCCGGTATCGGTGAAGGTATTGTGGCCGGTAATGCCCTGGCCGCTATTGGACGCAACCCGGAAGCCAGCGGAAAAATAATGCCTTTTATGTTTGCTACTATGGCGGTGGCCGAATCTACGGCTATTTA
>CAZPEL010000023.1:4868-10015 GCA_964585585.1 uncultured Gammaproteobacteria bacterium | reverse complement strand
ACAGATATATGAAATTGTTCAGCGCCTTAGGTTTAAATGTGAAAGTTTTGATCGCCCAAGCGGTTAATTTCGCCGTTTTGGTTTTTGTTTTGTATAAATTCGCTTATAATCCCATTTTAAGATTTTTGCAGGACAGGAAGAAAAAGATCCAAAAAGGGGTGGAATACACCGAAAAAGCGGAACAGGAGTTGAAAGAGGCCCGGGAGAAAAAAGAGCAGATGATCAAGGAGGCCAAAAAAGAGGCCTGGGAAATAGTGGAAAAGTCCAAGGAAGAAGGAGAGGAGAGAAGGAACAAGATAGTAGAACGGGCCAAGGAAGAAGTGGGCGAGATCATCAACCAGGAAAAGGAAAAAATGAGGGCGGAGAAGGCCGAGACTTTAAAGGAAGCTAAAAAGGAAGTGGCGGATATGGTTATGCTTTCCCTGGAAAAGGTCCTGGACAAGAAAGTGGACCCGAAAAAGGACAAGGAATTGATCCAAAAAACCATTAAGCAGATCAAATAATATGAAGATAACAGCCAAACAATACGCCCGAGCCCTGTACGAACAGGTCAAGGATCTGAATAAAAAAGAAGCGGACCAGGTGGTAGCCAAGTTTGCCCGGGTAGTTATGGATAATAACCATGGTTCTTACCTGTCCCGCATAATCAGGCAGTTTCAAAAGATCTGGAATCGGGAAAAAGGTATAGTAGAGGCGGAAGTTATCAGCGCCCATAAACTGGACAAGGAGTCCTTGTCTGAAATAGAGAAATTTGTAAGGAAAGAGGTCGGTGACAAAACAGTGGAAATAGATTATAAAGTGGATGCAAATATCAAGGGAGGTTTTGTCATAAAAATGAATGATAAAATTTTGGATGCCAGTTTAAAAACAAGGATAAGGGACTTGAAAACCGCTTTAGTGGAATAACCTGTAAAGTTGCTTTGTGCCTGCCGGCAGGTGGTATGGGGATTTTATTAATAGGAGCAGTAAAATATATTAAATATTAAAATAGTTTTTATGTCTACCAGCAAAGATTATATTGTGGAGCAATTAAAACAGCAAATATCTGACTATAAGTCGGAAGCCCGGGAAAAGACCTTGGGCCAGGTCGTGGAAGTGGGCGACGGTATTGCCAAAATATCCGGTCTTTCCGAAACTATGATGTCGGAGATGATCGAGTTCAAGACCGGATCCGGCTCGGTTTACGGCGTGGTTTTGAATTTGGAAGAGGACAATGTCGGTGTGATCGTTTTGGGAGATTCTTCTCTTATTAAAGAAGGAGATGAGGCCGTTAGTTTGAATAGGATCCTCCAGGTTCCGGTCGGGGAGCAGCTAGTGGGCCGGGTGGTCGATCCCTTGGGCCAAGCCCTGGACGGCAAGGATGAGATCAAGGCCAAGAAATACAACCCGATCGAGAAAATAGCCCCCGGCGTGATTGAAAGAGAGGGTGTGAACGAACCGGTCCAAACCGGGATCAAATCCGTGGACTCTATGATCCCGATCGGCAGAGGACAAAGGGAGCTTATAATCGGAGACCGTCAGATCGGAAAAACGGCCATTGCCATTGACACCATCATCAACCAGAAAGGCAAGAATATGAAATGTATTTATGTGGCCATAGGCCAAAAGGAATCCAAAGTGGCCGGAATAGTGGCCAAGTTGCGGGAAGCGGGAGCCATGGACTACACTACTGTGGTTTTGGCCGGAGCCAGTGATCCGGCTTCCATGCTTTATATTTCTCCTTACGCCGGTTGCGCCATGGCGGAATATTTCCTGGAAAAAGGAGAGGATGTTCTGGTCATCTACGATGATCTGAGTAAGCACGCCGTTTCCTACAGAGAGATCTCTTTGTTGCTTAAAAGGCCGCCGGGCCGAGAGGCCTACCCCGGAGATGTTTTTTATCTTCACTCTCGTCTTTTGGAAAGGGCTTGTAAGCTCAATCAAGACAACGGAGGTGGGTCTATTACCGCTTTGCCGGTTATCGAGACCCAGGCCGGAGACCTGTCCGCCTATATCCCCACCAATGTTATCTCCATTACCGACGGTCAGATCTATTTGGAACCGGAACTTTTCTATAAAGGTAACCGCCCGGCCATTAATGCCGGACTATCCGTATCCCGGGTCGGTAGCGATGCCCAGGTCAAGGCCATGAAGAAGGTAGCCGGAAAATTAAGATTAGAGGCCGCCCAGTATCGGGAGTTGGCCGCTTTTGCCCAGTTCGGCTCCGATCTGGATAAGGAAACCCAAGCCAAGATAGATAGAGGGGAGAGGTTGATGGAGATATTAAAGCAGGACCAATATGAACCCTTGTCCGTTCCGGAGCAGGTGGCCGTTTTCCACTCCCTGGTCGGAGGGCATTTGGATGATGTTCCGGTGGAAAAGGTCAGTGAATTCGAAAAGGGCTTTTTGGAATACTTCCGAGACAAAGGGGAGGAAGTTACCAGCGAGATCGAGGAATCCGGGGAATTAAGCGAAGGAGCCGAAGATAAATTGAATAAGATAATTATCGATTACAAGGCAACTCTGGACTATTTGATCCCTAAAGAAGAAGAAAGTGAACAATAGATATTTGATATTGGATACTGGAAAATTTTAAAACCGGACACTGTGATCAATATCCAATATCTAATTACTAATATCTAGATAATTATGAGCAGTACTAAGGAGATACAAAGAAGAATAAAATCCATCAAAAGCACTCAAAAGATAACGAGGGCTATGGAGATGGTGGCGGCCACTAAGATGCGCCGGGCCGAGGAAGCGGTTCTAAAGACCCGAACTTACTCCAATTTGAGTTGGACCACTGTTTTGAATTTGGCCCAGGCCGTTAATTGCGGTAAATTTCAGCATCCGTTATTTTCCCAGAGAAAGAGAGTTAAAAAAGTGGCCATAATCCTGTTCACTTCCAATCGCGGTCTGTGCGGAAATTTCAATAATGCCATTATAAATAAGGCCCATGATTCTATATTGAAACATAGATATAATGAGCACAAGGAAGAGGTCGAGCATGAGTTTATCTTGGTGGGTAAAAAAGGATATTCGGTCTATTCTCGTTATGGCCACCCCATAGCGGCGGAATTTTCTAAATCCGACATCTGTTATAGTTCCACCGAGGTTAGGAGTCTGGCCCGAATGGTTAAGGATGATTTTATCGCCCGTAAGTATGACAAGATCATGGTAGCTTTTACCGACTATATTAACGCCATTAATCAGGTTCCGCGGGTCAAGCAATTGTTGCCCCTGGATACGGGAGCCCAAAGCGACCACTTGGGCATCACCGGGGAGGACACTCGGGTTGGTTTGGATAAGGATTATGTCGAGCAGAAGGAAAAGAAGTATCTGCGCGAAGGTAAGGATGTCTATACTTTTACTTTTGAGCCGTCCGCGCCCCGGGTTTTGGAGGAGATGGTGCCCCGTTTGTTGGAAGTTCAACTGTTTCAGGCCTTATTGGAATCCAATGCGGCCGAACAGGCGGCCCGAATGACCGCCATGCAGAAGGCCAACGAATCAGCCGGAGACTTGGTGGACGACCTGACCCTTTATTATAACAAGGTCAGGCAGGCCGCTATTACTTCCGAGATATCCGAGATCAGCGCGGGAGCGAATGCCTTGAGTGATTAGATCTTGATATTTGATATTGGATACTAGATATTGGTGAATAAAAAATCAATGTTCCTCTATGCCCAATATCTAATATCCAATATCAATTAATTTATTAAAATAAGTTAATCATAATTGAAATTAATATGTCAGAAACTAAACAAAACATAGGAGTGATCTCCCAGATCATCGGTCCGGTGGTAGAGGTTTATTTTGACCAGGAATTGCCGGAGATCTACGACGCCTTGGAGGTGGATAATCAGGGCGGGAAATTGATCTTGGAAACCCAGCAACATATCGGGTTTAACCGGGTTAAGGCCTTGGCCATGGGGTCCACCGACGGTTTAAAAAGAGGAGACGAGGTTACGGCTACCGGTGAGCCCATCAGCGTGCCGGTTGGAGACGAGACTTTGGGAAGAATATTTAATGTTTTGGGCCAAACCGTGGACGGAGGCAAGGAAATAACGGGCTCCAAGAAATACCCCATTCACCGCGAAGCCCCGGAATTTACGGCCCAATCCACTAAGACGGAGATCCTGGAGACCGGTATCAAGGTTATCGACCTGATCTGCCCTATAGCCAAAGGTGGTAAAGTGGGTATGTTCGGCGGCGCCGGAGTTGGTAAAACCGTTATTATCCAGGAATTTATCAATAATATCGCCAAAGAACACGGCGGCTATTCCGTTTTTGCCGGAGTCGGGGAAAGAACCCGGGAAGGTAATGATCTGTATCAGGAAATGAAAGGCGCCGGAGTGCTGGATAAAGTGGCCATGACCTTTGGCCAGATGAATGAACCTCCGGGAAACCGGGCCCGAGTGGCCTTGAGCGGGCTGTCCATGGCGGAGCATTTCCGGGATGAGCAGAATCAGGATGTGTTGTTCTTTATTGATAATATTTTTAGGTTCACCCAGGCCGGAGCCGAGGTTTCCACTCTTTTGGGCCGAATGCCTTCGGCCGTGGGTTATCAACCCACCCTGGCTTCGGATATGGGTAATTTGCAGGAGAGGATCACCTCCACCAATAAGGGTTCTATTACTTCTATTCAGGCCGTGTATGTTCCGGCCGACGACTTGACCGATCCGGCTCCGGCCACCACTTTCGGACATTTGGATTCCACTGTGGTTTTGGCCCGAAGTTTGTCTGAGCTGGGAATTTATCCGGCCGTAGATCCCTTGGACTCCTCTTCCATTGTCCTGGACCCCAAGATCGTGGGAGAAGAGCATTACCGAGTGGCCCGAGAGGTGCAAAAAGTATTGCAGAAATACAAAGATCTGCAGGATATTATCAATATTCTGGGTATGGAAGAATTGTCTGACGAGGACAAGTTGACCGTGAACCGGGCCCGAAAGATCCAAAGGTTTTTGTCCCAACCCTTCCATGTGGCCGAGAGTTTTACCGGCCAACCCGGCAAATATGTTCGCCTGGAGGATACTATCAGGAGTTTTGATGAGATCCTGCAGGGTAAGCATGACGACAAGGGCGAAAACGAATTCTATATGAAGGGTAGTATCGAGGAAGTAGGCGGAAATTAATTTTGATATAAATATAAAAGGTAGCTTCAAAAAGAA
>CAZPEL010000023.1:3590-4768 GCA_964585585.1 uncultured Gammaproteobacteria bacterium | reverse complement strand
TTTGAGTTTTGATTTTTGTATTATGTTTGATAGCGATAAAATAATAAAATTGGAAGTAGTCACCCCGGAAAGAGTGGTTTTGAAAAGAAATATTTACCGGATAACCGTTCCCACCAAAGAAGGGGAAATAACCGTGCTGCCCAAGCATTTGCCCTTGGTGTCCATATTGATACCGGGGGTTTTGGAATTCGTGAATGAGAATAATGAACGGGAAGTGGTTTCCGTTTCCGGAGGTTTTGTCGAGGTTTTAAGGAATAAAGTGGTCATTTTGGCGGATACGGCGGAAAGGGCCGAGGAGCTGGATTCGGAGCAAGTGGAAGAGGCCAGGAAAAAGGCGGAGCAAATGGTCCGGGAGACCAAGAGAGAGGACGCCGAGAGGTTTGCCGAGATCTCCACTTCCTTGGCCAAGGAGTTGGCCCGATCCAAGGCGGTTAAGAGATGGAAGAAAATAACGAGAAAATAGTATTTATCCCCCTATTTTTTAAAGACACAAGGAGCAATCCTTGTGTCTTTTGATATTAGTAAACAGTTGCCACTGTGTTTTTCCCCTTTTTAAGTGTCGATAGGCAGGCCCTTAATAAAAAGGGGAGGGACATCACCCTAATTTACTGTTGACTGTTGACTATTTACTTCGGGGTATAGAATTTATTAGGTTGTCGAGCGGTTTTGATGTTAATATTTCTTTACCGTTGACAAATATTTTCACACCTTGACACACCTTAACAAATTGATAAAATGGAAAATGTAATTAGCACTATCAAGAAGGGAGTGCTAATTAAAAAGAGTAGCAAGAACGCTGTTCATATTTAATTTATCAACAATTAAAGATAGGAATTATTACCTTTTATTGCTCCGGCCTACCTTGCCATGGCCCTCAGGGCAATAAAAGGCAATAATTCCTATTTCCTTATATCTATAAATAAAATTAATTTGTGATCGGGTTATGCATTAAAGGAGGATGGATAATTCGATCATAATAAGAAGAATATGAAATTAAAACCCCTGCATGACAATGTAATAGTGGAACCTATTACTGAGGAGGAAACCACCAAGGCCGGTATTGTTTTACCGGATACGGTGGACAAGGAGAAGCCGGAAAAGGGCAAAGTGATCGAGGTCGGCCCCGGCAAACTATTGGACAACGGCCAAAGAAGCGAAATGGGAGTTCAGGCCGGAGA
>CAZPEL010000023.1:1789-3490 GCA_964585585.1 uncultured Gammaproteobacteria bacterium | reverse complement strand
ACCCAGGCCATGATCGACGAGGGGTTGAAATTGGTGGCCTCCGGCGTTAATCCCATGGAGATCAGAAAGAGCATTGAAAGCAAGGTTAACTCCATAGTGGAGGAGATCAAAGGCAACAGCAAGACCATCTCCACCGAGGACGAGATCGCCCAAGTGGCCTCTATCAGCGCCAATGACAAGGACATCGGCCAAAAGATAGCCGAGGCCATGAACAAAGTGGGCAAGAACGGAGTGGTTACCGTGGAAGAAGGCCAATCCTTCGGCGTAGAAGTGGAAGTCGTCGAGGGCATGCAGTTCGACAAGGGCTATGTTTCCCCTTATATGGTCACCGATTCCGAGTCCATGAAGTCCGAATACAGCGACCCGTATATTTTAATAACCGATAAAAAGATCTCTTCCGTCCAAGAGGTTTTACCGGTTTTGGAAAAGGTCAATGAGACCGGTAAAAAGGATCTGGTGATCATCTCTGAAGAGATCGAGGGTGAAGCCCTGGCCACTTTCGTGGTCAACAAAATGAGGGGCACTTTCAATGTTTTAGGCGTTAAGGCCCCGGGCTTTGGCGAAAGAAGAAAGGCCATGTTCCAGGACATCGCTACTTTGACCGGAGGTAAGGTCATTTCCGAAGAAGTAGGCCTAAAACTGGAGAACACTCAATTGGAGGATCTGGGTCAATCCAGAAAGGTGACCGCCACCAAGGACAACACCACTATCGTGGAAGGCAAGGGAGATCAACAACAGATCCAGGCCCGAGTGGACCAGATCAAAACCGAGATCAAAAATAGCGATTCCGATTATGACAAAGAAGAATTGCAAAAGAGATTGGCCAAACTGTCCGGCGGAGTCGGAGTTATCAAGGTGGGAGCCGCTACCGAGACCGAAATGAAGGAGAAAAAGGACAGGATCGAGGATGCTTTGAACGCTACTCGAGCCGCCCAAGAAGAGGGCATTGTGGCCGGAGGCGGATTGGCCCTGGCCCAAGTAAGTAGTGTTTTTAAGGGAGAAGACCAGGACAAGGATGTCGGAGCCAGGATCGTGGATAACGCCATTCTGGAGCCGATCAAACAGATCGCCAGTAATGCCGGCAAGGACGGCTCTTTGGTCCTGTATAACATTATAAACAAAAATAAGCAGGACAAGGGGCATAATATCGGCTATAATGCTATGGATAACAAATACGAGGATCTGATCGAAGCCGGTATAATCGACCCCACCAAGGTGGTCAGAAGCGCTCTGGAGAATGCCGCCAGTGCCGCTATTATGTTCTTGACCGTGGAAGCGGTAGTGGCCGATGACCCGGACAAAAAGGAAGATGACTCCGGAGGCCAAGGCGGCGGCGGAGGAATGCCGGCCGGAATGGGCGGCGGTATGCCGATGATGTAGACGACAGAATATAGAATATAGAATTTGGAATATAGAATAACAAAAGAGCCCGGTTCGGGCTCTTTTGTTATGGAAAAGGTAAAAAAACAAAAACACCCGCAGTCCACTCCGTGAGACTGCAGCAGGGCCAATTTAGCTATATTTATCTTCTAAAACAGTCTCCTTTGAGTAGGATGCTGTTTTTTTAGATATTGATACTGGATATTAGATATTTGATATTAGACACTGTGTAATTTGATACTGCCGATCAGCCCAAGGTTGAGGCACAGTGGAAAGTCCAACTTTTTATTCTCCAATATCTGATTACCAATATCTAATATC
>CAZPEL010000023.1:0-1689 GCA_964585585.1 uncultured Gammaproteobacteria bacterium | reverse complement strand
CAGTGGAAAGTCCAACTTTTTATTCTCCAATATCTGATTACCAATATCTAATATCAATTTATTACCCCTTTTGGCCCCGTTGCAGTCTCGCGTCAGCGGACTGCAACGGAAAAGGACAAACAGCCGTAAAACAGCCGTAACAACCGCAGTCCACTCCGCGAGACTACGGCAGGGCCACAATTAATTTACTAATATCCAATATCCAATATCTAATATCCCCCTTGATTTTTTGAAAAAAAATACTTATAATACAAAATTCGTTCTTTGATCAAAAAAGCTTTGCACAAAGCAAAACCAGAAAGGAGGAAGCAATGAAAGCAGTAAATCCGAGAGGCCTTTTACAAGTGGTAATGGAAGAGTTGATGGAGCAAAAGAAAGTGGAACTGGTGGACGATGTCTTCCACCCCGATTTTTTGAACCACAACCCGGCTCCCGGCTACCCCGGAGACAGGGAGGGCCTGAGGCAATTTTTTAATGATCTTTTTTACGCCTTTTCTGATTTTCGGGTGGACTACACCCATTTGATGATGGACGGAGACCACGGAGTGGTCCGATTCGTTATTCAGGGAACCCATACAAATGAATTTATGGGAGTCCCGGGTACTGAAAAGCAGCTGGTTTTGCCGGCTATCTCCATCATCCGGATGCAGGACGGAAAGATAATTGAAAGATGGAGTGAGCAGGACAATCTGGAGGCCATGAACCAGTTGTGGAATTGATTTATCACCCGAGCGGCTTTATTCTAAGGCCGCTCTTTTTATTATTTCCAATATCCAATATCCAGTATCAAATATCTTTCTTCTCGGCTTGATTTCGGCGGTTTTTTATGTTACAATAAATCCAATAAGAAAGGGGCGGAAACTGGAAACCGCCTCTTTTAAAGTAAACCCCTAAGTTTCGAATTTAGGATTTTGAATTGAAAAGAAAAATAGCTTTTAGCTTTGAGTCTATTTCACCTAAAAGCTAACAGCTAGAAGCTCAAAAAGGGAAAACTGATACTGGATATTGGTAATTAGATAACAATGAATTGTTTTGCTACTGCGTCTCAGCCTTCGGCTGATCACCCGTAGGGTGGCAATATCCAATATCCAATATCTACTCTAACTGCGGCAGTTCCAATTGAACAATGCAACAATTTAACAATGTAACAATGTATCAATATGTCTGGTCACAATAAATGGTCCAAAATTAAACACATCAAGGCGGTCCAGGATTCCAAGAAGGCGGCCGTTTTTACTAAGATGGCCAGGAATATTACTATTGCCGCCCGGAACGGAGGCGGGGATCCGGAGACCAATTTCGAGTTGCGGATGGCGATAGATAAGGCCAAGTCCGTTAATATGCCCAAGGATAATATCGATCGGGCTATTAAAAAGGGGACCGGAGAATTGGCCGGTGATAGTTTGGAAGAGCTGTATTATGAGGGTATGGGACCGGCCAACACTCAGTTCATTGTTAAAAGCGTGACCGACAACAAAAATCGAAGCGCCGCCAATATCAAGCACCTATTTAACAAGTACGGAGGAAGTTTTGCTTCCGTGATGTGGAATTTCAAACAGATGGGAGTGATAATAGTTTCCGGCGAAGAGCTTCCCGGGGAGGGACTGGAGGAGTTGGAATTGGAGCTGATCGACGCCGGGGCTCAGGATATTCGTTCCGAACAGGAGGGATGGACCATCTATACCAAGC
>CAZPEL010000022.1:2068-15404 GCA_964585585.1 uncultured Gammaproteobacteria bacterium | reverse complement strand
TGGGTAATAGGTCTTATTGCCCCAGTTGCCGCCACCAGATCAAGTGGTATGATAATATACCCTTGCTCAGTTTTCTTTTTTTGCGGGGTAAATGCCGGTATTGCGGGAAAAAGATATCTTGGCAATATCCGGCAGTGGAATTTGTCACCGCTGTTTTATTCCTATACAGTTTTTATCTTTATTATACCGCCCCCGGGTTTGATTATTTGGTGGCGGTTAGAAATTGGTTTATTATAGCGGTTTTGATAGTGGTTTTTGTCTATGATCTCAGGTGGCAATTGATCCTGGACAAGGTTATGTTGCCCTCTATTTTGGTGGTAACCGGCCTGAATCTTTTCCTGGGTGTTTCCTGGTGGGTTTTGGTTATATCTGCTATAATAGGAGGAAGCTTTTTCTTCCTACAATTTTTAGTATCAGGAGGCAAATGGATAGGAGGAGGGGATATAAGATTGGGGATATTCATGGGGGCCGCCTTGGCCCAGATACCCCTGTTGCTATTCGCCCTCTTCTCTTCTTACCTGGTCGGTTCCGTAGTGGGGATAACCCTGATCGCCAGTCGAAAAAAGCAGTGGGGATCTCAAGTTCCTTTGGGGGTATTTTTGGCCCTGGGAACTATTTTGGCCCTGTTTTGGGGGGATTCGCTCGTAACTTGGTATCTGGATATTTTGGGATGATTTAGTTGTTGGCAGAAAGTTTTATTTTTAGTATAATAATATTTAGAGGCTTTACCGGAGATAAGGGCTGTTTGTTTGTTGATAGCGCATTTTAGGTCTGATCAGCGGGTTGGCTTTGGTGAAAAACAAACGCCCTGAAAAAATTAATAAATTCTTATTTATGAAAGAAGACATTATTGCCGGCTTGGATATCGGATCCAGTGAGACTAAGTTAGTAGTGGCTCAAAGGAACAACAAGGAAGAAGGAAACAAGATCCAGGTCATAGGAGCTACTTCGGTCCCGACCGAAGGCATTAGCAAAGGGGTTATAAAAAGTATTGATGATGTTACTTCCACTATTTCCGCCTTGTTGGAAAAAGGAGAGAGATTGGTCGGAGTACCCATAGAAAGTGTTTGGTTGGGCATAAACGACCCTTATGTTAAATGCGAGAAAAGCAAAGGAGTGGTGGCTGTAGGCAAGAGTAATGGCGAGATCAGTCCCGAGGATGTGGACAGGGCTATAGAAGCGGCTCAGACCTTGTCTGTCCCCATAAATTACGAGATCTTGCATGTTTTGCCGGTCAATTTTGCTGTGGACAACCAGAAGGATATCAAGGATCCGGTGGGAATGAACGGAGTAAGGTTGGAAGTAGAGGTTTTGGTGATCCAGGGAGTGAGCAGCCAGATCAAGAATTTGACCAAGGCCATCCATCGGACCAAAGTGGAAATAGAAGACCTGGTCTTATCTCCCTTGGCCTTGGGCGAGGCCATAATCTCCGGCAAACAAAGGGAATTGGGCGTAGCAGTGGTGGACATAGGTTCTTCCACTACCAGCGTAGCCGTATTCGAGGAAGAAAAATTGATACATACTTCCATTTTACCCCTGGGTTCGGAGCACATCACGGCGGATATGGCCATAGGCCTGCGTTGTCCCATAAATTTAGCGGAACGGATCAAGTTGGAGTACGGCCATGCCAACCCTGGTCAGTTTTCTCAAAAAGATTCGGCCGATGTTACTGATCTGGTCAAAGAAGAGGAGGTCAATGATGACATTGGCGAGGTTTCCCGAAAGTATATAGCCGAGATCATCGAGGCCAGAACCGAGGAGATCTTTGAGAAAGTTGACGAGGAATTAGAGAAGATCGAGCGTTCCGGTATGTTGCCGGCCGGGGTGTTGTTAGCCGGCGGAGGATCTAAATTACCCGGCGTGGTGGATGTGGCCAAAAACAAACTCCGTTTGCCGGTTTCGGTCGGAGAAGTTAAAAATATGGAGACTATAATCGATAAGGTCAATGATCCTAACTTTTTGCCGGCCGTGGGTCTGGTCATTTGGGGAGGTTATGGCCTGGACAGAAAAGAGGGAGGTATATTCTCCGGCAGCAAAGAGGGGGTAAAAAAGGCGGGTAAGAAGGTCAAGGATCTTTTTTCCAAATTAATGCCCTAATATCAGCTCTATTTTCAGGTCAGGGGGTTGATATTTTTTATTTAGTAAGATAGGATAGAATTACAAAACGAGAAATAATTAACTCTTTTTTAATATGGCGGAAGTAAAACCATCAGCGGAAACATTTGCCAAAACCAGAGTAGTGGGCGTAGGTGGCGGTGGCGGCAATGCTATTAATAGAATGATAGACAGGGGGATCAAAGGGGTGGATTTTGTGGCCGTAAACACTGATGTGCAAGCTCTTCATCACAGTAAAGCCGACAGTAAACTTCATATAGGAAAATCAGTCACCCGCGGTTTGGGAGCGGGAATGAATTCGGAAATGGGGAAGCAAGCAGCTGAAGAATCCCAAAATGAGATCCGGGACGCTCTCAAGGATTCGGATATGGTTTTTATTACCTGCGGTTTGGGCGGAGGCACCGGAACCGGAGCTTCTCCGGTTATTGCCGAGATCGCCCGGGACTCCGGAGCTTTAACCGTGGCCGTGGTTACCAAACCCTTCTCTTTTGAGGGTGGTCAGAGAAAAAAGATAGCGGATCGCGGTTTTTCCGAATTAGCCGACAAAGTGGACACTATAATAACTATTTCCAATGATAAATTGATGCAGGTGATCGAGAAGAACACCTCTCTGTTAGAGGCCTTTTTGGTCGCGGATGATGTTTTGCGGCAAGGAGTTCAGGGTATTGCCGAATTGATAACTCTGCCCGGCGTCATTAATACTGATTTTGCCGATGTTAAGGCGGTTATGTCCAATGCCGGTTCCGCCTTAATGGGTATAGGCGAAGCCAGTGGCGAGAATAAGGCGGTGGAGGCCGCTAAATCGGCCATAAGTTCACCTTTGCTGGATATGTCCATCGAGGGGGCTCAAGGAGTGGTCTTTACTATTACCGGAGGAACTGACCTGGGAATGGAGGAAGTGAATGAGGCGGCCAAGGTTATTACCGCTTCGGCCGATGACGAGGCCAAGGTTATTTTCGGAGCGGTGATAAACGAAGACATTAAGGACGGTATCAAGGTAACGGTTATAGCCACCGGCTTTGACAATAGCGGCAAGAAGCGCCGAGAAGAGGAGGAATCCTCGTCCTATTATCCCAGTAATTTTATAGAAGAAGAACAGAAAAAGGATCTTGTGTCCTCTTATAAATCCTCCGGCAAGGAAATGGATTGGAATGAAAAGAATAAGGCGCCCCAGCCAAAAGTAGAGGAAGAACCCCAGGAGCCGACTGAGCCCCGGGAAGAAGAAAAACAAGAGCCGGCCAAGGAGAAAAAGCCCAAGAGGAGGTTCTTTTCTTCAGTGGAGGAGGCCCAATCCCAACCGGCCGAAGATACCAGCAAAAAGGATCCTCAGCCGCCGCAAAAGGATGGCGGAGACGATGACGATGAGCTTAGCGTTCCCGCTTTTATCCGTAAAAAAATGAAATAGATCACCCCAATAATGATATTATTCGGGGCCTTAATGGGCCCCGTTTTTATTTTCGAAAATCTATTGGCTTCAGAGGTTATCCACAAGCTGAAAAACATCGGTCCGGATTAAGCAAGTTTAAAATCGGAAAAGGACTAAAATTAGGGAACTTGCCAAGTATTGCCCCGGTTTCGAAAATATGTTAAATTGTAAATAGTCAAGATATAGTATAATTTTAAAAAATTGATACACAAAATATAGTATTTAATTAAAATTACCATGAAGTGTCCCGTCTGCTATCATAAAGACACCAAAGTCATTAATTCCCGGGTATGCGGGGACGGTTTGTCGGTCAGAAGAAGAAGGGAATGCGCCAAATGTAATTTTCGATTTTCCACTTATGAGGAGATAGAATTATTGGATCTGGTCATTGTGAAAAGGGGAGGCGAAAAAGAATCCTATAGTCGAGAAAAATTGATCCGAGGTTTGAATAAGGCCTTGGAAAAAAGACCCATAACCAAGGACAGGTTCAAGAAATTGATCCATTTAATAGAAAGGGACCTGCAGAAAAAGAGCAAGAATGAGATATCCTCCCGCCAGGTCGGAGAAGTGGTTATGAGACAATTAAAGAAAATAGACAAGGTTGCCTATATCAGATTCGCTTCCGTGTATGAATCCTTTAAGGATGCCCAGACCTTTAGAAAGGAATTGAATAAACTGCTGCAAAGCAAAAAGAGAAAGGCCGGCTAACTTTTAAGAACCTGTCACTCACCCTTTGTTTTCCGATATTGAGACCCGAGAATTTCGATTATTTTACAAAGTTGTGGTCGAGGAAATTTTCCGGCTATAACCTTGTAAAATAACGCCTTAAATCTTTAAAAAGGGCCTTAGGCCCCAATTAAAATTAAAAATCCCCATGCTTATGTCTAACTCTGCAGAAAGTTCCATTACTAAGATCTGTAAACGTTCGGGAGATATAGCTCCCTTTGAACGAGAAAAGATAGTCACTGCTATCAATAAATCGGCCGAGGCCTGTGATATCCGGGAGGAGGGCTTGGCTGAAAAGCTGACCGAAGAAGTGATCAAGAAAATAAACCAAAAATTCCACACCCGAAGCATACCGGCCGTGGAAGAGGTGCAGGATATAGTGGAAGAGGTCTTGATCGAGAATAGCCGGATCAAGATGGCCAAGGCCTATATTATTTATCGGGAACAGCATCGTCAGATCCGGGACATAACCTCTAATGAGGAAAAGTTAATGGAGGATTATCTGGGCAAAGCTGACTGGAGATTGCAGGAAAACAGCAATATGAGCTTTTCTTTGCAGGGCTTGAACAACTATGTAGCTTCCTCTGTGTCCGCCCAATATTGGTTGAACAAACTCTATCCGGAAAATGTCAGGGAAGCTCACATTAACGGGGATTTTCATATACATGACTTGGGACTTTTGGCTCCTTATTGTTGCGGTTGGGACTTAAAGGATCTTTTGACCAAAGGTTTTCAGGGGGTTAAGGAAAAGATCCAGAGCAAGCCGCCCAAACACTTTCGGAGCGCCTTGGGTCAGATCAATAATTTTCTCTATACTCTTCAGGGCGAAGCCGCCGGAGCGCAGGCCTTTGCCAATTTTGATACTCTCCTGGCCCCTTTTATCAGGTATGACAATCTTTCCTACGAAAAAGTGAAACAAAGCTTGCAGGAGTTCATGTTCAATATCAATATACCCACTCGAGTGGGCTTCCAAACTCCCTTTACTAATGTTACTTTGGATGTTTCTCCCACTAAAAAGATGGGAGAAGAGAATGTGATCTTTGGAGGCGAAGTTATTAAGGATAAATATAAGGATTTCCAAAAGGAGATGGATATATTCAATAAAGCTTTTGCCGAGATCTTAACCGAAGGAGATTCCACCGGCCGACCCTTTTCCTTCCCCATACCCACTTATAATTTGACCGAGGATTTTGATTGGAATCGGGAATCCTTGAAGCCGATGTGGGATATGACCGCCAAATATGGCATTCCTTATTTTTCCAATTTTATCAATTCCGATATGGATGTCGATGATGCCAGAAGTATGTGTTGCCGTCTGCGCTTGGATAATCGGGAGTTAAGGAAGAGAGGCGGAGGTTTGTTCGGCTCTAATCCTTTGACCGGCAGTTTGGGGGTGGTTACCATTAATCTGCCTCGACTGGGTTATATCTCCCAAACCAAGGAGGAATATAAGGAAAGGTTAAGGGAGTTAATGGACTTGGCCAAGGAAAGCTTGGAGATGAAGAGACGGGTAGTGGAGGATTTTACGGAAAAAGGCCTGTATCCCTATTCTCGATTCTATTTGGCCGAGATAAAGGAAAGATTCGGTTCTTATTGGCAGAATCATTTCAATACTATCGGTATCAACGGCATGAATGAAAGTATGCTTAATTTCCTGGGCCGGGATTTGACCTCGGACAAGGGCAGAAAATTCGCTTCCGAGATCCTGGATTTTATGAGAGAGACCATGAGGGAATACCAGGAAGAGACTAATAATCTTTACAACCTGGAGGCCTCTCCGGCCGAGGGGGCCACTTATAGATTCGCCAAGAAGGACAAGGAGTTGTATCCGGATGTGGTAGTGGCCAATGAGAAGGCCTACCGAAACCAGGAGGCCGACCCTTACTACACCAATTCTTCCCAACTCCCGGTATATTTCACCGAGGACATATTCGAGGCCTTGGACCTTCAGGACGATCTTCAGACCAAGTATACCGGAGGCACGGTTTTCCACGGTTTCTTGGGAGAAAAGATCAATGATTCCGAGGCCTGCAAGAAATTGGTCAAGAAAGTAGCGGAGAATTACCGCTTACCTTATTTCACCATAACTCCGACCTTCTCTATTTGTCCGATCCACGGATATATTCCCGGCGAGCATTTTTATTGTCCCAAATGCGACCAGGAAAAAGGGATCATTCAAGAAGAAGAGGTTAAGGAGGCCGCGGAAAAACAAAATCAATCCAATTTATAAATAAAATTGCCTTGATAAAGAAAAAATTTTTTTATTAAGGTAAAAAATTGATCAATATGAGTCCGGAAAAACAAGATCGCCAACCCTGCGAGGTTTACAGCCGGGTCGTGGGGTGGCTAACTCCAGTCAAGAACTGGAACAAAGGTAAAAGGGCCGAATATCGGGACAGAAAAACTTTTAAGACCGGTAATGATCTAAATAGCTGATCACGGTGACTTTATTATGATTATCGGCGGTTTGGAAAAACTTAGCTTGATAGACTATCCGGGAGAACTGGCGGCGGTAATATTTACCCAAGGATGCAATTTTCGGTGCCCCTTTTGCCACAACCCCATGCTTGTCCAAGCTTCTTCTGGAGCGGGCAAGATTAAAAATACACAGAATCGGGACGAACAAGAAGGTCATTCTTATATTTCTAAGAATGACCTTCTTGATTTTTTAAAAAGCAGGTCCGGTAAATTGGACGGGGTGGTGGTTACCGGCGGAGAGCCGACCGTGCATGCCGACATCGGGGATTTTCTACAAGAAATAAAGGACCTGGGGTATAAGGTCAAATTGGACAGCAACGGCACCAACCCCCAAGTATTGGAGCAATTATTTCAACGGCAAGTAGTGGATTATTTGGCTATGGACTTCAAGGGTCCTTTGGAAAAGTATCCTGAGATAACCAGGACTGATTTTGATTTTTCAAAGATCCAAGAAAGTGTTAAAATAATAATGAACAGCGAGGTAGCTTATGAGTTTCGAACCACTCTGGTCCCCGGATTTGTTAAAAAAAAGGATATTAAGAAAATAGGGGAGAATATCCAGGGTGCCCAAAAATGGTTTTTGCAAAGATTTATTAGTTATACCGATCTATTGGACAATGATTTTCGCAAATTAAAGCCCATTTCGGAGGCGGAAATGCAGGAAATGAAGAAAACAGCTCAGCAATACGTGGAAACAGCGGACTTGAGATAAATTTAAAAACCATCCTTTGTTTTTTCGTATTACAATACAGGGGGTGGAAAGGCCCTTTCTATGGATCAGGAAATAAAAAAATTGGTCAAGAAAAATCTGGAGCTTACCCGAGAGACCAATGAAATGATCAAGTATATCAAAAGGTATGTTATTATCCAGCAGATCTTTGGAGTGATCAAGATAATTATAATAGTTATTCCTCTTATATTAGGTATTATTTACTTGCCACCCCTACTGAAGGACGCTTTTCAGGAGTATCGGGACCTTCTCGGTCTTACTAATTCTGCTTCTCAGATCGAGGAGAATCTTTCGGAGAAGGACTTAAAAAACCTGGACAAGGAAGATATTCCGGCGGAACTATGGAACAAAATCAAACAATGATCTTTTCTTATTCTTAATTAAAAATATATGACACCCAAAAAGAGGTTTTGGATATTTATTTCCATTGTCTTGGCGGTCAGTGTCGTAGCCGGAGGAGTGGCCGGTCTGGGTTCAGCTTGGTATTATGCCTCCCAGCTGGATTCAGGAGATAGTGGAGACCGGGAACAAAGAATAGAGAAAGAGAGAATTATAAAAAAGACTTCGGAAGAGTCGGCCGTGGTTTCCGCCGTGAATAAAGTATCTCCGGCCGTGGTCAGCATAATCATAACCAAGGAAGTGCCGGTACTGGAAAGACTACCCGGAGGACTTTTTGGTTTACCCCAATACGAACAAAGAGGAACCCAAAGACAGGAAGTGGGCGGAGGTAGCGGTTTTATAGTTTCTTCCGACGGTTATGTGGTGACCAATAGGCATGTGGTCAGTGATCCGGGCGCGGAATACACGGTTATAACCAGCGATCAGAAGAAATATCAAGCCGAGGTCAAGGCCAGGGATGAGGTTTTGGATATAGCTGTTTTAAAGATAAAAGGGGAGGAATTCCCTACTGTGGAGCTGGGCAATTCTTCGGATCTCCAGGTGGGGCAGACGGTTATAGCTATCGGTAATGCCTTGGGTGAATTTCGGAATACCGTGTCCACCGGCGTTATTTCCGGCTTATCTCGTTCTATTACCGCCGGAGGCACTACCGGAGAAATGGAACGGCTAAGCGGCATGATCCAGACGGACGCCTCTATTAACCAAGGTAATTCCGGCGGTCCTTTGTTGAATATTGACGGCCAGGTCATCGGTATCAATACCGCCATGGCCTCGGGAGCGGAGAATATCGGCTTTGCCATTCCCGTAAATGAGGTTAAAAACAGCATCAATGATGTTCGAGAGCACGGCCGGATAGTCCGTCCGTGGTTAGGGGTCAGGTATATTCAGTTAACCGAGGAAATAGCCCAAAACAACGATCTGGAGATCGATTATGGGGCCTTGGTCGTTAGAGGTGAAAACATAAGCGATCTGGCGGTTATACCGGGTTCTCCGGCGGATAAGGCCGGCCTGGAGGCCAATGACATCATTTTGGAAATAGAGGGCCAAAGGATAAATCGGGACAATCCGCTGGCGGAAGTGATCAATCAGTATGACCCGGGCCAGAAAATAAGTTTAAGAGTTTTTCATGACGGGGACAGAGAAACCCGGGAAGTTAAGCTCGAGGAAAGAAAAATGCAATAAACATTTATTCGGAATACCTAATCACAATTCAAGAGCCATGGCATCATGGCTCTTGAATTTTTCCGGACGGAACAAAAATTGAAAAACCGCTTTTTCTTTGGTAACATGATTACAAAATACTAAGCGCATCATTTATGTGGGAATCTTTAATTTTAGGGGCCGCTCAAGGTATAGTAGAATGGTTGCCGCTAAGTTCGGAAGGGGTTATTTTTTTGATCAAGGCCAATTTTTTTCCGGGTTCCGGAGTGGAGGAGATCTTAAAACAGGCCTTGTTTTTGCATTTTGGGACTTTTCTGGCCGCCTTGGTCTATTTTCGAAAAGAAGTGAGTCATTTAGTGCGAACTCTTTTTAAATATCCTCAAGAAAATTTGGCCAACCGCAAGTTGCTCCATTTTTTGATAGTTACTACTATAATTAGCGGAATTTTAGGGTATTTTCTGTACGAGTTGACTCAGAAGATACCGGCCGAGAATATGACCGCCCAAGCCATAACCCTGGTAGTGGGATTTTTGTTGCTTATGACCGCTTGTGTCCAGTTTCGGGCCCAAAAATTGGAAAAAAAGGATTTTCGGGACTACACCCGGATCAATAAATTCGACAATATTCTTTTGGGCCTGGCCCAAGGGGCGGCCGCCTTTCCCGGTCTGTCCCGGTCCGGCCTCACTGTTTCCGCCCTGCTCCTGCGAAGATTCGAGGAGCAGACGGCTTTAAAAATGAGTTTTTTAATGAGTTTACCGCTGGTTCTGGCCGGTAATATTCTTTTGAATTTGGAAAAGTTCAATTTATCTCCGGAAAATCTCTTGGCCCTGGGAGCTTCCTTTATTTTCGGCCTTTTGACCATTAAATTCCTTTTGAAGTTGGCCAAAAAGATGAATTTTGCCGTTTTTGTCCTGATTTTCGGGCTGCTAACCATAGCAGCAGCGTTTATATAAATCCATTGTTGCATTGCTACATTATCAAATTGTTTCATTATTTTAGATGGAACAGTTAAGATCATATTAGAACAATTTAACAATGCAACAATTTAACAATGCATCCATGAACTTCGTCCATCTCCACAACCATACCCATTATTCCTTGCTCGATGGCTTAACTCAGGTAGATGAGTTGGTAGAGACCGCCAAGGAACAGGGTTCTCCGGCCGTGGCCATAACTGACCACGGAGTTATGTATGGAGTCATTGATTTTTATAAAAAATGTCAAAAAGAGGGTATTAAGCCCATTATAGGATTTGAGGCCTATATTACTCCCAACTCCAGGCATGAAAAATCCTCCTCGGAGGATAAAAAGAATTATCATCTCTTGCTTTTGGCTCGGAACAACCAGGGTTATAACAACCTGATCCAGCTCTGCACTTTGGCCCATTTGGAAGGTTTTTACTATAAGCCCCGGATCGATTGGGAGTTGTTGCAGAAATATGGCGAGGGCTTAATAGCTTGCACCGCTTGCCTGGGAGGCGAGATCCCGCAACTCTTGATCGCCGACAAAGAGGATGAGGCCAGACAGAGGATCAAGGAGTATAACGATCTTTTGGGCCAGGATAATTTTTATTTAGAGATACAGCCCCATCCCCATTTGGAATATCAGCAGGAAATAAACCGGAAATTGATCGAGTTGTCCCGGGAAATGAATATTCCTTTGGTGGCCACTAATGATATTCATTATTTAAAGCGCGAGGACGCCGAGGTCCAGGACATTCTCCTGTGTTTACAGAACAAGAAGAAGAAAGAAGACGAGAATCGAATGAGCATGTTGGAGGATGATTTTTCCATGAAAACCCCGCAGGAAATGGCCGAGGCCTTCCCCGAGGCCCCGGAAGCCATAGAAAATACGGTCAAAATAGCGGAAAAATGCGATGTAGAGATCAAATTGGGTGAAACTCAGCTGCCTTATTTCGAGGTACCAGAAGGTTTTGATGGCTATACTTATCTGGAAAAATTGTGCCGGGACGGAATGCATAAAAGGTATGGGGTCAGTTATGATGAAGCGGATGACCAAAAAAGGGAAAGGTTGGATTATGAATTGTCGGTTATTAAGAATATGGGTTGGCCTTCTTATTTTTTGATCGTGGCCGATTTTGTTTTCTGGGCCAAGGAACAGGGGATAGTGGTGGGCCCGGGACGGGGCAGCGCGGCCGGTTCCTTTGTTTCCTATTTATTGGGGATAACCAATATCGATCCGCTTAAGTATGACCTGATCTTTGAGAGGTTCCTGAACCCGGAAAGAGTGTCCATGCCCGATATTGACCTGGATTTTGCCGACACCCGGCGGGACGAGGTTATTGAATATGTGGAAGAAAAATACGGAAAGGATAGGGTGGCCCAGATCATAACCTTTGGAACTATGGCGGCCCGGGCGGCGGTCCGGGATGTGGGCCGGGTTCTCGGGTATTCTTATGACTATTGCGACAAAATAGCCAAGATGATCCCTATGTTCTCCAAGGCCAAGGAAGCCCTGGAAAATGTGGAAGAATTAAAAGAGGCCTATCAGAACGACCCTTATACCAAACAGCTCCTAGATTACACTCAGAGGATCGAAGGAGTGGCCCGGCACGCTTCTACACACGCCTGCGGGGTCTTGATAACCAAGAATCCTTTAACCGATTACACCCCTTTACAATACGCCTCTTCTTCGGATCGAAGTATTGTTTCCCAATATTCCCTGCATCCGGTGGAGGACCTGGGGCTTTTGAAGATGGATTTTTTGGGCTTGAAGAACTTAACTATTATAGAATCGGCCATAAACATTATTGAAAAGACCCGTGAAGTGGAGATAAAAATGGACGAGATACCTCTGGATGATGACAAGGCCCTGGAGTTGTTCCAAAAAGGAGAGACCACCGGTGTGTTCCAATTTGAATCTTCGGGTATGAAAAGGTATTTGCGAGAGCTGAAACCCAGCCAATTCGAGGATATAATCGCCATGGTCGCCCTGTATCGCCCCGGCCCCATGGACTGGATCCCGGATTATATAAACGGTAAACACGGCAAGAAAAAGATAACCTACCTTCACCCCAAGCTTAAACCCATCCTGGACAAAACCTATGGCGTGGCCCTATACCAGGAACAAGTGATGCAAATGGCCCAGGAATTGGCCGGTTTTTCCATGGGCGAGGCGGATATCTTAAGAAAGGCGGTCGGTAAGAAGATACCGGAATTATTGGCCAAACAAAAAGAGAATTTTATTGACGGTTGCGTCAAAAACGGAATTAATAAGGAATTGGCGGAGAAAATTTTTTCCTTTATCGAACCCTTTGCCGGTTATGGCTTTAACCGGAGCCACGCCGCTTGTTATGCCTTGATCGGTTACCAAACCGCTTACCTAAAGGCGCATTGGCCGGCCGAATTCATGGCGGCCTTGTTGACCGCGGACCAGCAAAATATTGATCGGGTGGCCATTGAGATAGAGGAATGCAAGAATATGAACATAGAGGTACTGCCGCCGGATATCAACGAATCTTTTGCTTCTTTTACTGTTACTCGGGATGACAAGGGTTATGACCGGATCCGTTTTGGACTTAATGCTATAAAGAATGTGGGGGAAAATATAGTCGATGTTATTATTCAGGAAAGAAAGGACAACGGCCCTTATGAGGATGTTTTTGATTTTTTGGATCGGGTAACGGACAAAGATCTGAACAAGAAATCCCTGGAAAGTTTGATCAAGAGCGGGTGTTTCGATCGTTTTTCCGACCGAGGGCAATTATTGGCCAATTTTGATGCCCTTCTCAATTTCAATAAGGAGGCCAGCAAGCTCAAAGACAGTAAGCAGTCCAGTTTGTTCTCGGATCAATCTTTCGAGGATTTCAATACTCCCAATCGGGTTCAATTATCAGAAGGAAGCACTATTACCCAGCAGGAGAAGTTGGGTTGGGAAAAAGAATTATTGGGCCTTTATATCACCGAACATCCTTTTAATGATTACAGGAATTATCTTAAGGACAGGATCACCCCCTTGAGTGAGCTTTCTACCTCTTTTAGCGATTCTCTTATAAGTATTGCCGGAGTTATAACCGTAGTGAAAAAGGTGGTGACCCGGAACAGTAAATCCATGGCCTTTGTTAAAGTGGAGGATGAGCTTAGTAGTACCGAGATCTTGGTTTTCCCCAATCTATTAAAAACCACCGGGGAAATCTGGGAAGAGGGTAAGGTTATCATTTGTCAAGGTAAAGTTTCGGACAAGGATCAGGAAATAAAAATATTAGCTGACAAGGCCCAGCAATTGGATTTGAATGATATTAATGGTTCTTTAAAAGAGTTTGACGATCAGGCCTCCACTTC
>CAZPEL010000022.1:0-1968 GCA_964585585.1 uncultured Gammaproteobacteria bacterium | reverse complement strand
TTTTTGGAAATATGGTATAATTACAATAAGACAGTTTCTAGTTTAAAATATTTAATTTTTCCGGATATGCCAAGCTCTAAAACCAAAACAAGCAAAGGGTCCACCGGATCCAAAAAGTCTTCCTCTGCTTCCGGTTCCGACTCCAAAAAGAAGAGTACCAAAAAGACTGCCACCAACAAAAAGAAAACTTCTTCCTCCAAGAAAGAAACTCGTTCCCGAGAAGGTTTTAAAAAGACTAAGATACCGATCAAGGTAATGAATACACCCGAAGTGGAAGAAGATAGGGAGCTACAACCGGTCCCGGAAACCATTGCCCAGACCCAAGAATCATCCAACGGTATAAAACCTCCCTCCAAGGAGGATACTCGAAACGAAAAAGAGGAGGCAGAAGAGTTGCAGGAAGAGGAACAAGAGGAAGAAAAGGCGGAAGACAATATTTCTGATGAGGAGTTTTTTTCCGATGTATCCGAGGAAGAAGACGGAACACCGGAAGAACCTTTCTCTGATGCCGATGAGGGTGAAGATAACAACCAGAAAAAGAGCAAACCCTCCAAAAAACCCTTGTCTTTTAATTTATATCGTAAAATAGCCATTACTTTTGTTATTTTGACCTTGATTCTTTTGGGAGGAGTGGCCTATTTTTCCCTACCCAGTTTGGAGATAAGCATAGATCCGGAAAGAGAAGTGGTCAACAACAGTATCCCGGTGGACATTTATAATCAGGACAAGAGTGATTCTTCCCAGGTATCCCAGCCGGCCCTTGCAGGAGTGGTGGATAGTATGGAAATAGAAGAAAAGAAGAAATTCCAAAGCACCGGAGCCCAGACCATTGGCAAGGAGATCGAGGGTAGGGTCAGGATAATCAATAATTATTCCCAGGACCAGCCCCTGGTGCGAACAACTCGACTTTTGAGCCCGGGAGGTAAATTGTATAGAATAAATGAGCAGGTTGTGGTACCGGCCGGTGGTTCTGTAGAGGTGGGAATTTATACCGAGGAACCCAGTCCGGAAATGGCTATTGACCCCACTAAGTTCAATATCCCCGGTTTGTGGGCCGGTCTGCAGGATGATATCTATGCCCAGAGCGAAGAGAGCTTTGAATATCGGGTTAAGATCGAGAGATATGTCCAGCAGTCGGACATAGACAAGGCCCTGGAAGAGATAAGGGATGACCTGGAGGAAAAGGCGGAGTCCGAATTCAGCGATTCTTATAAGGGAAAGGATCGGGTTGTATTCCGGATCAACGAAGATTCGGTAAAGACCACTGTTGATGCCGAGGCCGGCGAGGAAAAGGATGAGTTTGAAGTTGCCGTAAGCGGAGAGGTTAATATCGTGGCCCTGGATAACAAAAAAATGCTTGATCTGGCCAGTCGGAATCTATCTACTTTGGTGGCCGGTCAGACCAACTTGGCCGAAGTTGACCAAGAAAGTTTTTCCTTTGATTGGAATGATTTTAACAAGGACAAGGGGGTGGCTACTATTAATGTTTCCTTTTCCGGAGAGGTGGCCCCTTCTTCTAATGCCGAGATCGTGAATAAAGAGGAGATAGTGGACCTGAACAAAGAGCAGTTGGTTTCTTATTTAGAAGGAAAAGACAGTATTAAGGATTATGAAATAGACTTCTTCCCTTCTTTTATGCAAAAAGTACCCAACCTAAGCGACCGGATAGAAATAAACATCCAAACTCAATAATCCCCAAACTCTTAATAAAACAAAAAAACCTGCTTTTTAAGCAGGTTTTTTGTAGATTCCAAATCCCAAAATCTTAAATCATCAAATTTGAAATGAGAATGGTGCCCTGGGTGAGAATCGAACTCACATGGCCAAAAGGCCACACGATTTTGAGTCGTGCGCGTCTACCAATTCCGCCACCAGGGCTTATTTAAAACTTTTTTGAAAAAAAGTTTTAACCTTTTCAAAAAAGTCAAGGTATTGTTTCCTGAAAACTATAGCGGGCAAAGCCCTACG
>CAZPEL010000021.1:0-17055 GCA_964585585.1 uncultured Gammaproteobacteria bacterium | reverse complement strand
TCCCCAATCCTAAAATCTTAAATCTTGAAATCCTAAAATGAGAATGTGGCTGGGGTGGGACTTGAACCCACGACCCCGACGTTATGAGTGTCGTGCTCTAACCACCTGAGCTACCCAGCCGTGCCTCATTTAAGATTGAAGACTTATGATTTATGATTTCCAAATCTTCAATCTTAAATCACCAAATCATAAATGAGAATATGCTCCCTGAACCCCGCCTTTCTCGAAAAGGCGGGGCAAGGGATTCGCCCGGCCATTCCTGCCCTATCGAATGACGGGGCGGCCGGACGCCCTGAGCTTGTCAAAAGACGAACCCACCTGCCTGCCGGCAGGCAGGGAACCCTCAATCCCTCACTTTTTTGTGTGCGCCCGGTAGGATTCGAACCCACAACCACTTGGTCCGAAGCCAAGTGCTCTATCCAGTTGAGCTACGGACGCTCACAAAAAAGTGAGGGACTATCCAGTTGAGCTAAGGGAGCATAAAAAGGGGCGGGACTATCCGGTTGAGCTACGGACGCGCCATATATGTGATATTCCGATAATCACTTAGGCCTTGGAGGATAAACTCTAAAACAAAACTTATCCTCCAAGGCCACTCTCAAAAAAGCCAAAAAATCAAAGAATGGAGGATTATTATCTTTCTCCTTTCAGAGAATCTTTAAGTCTCTTACCGGTTTTGAATTTGGCCACTGTAACCTCCGGGATCTTGATCCTTTCGTCCGGATTTTGAGGGTTAACCCCTCCTCGAGCATGTCTGGTCCTGGTTAGAAAAGTTCCGAAACCGCTTATATTCACTTGATTGCCGGATTTTAATTCGCCTATCACTATATCCACAAAACTCTCTACCATTTTTTCCGCTTCCTTGTTACTAATTCTGGTCTCTTTAGCTATTTTTTTTATTAACCCTGCTTTATTCATAAATTTTACTTGGTCCCACGCATTTTCAAAATATAAAAATGAGTGAAAACCTTATATTATTTTTAATAGCAGATCTTTAATCAATATAGCAGATTAAATATCGATTTGGCAAGTTGAATTTGGCCTATTTTAGCGGGCATATTCCACTATTCGGTTCTCGCGGATCAAATTTACCTTTATTTCTCCGGGGTATTTCAACTCTTCTTCTATTTTCTTGGCTATCTCCCTGGCCATTTTATTGCAATTCAGATCATCCACTTTATCGGCATTGACAAACACCCTTACCTCGCGGCCGGCTTGAATGGCATAGGACTTATCCACTCCTTCAAAAGAATTGGTTATCTTTTCCAGCTCTTCCAATCTCTGGAGATATCTCTCATAGGTATCATTCCTTACTCCGGGTCTGGCAGCGGAAATAGCATCGGCCACTTTAACCACTACGGCTATCAAATTTCCGGGATGATCATCGTGGTGAGTCTCTATGGCCGGTATTATATTCTCATTAACGCTGAATTTCCTGGCCATGTTGCCACCGATCTCGGGATGGGTGCCTTTGACATCGTGATCCACCGCCTTACCAATATCATGAAGTAAACCGCCTTTCTTGGCCAAAGTAACATCCACTCCCAGCTCCTCGGCCAGCAAAGCGGAAAGATGAGCCACTTCGATGGAATGTTGTAGAGCGTTCTGGCCGTAACTGGTTCGGAATTTCAATCTACCGAGTATCTGAACAAGCTTGGGATCAAAACCGGTCACGCCGACCTCGTACATGGCCTCTTCTCCGGCTTTCTTGATCTCGGTGGCCAACTCCTTCTTGGCCTTATCGATCGCTTCCTCGATCTTGGCCGGTTGGATCCGGCCATCCTTTATTAAGGAATCCAAGGCCCTTTTGGCCACTTGTCTTCTAATAGGAGAAAAAGCGGAAATAGTTATCACATTGGGAGTGTCGTCAACGATTATTTCCACCCCGGCCTTTTGTTCGATCACTCTAATATTTCTCCCCTCTCTTCCGATAACCCTGCCCTTCATTTCATCACCGGGCAGATCAACATTAGTGGTGCTTATTTCGGGAACATAAGAAGAAACTATTCTCTGCATAGAACTGGCAATAATATCCTTGGCCTTTTCCTCGAACTTTTCATCAGCTTCTTTCTCTAATTTGTTCATCCTGGCCATCAGATCCTCTTGGGATTCTTTTTCTATGTTCTTGAACAAAACCTCTCTGGCCTCCTCTTTGGTCATAGCAGCGATCTTTTTCAGTTTTTCCATCTGTTTCTCCTTTAATTGCTTCACCTCTTCTTTGGCCTCCTCCACCTTGTTGACCTTGTCGTACAACTTCTGCTGCTTCTCTTGGAGTTCCAATAATTTTTGAGAAAAAGAATCTTCCCTTTTTTGTAATTTAGCTTGCAGGGCATCCAGTTCCTTTCTTCTTCTTTTTTCTTCGGTTTTGGCCTCTTCAGTTATTTTGAAGGCCTTGTCTTGGGCTTTGAGTAAGGTCTCCTTTTGTTTGGCCTTGGCCTCACCGATTATTTTTTCCGCTCGAGATTCGGCCTTCTTGTCATAAATGGAAATTTTTTTCTTTCTCGCCCAATATCCAACAAAAAAACCTCCCACAAGCAAAACGATATAAACTATATACTGCATAAGTCAGATCTTTGTGTCAGGAGATTTTATATGATCAAAAACACCTTAAAACTTTTTCGCCTCGAATTAAGCGAATAAAAAGTTATAATACAATGATTTTGAGACTAAACGTAGTAACATTTATGGATTAAAATAATATTTCAATGGAAAACTATATCCTAAAAATCACTCCTAACACAAATTAATTATTTTTAAGGACAAACTAATAATAACATCAAATTTCAGCGATGTAAAGGGGAATCAGGTTAGCCGCAAGAACCGGCAGAACCTCCTCCGCTTCCGGAACCGAATCCGGGAGATGGAGAAGAAGTGGTCAATTCCTGGTCACACTCTTCCGGTTTTTCCTGAAAAGCGGAGCAGATAGTGTCCAAAAGACTATTCGGATTTCTGGGAGCTTGAACTTTTTCCCCGTTTATAACCAAGCCCGGGGAGCCGGAGATTCCGTATTTCTTGTTATCATCCTCATGAACTTTAAAAGTGGGAAACCGCCCTCTCCAGGTGCTTTTATCCTCATAATTGGCCATTACGCTATACTCTTGATCCACCCGGCTGACGCAGGAATCAAGCAGGGACTGATTGACGCCGGCCTCCTGCAGACATGTTTCGGAGTCAGAACTTTCCAAGAAACAATCCAAATAGCTTATCAATTTACTGGGCTGCTCCTCTTGAATGCAGTACTGAGCCATTTGCTCTTGTAGCTCCTTTTTATCGTGCATGGCGTAATCGCAAAATTTCAGATCAAATTCTATCTTGTCCCCCAAAGTCTTGACCACCGGCAAAATGGCCTTCTCCATCTGGGTCCCATAAGGACAATAGGCCATAACAAACAACTCCACTTGCGGAGTTTCCTTTTTAGTATTCACGGTTACTTTTCGGGTGGCATTGTTGTCGGCCTTGGCCTGGCTGTTATCACCGCCTCCTTCTTGTTTGTTCATGCCCAAGGCCTGGGGAAAGAATTGTTTCCCGTCCTGGGTCATGTAGGAGTCAATACTTTGACTTCCCACTTGAATCTTCATTTTAAAGAGTTGTCCCTCTTCTTCTATTTTGGTAACCTTGGCCTGGGATGGGCTATTAGCGGAAAGCATGTTCTTGTTAATGAATTCTTCCGCCTTGGCCTTGGCCGAATCAAAAGATAAAGCGTTTTTTACCACATCACTTTTGTTTTGTTCGGCGGTGCTACAACCGGAGAGAACAAGAACCAGGGCTAAACCCAGAATTATTCCTTTTTTCATAAGAGAATCTTTTAATAATTATTAAAAATCTTTTTTTATGTTAACAAAAATAACACGCCAAGTCAAAACCACTTAAACCCCTTGTGTTAAAATAATAATCCGGATAAAATGAAAAAAATTATTCTTAAAACAGGAATTCATATGTACGACACTATAATAATCGGAGCCGGACCCGGAGGAATGACCGCCGGTATTTATGCGGCCAGACGAGAAATGAAAACTTTAATAATAGGCAAAGAGCTCGGAGGACAGATCCTCTGGGCCTCGGAAATAGAGAACTACCCGGGATTTAAATCCATAAATAACTACGAGCTTATCACCAAAATGCAGGAACAGGTCAAGGACCTGGGGGTAAACATAAAAATGGAGGAGGTTAAAGAAATAAAAAAAGAAGGTCAAACCTTCACCCTAAAAACCGACAAGGATAGCTATCAAAGTAAAACCGTAATAGACGCCACCGGTTTGGCTCCCCGAAGATTGAATATTCCCGGAGAAAAGGAATTGACCGGCCAAGGAGTGTCCTACTGCGCCAATTGCGACGGACCTTTTTACAAGAACAAGACCGTAGCCGTGGTCGGCGGCGGAAACAGCGCCATAGATGCGGCCGAAGTTCTTTCCAAGATAGCGGCCAAAGTATATTTGATCCATCGCCGGGAAGAGTTCCGGGCCTTTGACGCCCTGGTGGACGAAGTTAAAAACAAAGATAATGTTAAAATGATCCTTAACAGTGAGATCAAGGAGGTCATCGGAAAAGATAAATTGGAAAAGATCAAGGTGGTGGACAAAAAAGGAGCCGAACTGGAACTGGAAATGGACGGTCTGTTCATAGAAATAGGACGAGTGGCCCACACCGACTGGATAGCCGATTGGGTGGAAAGAGATGAAAACAAACAGATCAAAACGGACAAAAAATGCCAAACCAAAACTCCGGGGCTTTTCGCCGCCGGAGATGTTACTGATGTGGAATTTAAGCAGATCACAGTGGCCTGCGGAGAGGCCACCATAGCCGCCCTGGCCGCCTATCAATACATCCAAACCCAAGGCAGGGAATAAAAAAAGCTACTTCCATGTAATAACAAACTCGTGATAACGCGCCTTTTTAAAAGCGCATTTGGTCTCCCGGGTTTCTAACTCATATCCCGGTTTGGTCAACTCAGCTATACCCTGGAAATAACCTTTTAAATAGGGGCACATTACCGGATGAAGATTAAAATTTTTCAAGCGATAAACAACCCTTTTCTTGTCATCGCTGAATTCCACCAATTCCAATTTGCCCTTGTTGTAATGCTTGCCCCAATAAGAGGGGGCTTCTCGGCAAGTTTTTTCAAAATTATAAAAATACCGTAGAAGTATCTTGACCACAAAGGAATTGGTCGGAGCATGGCGACCCATCTCATAAAGATCCCGATCCTGCCAATCAAAACTTTCCTTGATCACTAATAATAAAAGCGCCCGCCACTTCAGGGAATACCACTCCATATTCTTGATCTGGCCAAAATCAAACTCCGGATCTATTTCTTGAACCGCTTTTTTTACTTGCTTCACCGCCTCTTTTCCTCGGTTGTCCTTAACATAGGCCAAATCAGTCTTTAGGGCCACACCTCGAACTTGACCTTTTATTTTTTTTATTTTTTTAACTTCGCCGGAACTTAATATCATAATTTATTATTTCCAAGTAAGCTTAAATTGGTGATGATCATCTCCCCGGTGAACACACTTGGTCTCTTTGACTTTCACATCTTTGATCTGGCCCAAAAGGTCCAACACTCCGACAAGATAACCTTTTATAGTATAGCACTCCAAGGGGTGGACATTGAAATCTTTTAAATTCAAAATTCCGTAATTATTTTTTAGATCAAGTTCTTCTAATTCCAATTTTCCCACGGAAAAATTCTTTTTCCAATAAATGCCCGATTTATTAAAAGCTTTTTTTAGATCAAACATTAACTTGGGAAAAGTTTTAGCGATCAAGGAAACCCTGGATCCATGATAACCGATATTAAAAATATCCTTTTCAGTCCAGCCGAGTTCTTTGTTCAAGATCACAAAAAAGAGAACATGGCACCACAAAGGATACCAAGAAAATACTTTAGTATTGTCTTGTATTATATCCTTTTCTTTACACCCTAATTCCCTTAATCTTTTTTTTACTGCTTCCAACTGCTTTTTTCCTCCTTCTTTTTTAACGCAGGCAAAATCATTCTTAAAGGTGGTGCCCCGAACCTCTCCTTTTATTTTTTTGATCCTGTTCAATTCTTGAGTTGATATCATAATAAAGCTTATGTTTCTTTTTTTATTATACCACTCCTCCGCGGATAAACCAATAGCTTTCCAAAAATTAGAGCATCCATTACAATAAAGGTAAGATGATAAATTGGAATTGGGAAAAAGAATTATTCGATCAAAATTATGATCTTATAGCCGGGATAGACGAGGCCGGTCGAGGCCCTTTGGCCGGTCCGGTTGTAGCCGGCCTAGTGATATTGCAAAAGAACTCCGCTCCGGATCCGGATGACGAAAATATAAAAGCCATCAAGGACTCTAAAAAATTAACCCCAACCCGGAGAGAAAAGTTGTTCCACTTCCTCCGGAAAAATTTTTTCACTGCCGTAGGGATATGCGACAACCGGACCATTGACCGGATCAATATCAGGCAGGCCGCTTTCCTGGCCATGAAAAAGGCCCTGGGCGAGGCCAAGCCCAAGCCGCAATTCATCCTCATAGACGGCAACGCCGTCATACCCAGCTGCAGCTATGGCCAAAAATGTATCAAACAAGGAGATAATTCGGTCTTTTCCATAGCCGCCGCTTCCATAATAGCCAAAGTGACCCGGGACAAGATGATGCGGGAAATACATGATCAATATCCCGATTACGGTTTTGACCGCCATAAGGGATACGGCACCAAACACCACTTGGAAAACATAAAAAAATACGGCGTGTGCCCGGTGCACCGCCGCAGTTTTGAGCCCTGCAGACTTGACAAAATCACCAAATAATTTAAAATTAAATCTTCTTGCTATTAAATTTCTTTCTTGAAAGGAGGGTTGATTTGGAAGATGATAAAGACAAAAAAGAAGAATCAGAAAAAAGGATAAAATTCTATCCCTTTGCGGAGAAACTGAAAAAAATCAAACAAGAAAGAGAAAGACAAAAAAGAAGAAAAAATTGAAAATTAGTTGGGTCTAAATTCAAGCTCGGCTAAATTCACTTCATCCTCAGGCTCCTTGTTCCTCAAGGAGCTTTCTTTTTCCGTAATGGCAAAGATCTTGTCCGAGACTTTTTTTAAATTTTTATATATCTCTGAACCGGTGGCCTTTTTCTCTTCCAGGATCTTTATTTGCGCCTCCATTTGATCATAAACACAAGCCATCATATCGGTGCTTAAAGTGCTTTTTTCTATATCCTCCGGTTTCGAGGAAACAAGGAATTGGGAGAAATTATCCAGGGATTCCCGATCCAGGGCCAAAACGGCGCTGGGTACATTATCCACCTTTCCTTTTTCTTCAGTAAATCGAGATTGGAAATATTTGATCGTAGTTCCCTTTCTTTGGTCCAACTCATCCATTATTTTCCCCGCCTTCCGGGACATAACATCCTCTTTATTGGTAACAGAAGTATCCAGAGCCAGTTTAGTGGTAGAGCCGTCCTCCTCGGGCCATTCCACTACCAAGTCCGAATGATTCAAATAATCATCATGGTCCGTAGTGTTTATGGCCCGGGATCCTCCTCCGAACCAATCGGACTCATTGATCTCTTCCACCAAGGTCCGCTCCAAAAGCTCCGATAATCTTTTGATGGTCCTGTCAAAATTAGCTTCCAAACTTTGCACTTTTTGCTTATCTTTATCTATCTCGCTCTTAGGGTAAATATCCTGAAAAGAATCCATATCCAATTTGTCATTCTCGCTATTACCTCTTATTTTTTTCCATAAAGAATCCTCGGAATCACTGAGATCCCCTTCCTCCTTTTCTTGTTTGGCCATAAGGGCCTTTTCCGGATCAAATTTTGACATAAATTTATTTGATTTACTTCTTAGACTTATAATATATAATAAGGCAACAATACCCAAGTGTAAACATTATTTAAGAGATATACAAAATCCACTAAATAAGTTCACTCACATTTTAGACCTTAAGCCGGAAACTAAAATTATAGAAAACACCAATCGGGATAAGCACCAAATTCCAAGCACCAATTGAGTAAGCACCAAATCACAAATTACAATAATTTCTCCTCCGCTTCGCTCCGGAGAACTAAAGCAAATAAATTACAAATTATAATGTTCTAAATTACAAACGGGTTTGATCATTGTAATTTTGGTCATTGGAATTTATTTGATTATTGGTGCTTGAGATTTGCTGCTTTGTTTTTATTGAATTATAAAGAAGAATAGTTCCGCAAATTTAGTTTTAAATAATATTTTGTCCAAAATGATCTGGACTGATACACTATTTGACTTAAAAAATAAAATGGGGTAGGATTAAATAAAATCAGCTAAAGGACAGGGCTTAGAAGAGCCTTTTTTAATATTTTTACTTATGAATGTAACCGAACTGGCCAGAAGATTAAAAGTGACTCCTCAAGAATTGCGGGAAAAACTGCCCCGCATGGGTTTTGATATTGGCCAAAAAGCCATCAAAATAGACGACAAATTGGCCCAAAGGATAATCAAAGAATGGCCCCGGCTAAATCGACAATTAGAGCAAGAAGACAAAGAAAAAAAACAAGCCGAAGCTACGGTCGAAGGGGTTGACCAAGAAAAAAAGGAAGTGGTTATTCCCAACTATATTACAGTAAATGATTTTTCCAAAAAAAGCGGAGCTCCGATCAGTAAAATCCTAAAGGAATTGATGAAGAACGGTATTTTTGCCTCTATTAATGAAAAAATAGATCATGAGACCGCCAATATCATAGGAGATGAACTGAACCTGGATGTGAAACTGGACGAAAACGCCGAAGAGGAAGAAGAGGAAAAAAATAAGATCGAGGAAGTGCTCAACCTGGAAGCCCGGGACAAACTACAGGGCCGACCGCCCATTTTGGTGGTCATGGGCCATGTGGATCACGGCAAGACCAAACTACTGGACAGTATCAGAAACACCAACATCGCCGGAGACGAATCCGGGGGTATTACTCAGCATATCGGTGCCTACCAGGCCGTCCGCCAAGATAGACTGATAACTTTTATCGACACCCCGGGTCACGAGGCCTTTACCGCCATGAGAAGCCGAGGGGCCAAAGTGGCAGATATCGCCATCCTAATAGTGGCCGCCGACGACGGAGTAAAACCCCAGACCGTAGAGGCCTATAAAATAATCAAGGCCTCCCAGGTCCCCTTTTTGGTGGCCATCAATAAGATCGACAAAGAAGGGGCGGATGTAAACAAAACCAAACAAGAGCTTTCCAATAAACTGGGCATCATTCCGGAAGACTGGGGAGGCAAGACCATTTGCGCCCCGATCTCGGCCTATACCGGAGAGGGGGTGCAGCATCTTTTGGACATGGTCCTTTTGCTGACCGATACCGAGGCCAAGGACATGAAAGCCAATCCCGATTCCCCGGCCATCGGAACCATTATTGAATCTCACGTGGACAAATCAGCCGGAGCAGTGGCCACCATACTGATCCAGAACGGCACTCTGAAATTGGGAGATATGTTATGCCTGCAAAACAAACTTTGCGGCAAAGTTAGAGCCCTACAGGACTACCAGGGAAAGAACGTACAACAAGCTCCGCCCTCCATGCCGGTCCAAATAACCGGCCTAAAGATAGCTCCTACTGTGGGAGATATCCTGGAAGTGGCCACAGATGAAAAAGGCAAGGAAAAAATATCCAAACTCAAACATAAACAACCGGAGTCCCACGGCAGCGGCTTCCAGGTCTCCAAGGAAGAGAATGAAGAAGAAATACCCACTTTGAATCTGGTGGTAAAAAGCGATGTCCTGGGTTCGGCCGAGGCCATCGAGGAATCCCTGGAAAAGATCAATAATGACAGAGTAAAAGTGCAGATAATCCATAAGGGCTTGGGCAATATCCGGGAAAGCGACATCCAAAAGGCCGAGGCCGGTAATGCTCAAATAATCGGATTCAATATAAAAATACCTCCTCATGCCGAGGGCCTGATCAGGGAAAAGAATATGAGAGTCAAGGTATTCAATGTGATCTATAACCTTATCGAGTATGTTAGAGAGGAAATGGAAAAAATAATCCAACCCACTATTGAAAGACAAGATCTGGGCAAGGTCAAAGTTATGGCCATTTTCCGAACTGAAAAGGACAACCAGATAGTCGGCGGCAAGGTTATAGAAGGAAAAGCGGAAAAAGAAACTCAGGTGGAAGTATTGCGAGATAAGGAAATTGTGCTTCGAGGCCGCGCCGACAAGATAAAAAGAGGCAAGGAGGATGTAAACGAAGTAGAGGCCGACCAGGAATGCGGAGTGGAGTTTCACGGCAAGCCGGAAATACAAGAAGGAGACATTCTCCAATTTTACAAGGAAAAGAAAGTCTCTCATAAATTGGATTCCTATGAGTAGAAAACAACAAATAGAAAGTCTTATAGAAAGGGAGTTGAGCCAGGCCATTAATAAAGAGATCGAGATCAAGGATTGCTTGATAACCATCAGTTTCGTCCGCTCCGATCCGGACCTGAAAACGGCTCGAATCGGGATATCCGTTCTTCCTTCCAATCTGACCGGTACCGCCCTGAGGGAGCTAAGAAAAAAATCGGGCTTAATGGCCCGAGAGCTGCAAAGAAAAACCCAATGGAAAAGAGTGCCGAAACTTGATTGGCGAGTGGACCGGAGTTCTAAGAAGGCGGAAGAGATACAAAGAGATATAGACAAGGCCTCCGACCAAGATAAAAACCAAAAATAAAACCCCCATGCTTACCCGGGGGTTTTATTTTATAGCTTGGCAATAAACAAAAACCTGCTATAATAAAAGGTTATTTATGAACAGCTGGAGATCCATTTACCAATACAACAACGTCCTGAGCGTGATCAAAAAAGCTTCTCGGATTCTGGTAGTATCCCACGAGAAACCGGACGGGGATGCCACGGCTTCGGTGTGCGCCCTGTCTTTGTTATTGGATAAATTGGGCAAGGACTATATCCTGTTCACTCCCACTCCCCCCTCTTCCAGTTTTTCCTTCCTACCCAATATGGACAAGATAACTTCCGAACGGGAAGAAGTGGCCGGAGAGAATTTTTTCGGTTTTGATCTTATCATTATAGCCGACTGTGGCAGCGTAAACCGGACCAAACTGGAAGCAGAGATCCGAAACAAAAGAACTTATCAATACATAGTAGAGTTCGACCACCATCCCAGAAAAGAAGAAAGAATATCGGAACTGGAGATCAGGTTGCCCCAGGCCGCGGCCACCACCGAGATTATTTACCACTTCTTTAAATACAACAACATCAAGATCGACAAAGAAATGGCGGATTGCATTTTGACCGGCATTCTCACCGATACCGCCAATTTTCTTCACCCCTCGGCCACTAAAAAAACCATTAAAATAGCTTCGCGAATGGTTTCCAAAGGAGCCCAATTCCCCAAAATAACCAAGAACACTTGGCAAAATAAAAGCTTAAAGGCCATGAAATTATGGAGCACAGTGCTGAATAATCTGCAGATCAATCCCAAATATAACATCGCCTTTACGGTTTTGACCCTGGAGGAAATAAAAAAATTCCGGGAAAAAGAAGAAGTTTGGGACGGGATTACCAATTCCCTGAACAATCTCAAAGGGGTAAAAGCGGTGATATTCCTCCGGCAGGAGGACGAAGACCTGATCAAGGGCAGTATCCGGACCAACCGTTCCGATATCAATGTGGCCCGATTGGCCAATTACCTGGGAGGCGGGGGGCATGTTAAAGCCGCCGGCTTCTCTTTAAAGGGACGCATAGAAAAAACCAAAAATAGTTGGAAGATCCTGTAGGCCGAGTATCACATAACACATAACATGGAACACATAACACAAACCAAAAACCGGCAATCATCGAAAGATAGACTGCCGGCGGGCCAAATTACTCGTTAAAAATCAATTCTTTTTAAATTATTGCAGTCTTGTGGTTCACAGGCTGCAATTTTTTTATATAATTATACCAATAAAAGCAATTTTTTAGATTGTGAATAAAAAACTCGCTTACGAACTGTTGCTTGTTTATTTTTTTAAAAATTTGATCTTTGATCTTTGATCTTTGAATTTTTAGCTCTCCATTCCTCGATCTCCTTATGATTCCCGGAAAGCAGGGTCGACGGCACCTTATATTCTTTCCCATTAATTTCAAATACTTCCGGCCTGGTATACTGAGGGTATTCGACTTGCCCGGGAACTGAATGCGATTCACTTTCCAAGCTCGCTTCATTGCCCAAAACTCCCGGTACTAACCTTGAAACTGAATCCACTATGGCCATCGCCGGAATTTCACCACCAGTTAAAACATAATCTCCAATGGAAATTTCTTCATCAATAAAAAAGCGGACGCGCTCATCTACACCTTCGTAGCGTCCGCAAATTATAATAATATCGGTTAAATCGGAATAATCCTTAACCTTTCCTTGGGTCCATCTCTCTCCCCTGGCTGAAGTTAAAACCACTTTGGTTTTCTTTGAGTTCAACCCGGCTTTAATGTCCTTTACCGCCTTGTAGATCGGTTCCACTTTCATAACCATTCCGGCACCGCCTCCATAAGGAGCATCATCCACGGTTTTATGCTTATCTTCTGTCCAATCTCTTAAATTATAAACCTTGATCTCAATATGACCTTCATTTTGGGCACGACCGATTATACTCTCATTAAAATAAGAATCAAAAATTTCCGGAAAAATTGTGAGAATATGGAAATTCATAAAATTGATATTTGATATTGGTAATTAGATATTGGTAACTAATTAAACTGAACACTTTGCCCAATATCCAATATCCAATATCTAAGAATTCTGATCAGAGTTCGATTCAGACGAAGTTTTCTCTTGTTTTTTCTCTTTTTGCTGAGAGACATATTCCAGGGTCCTTTCCTCTTCTTCCGGCAATTCCTTTTTGCCCACGATCTTTTCAAATTCTTCCTTTTCCAGGGTTTCCCTGTCCAACAAGGCCTGGGCCACTTGCTCCAATTGCTTCTTTTTGTTCTTGATAATGTCGTTAGCTTTTTGGGCCGCCTCCTTGATGAATTTATTAATGGCCTCGTCTATTTTTTCCGCTGTTTTTTCGCTGTAATCCTTGTTCTCATGGATCTCGTTGCCCAAGAATACTTTGCCGTCTTGATTGCCAAAGGTCCTGGCTCCCAGATCCTCGGACATACCATAATCAGTGACCAAGCTCCGGGCCAATTGGGTGGCTCTTTGCAGATCAGAGGAGGCGCCGGTGGTAATATCGCCGAAGATCTCCTTTTCCGTCATATAACCGGCCACTAATACGGCCAACTCCTCCACGAATTCATTCTTGGAGTGCAATCTTTTATCCTCCAGGGGAACTTTTAAGGTATAGCCCCCGGCTTGACCGCGGGAAATAACCGAAACCTTCTGCACCGGATCGGTATGAGGAGTATTGTGGGCCACTAAAGCATGTCCGGCTTCGTGATAAGCGGTTACCTTCTTTTCTTTTTTGGTCATAACCTTGCTTCTTTTCTCCGGGCCAAGCATCACTTTTTCAATGGAGTCATAAAGATCCTTCATTTCTACCTTTTTGCTCCCCCGTCTGGCCGAAGCAATAGCTGCCTCGTTTAAGAGATTATCCAGATCCGCGCCGCTAAAGCCCGGAGTTCGCTCCGCGATCCGTTTTAAATCCACTTCCTTGGCCAAAGGTTTTTTCTTGGCGTGGACCTTTAAGATCTCTTCTCTTTCCTTGATGTCCGGATTGTCTATATTGATCCGCCTGTCAAAGCGGCCCGGTCTTAACAAAGCCGGGTCTAAAACATCAGGCCGATTGGTAGCGGCCATGACTATAATATTGGTCCTGGGATCGAAGCCGTCCATTTCCACTAATATCTGGTTTAAAGTCTGTTCCCTTTCATCATGGGATCCTCCCAGGCCGGCCCCCCTTTTTCTGGCCACCGCATCGATCTCGTCAATAAAAACAATACAAGGGGTATCTTTGCGGGCCTTTTTAAAAAGGTCGCGAACCCGGGAAGCTCCGACGCCGACGAACATCTCCACGAACTCGGAACCGGAGATATGGAAAAAGGAGACTCCGGCCTCCCCGGCCACGGCTCTGGCCATCAAGGTCTTACCGGTTCCGGGCGGTCCCAAAAGTAAAAAACCCTTGGGTATTCGAGCGCCCAACTCATGAAACTTTTTGGGATTTTTTAAAAACTCTATAACCTCTTGCAACTCCTGCTTGGCTTCCTTGGACCCGGCTACATTCTTAAAAGTGACATTGGGTTTTTTCTGATCCCGACTGAATTGCTTGGCCTGGGATTGACCAAAAGACATAGCCCGGGAATTGGCTCCCTGCACTCCACGCATCATAAAATAAAGTATCGCCCCGATCAAAAGGAAGGGCAATAAAACCGGCAATAAGTTCTTAGCCCAATATTCCCAACCAGATTCTCCCTTAACCTGGATATTGGCCTGGGCTATTTTTTCCCCGGAGACTCCCAAATTACTTAAAGTAGTTGATAAAGAATCCTGGGTTTCTTTTTTTATTTCTTTGGTTTCTCCGTTGTTTAAACTTACCTTTAATTGATCTCCTTCAACCACGATCTCCTTGACCTGTCCTTGCTTGACCTGATCGGCCAAATAACTAAGACTGGCGGTTTTGTCTTCCTGCTGTTGGTTGGAAAAGGTACTAAAGAGTCCGGCAATAAGCAAAAAAACCACAAAAAATATAAGAAAATTTTTAAGCAATTTTTTCATAAATAGATCACAATTACATTGTTAAGTTGTTGCACGCCTTAATCGTCGATCAATAATTAAAGCATGAACTTTATTTGGTTTCTTGGTCTTGGTCTTCGGTTTCGGCCTCAGGGCCGGAGTCCTTTTTTCCCTCCTCTTGTTGAGAGCTATCTTGAGACTCTTGATCCTCGGAAACCTGGTCTTGCTTTTCCTCTTCCTTGGAAGAAGTTTTTTGTTTTTTCTTTTTATCGGCTTCGGAAAGCAATCTCAAGCCCAATCGGTATTCTTCCGGAACCAGGGAAGTTATATCAAAATCCAGTTCATTTCCCACTTGGAATTTTTCCTCGATCTTTTCCCCTTTGTTCAAGCCCAATTGACTGATATGGGCCAAGCCGTGAATGGAGTCATCCAGTTTTACAAACAAGCCAAAGGGGTTGATCTTGATAACTTTACCTTTAACTGTTTGACCGACCTGATATTTCTTGTCCACATCTTTCCAGGGATCCCTTTTTAATCTCTTGGCACTTAAAAATATCTTGGATCCTTCGACGCTTATCACCTGGGCCTTAATAGTATCTCCGACCTGATAGAAATCGGCCGGATCATCGATCCTTTGCCAGGCCAATTCGGAAATATGGATCAGACCTTCCATTTTATCATCGAATTTAACGAATACTCCGAAATCGGTTACCGCGGTTACGGTTCCTTCCACCACGGTTCCCACTTTATATTTATCTATCACATCCTTTTGCTTCTCGGCCCAGACTTCCTTCTCACTGAAGATGATCTTGCCCTCTTCTTCTTCCAGGGTGATAACCTTAACTTCCATTTCCGTACCCATAAACTGCTTTAACCTTTCCAGGATCTTGTTCTGGTCTCCGCCACTAACTCGGGGGTAATTCTCCGGAGATAATTGAGAAACCGGAATAAAGCCATGGATCTGCTTGAAATGGGCCAAAAGTCCACCTTTGTTGGCTTCGGTTATTTTAACGCTAACAGTGTCTTGGTTCTTATAAGCTTCCCGCAAAGCGGCCCAGGCCTTTTCTTCTCCGGCCTGCCTAAAGGAAAGCTCCAGCTCGCCGTTTTCGTTCTCTTCCTCGATAACAGTGGCATCCACCTCGTCACCGGGCCTAAGGTTGCTGTATTCCTCTAACTCATCATAAAGCTGCGGCCCTCGGACCACTCCGACCAAAACTCCGTTTATATCCAACTTTACCTCGGATTTGGTGGCCGAGATCACGGTTCCGCGGACAATATCATCCACTTTTGGTACTTCCATTTTATCTTTTTCCAAAAGTTTAGTAAAGTCTTGATCCTGCTGATCTTCGGATCTTTTTTCCTCTTGTTGTTTTTTGTCTTCTGACATATTATTTAGATAATCTTTTTTTATAACACAATGCTAAAACCGAAATCTTGATAAAAATCCTTGAATTTAATTCGCATTTAATTAATTCGCGGAATTCCTGCCTGCCGGCAGGCAGGCGCATCAAATTCGCATATTCGCATTGTATCTTAAGTTAAATAAAAAAAGACCATCTTAACCTCCCGAATAAAATAAAGGGAAGTCTTTCGGCCACTTCCTCTCATTAACGAGATTGAACTCCGAAAGCTTTGTTATAAGTGGTTTGATTTTTATTGCTAAGTTGCTTTCCTGATAATAACACCTTCTTTCAAAAAAATCAAGGGCGAGGACTGATTGACATTATCTCTTTCCTGAATTAAGCTAAGACCTAACGAAATATTGCTTTTTTCTTTGAATCCCAAAACAAAGGAGGGTTTATGGACATTGAAATGGCACCTGTTCATTTCGCCACCGAAAGAGCCGAGGACGGATCATTATTTGGCTATTTTTGCGGCCAAGATCTGATATCCCAGGCTATCTACTGCCAGGAAACCGCCTACAAAGTACTGAAACAGCTCCAGGAGGACTTCGGATTTTCCCCGGAAGCAGTAAAAGCGGCCGAAGTTTGCATAGAAAAATCCGGCCTCCCCCTGGAATCAACCACAACCGAACAAATACAGAACCGGATCAACGCCCTGGAAGTTCAAATGGAGGGACTGTACCAACTTTTGGACCAGATCACGGAAAAGGATCAGCTCGATCATATGATCGATGCCAATTGGCCGAACCGAGACGAAGGTGCCGGGAGCAAAGGACCTTTAAACTAAACAAATAAAAGACCGCTTTTTAAAGCGGTCTTTTTTATATCATCCTGTTTTGAGTGGGTTTTTCCCGGCCCAAGTGTTCGTAGGCCAGGCCGGTGGCCACTCGCCCCCGGGGCGAGCGTTCCAAAAATCCCAATTGCATCAAATAGGGCTCATAAACATCCTCAATAGTGGACATATCCTCGCCGGTAGTGGCGGAAATGGAATTCAAACCCACCGGACCGCCGCCGAATTTATCTATTATCACCTCCAGGAT
>CAZPEL010000020.1:0-19621 GCA_964585585.1 uncultured Gammaproteobacteria bacterium | reverse complement strand
TTATATTCTGTAGGAGCCCACAGCCAACCCGAGTTCGCAAAAATTTTATCTTAGTTTGGAAAAGTTGGTCGGTGCATTTCAAAATTAAAATAACATTAAATCTATAAGCCATGTCCTTAGCGAAAAGAGTACAAACAGTAGTAGTGGTGATTGTGAGCATTTTGGTGGTCGCTATTTTGGGGCGTGGCTTTGATCCGGTTAGCTAAGTAAACACAGATTTACATAAAGGACAAGCCACTCCCCAAAAAGGAGTGGCCTTTTTTTATAGCTCTTTGCCAAAATATCATTAGCTGTCACAGGGGCTTCACCCCCGAAGATCATGGAATTTTTCCAGTTATCGCTTTTTTCCCACCCCTGGAAAATCGGGATATTTTCGGGAAGGGCCCCTATACCCACAGTGATCCGGACTAGCGGGATTACCATCCCGTCAAGCAGATCGCAAAGCTAATCGATATCCCTGTGGGGCGGATAATTAAAACAATTTTCCGCCCCACCCCACCTTTTTTAAAACAGGAGGAGCACACACATGGTAATGCTGGACCAAGAAACCCAAAATCGAATGGCCGAAAAAGTTAAGAAATTCAGTGTAAATTGCCGCAGGCAAAAGAGTGAAGAGGAGGCCAAAAAGAAGCGGGCCCAGCGAGACCGGGAAGTAAGGAGGAAGAAATAAAAACATCATCGGGGAGATATCTTCTCCCCCTTCTAAAGAAAATTAGTTCAAATATTATGAGGTTTTCCCAGGTAACACAAATCATTATCAACATTATTATCGAGATCATTATTATTAATGATCATTTTGTGTTTCCTTTGAAGACCTGATAAGAAAATAAAAATAGAGATAACCAAAGCCCGTCTTCAAAGGAAGGCGGGCTTTTTAAATTAGGAATTGCGAATAAGCAATTTAAAAAACCATAGATGTTCTTTATAAAAAAGGAGGTTTTAAAATGAGTAAAACCCAGTTTTTTAAAAGCTTAAAAGAAGTAAGAGACAGCCTTTGCCCTTGTTGCCGGGCCGTGGTAGTAAGATCTGGTCGGGGATTCTTTATTCACGGAGAACCCTTGAATTTGAACAAGGACATCAACCCCGGTGCCCAGCATCAAAAACACAGATTAAAACTCTGGGAGGCCGGAGCCAAAAAAATGTACGGCGAGCAGAATGTGGCCATTGCCGGCGGCCCGGACAACTAAACATCCAACCCCTATCCGTGGTGATAGGGGTTGCTTTTTTAAAAATATTTATTATAATAAAAATATCTAAATATGAAACAAGCTATTACCCAAAATTTATTGCTATTGGCTTTGTTGTTGGGACTACCTACCCGGGTGGCTTGTTTTTCTTATAAAAAGACATAGAAAGAAAATAGAAAAGCAAATAAAAGCAGGACCACCCGCGATTCGGGTGGTCTTTTTTTGTTCTTTGCCCAAAAAAGGAGGTTTTAAAATGTTAAGTGATTCTCAGATCAATTCTATTTGTCGAGTTTTCAATTGCACCACCGCGGATGTGGAAAAGGCCCGAGAAAAAGGGGAGAAATTAATGATGGTCCACGGTCCGGACGGAATAATGGATTTTTTCACCACCGCCAGGGAGAGGTTGTCCATTCGGGAGAATTGGGACAGTTACGACAAAGTGGCCTTGATAGAAATGGTTTTCAAGGAGAGTCGTTCTTTTTCTTTAACGCCGGACATCTAAGGCGTTGCGGAGGGATATTGGTTTATCCCTCCTTTTTTTGGGGTTGTTTGTAAAGTGCAGGTTTGTTTAGGGGAATATTATAAACCGCTAAAAGACAAGGGTTGACAAAAATTAATATTATGTTATTCTATTATAATAAAATTTTCTAATTTTAGAGTTTATTTATAAATTATTTATGAATAGAGAACAGCAAATCAAATTGTTTATTATGACGGTGATCTTGTTCGGCTTGAGCCGAACCGGTTTTGGTTTGTGGAAATTTAACACTTAAAGTAAAGAAAAAATTTCTATAGATTAAAACCGGTTCCGATCAGGAGCCGGTTTTTTAAATTTTGGTTCTTTGAAAATTTAACAATAAAGGATTTCAACAAAAGGAGGGAGAATAATGAGAAGAGAAGATGTCTTAGAGGAAGTAATCGGAGTGATTGAGAATCAGGAATTCAATTGGAGTGATCGGGCGATAAAGTATTTTTATGACAAAGAGGGAATAGACCTCAAGGATCCGGCTCGCGGATTTTTGCGGCTGATCAACTCCCGGGAGTACAAAGAAGCTTATTTGGCGGAATTAAGGAAAAAGATAGGTTTTGATGTAATAGTGGTCAGTGATGCCCGGATGCGGAAGGCCGTACCCGAGGAACACGCCCACAAACTGAATGTAGCCGGATATGAAAGATCTTTGGTTCCCGCACTGGAGTTTGCCCAGGTTATGCCCAGCTTTTCTCTGATCAAGGTCCCCCCGATCAGCTTTGAGGAGATCCGTTGGGTCAAACAATGGTCCCGGGGATTACCCTACCCTTATCATGTCATGTTGTATGTCCCCTTTGAGGATTCCTGGCGAGACCTTATGAATATCGGAAAAAAAGAACATAAAAAGTTGGTTCAAGGTTTTGCCAAATTTTTGTCCTCTTCCGGGGATGAGATCATTAATAAGCATGAATACTTGGTGGATAGCTTTGAATTGCTCTACGAGAGCGGTATTTTGCATCGTTATTTGCCGGATAATGGCAGGATCCTTCATTGGCCCTTTATGACTATGGAAAAAGACCATCAAAGGTTTGACAACCATGATGATGTCGTTTTTTTCTCAGCCAATGATTTCTCTTTGTCCAAATCCGGTCTTTACGATGTCCTGAGAACAGAGACCGAAGCCATACCCATGTATAGAAAGGTTAGGGGCGGATCTTTTCGGGATATAGATAGAGTGGCCCGGGATCTCTTGAATGCCATGAAGGAACTGGAGGCCAAAACCGGTTCCCCGATCTGGATCAAGCCCAGATATTCCGCTTCCGGATTGGGCCAGATCAACTATACCATGCCCCAATATGCTCGGATCTTTGATCTGCAGGCCCGGGATGACATTCGAGTAGAGCTTTTAAAATCAGCTCTGTATGAGGAAAACCCGGAAGAGATACCGGACTATGTATTGGAGGAAGATCTGAATCCCCATATCAATAGTATCGATATTCCCGGCGAATATGAACCCAGTGGCTGGGTTATACCGGATTGGGGATTTCTACCCAATACTTTCGGCTCTTTTTTGACCGACGGCCATGGCTGTTATTTAGCCGATATTTTTTCCTTTGATCCCGAGGATATGGGGGTCAATGAAGAGGTTATATTAAAAAATAACAAGGCCGTTCGGGAGATCGCGCAAGGATTGAATTCTCATTATCAGGCCGGTATTTTCGAGGTGGATATGATATATACTATTTCGAATAGAGCTATCGGTCATGATCCGAATTTGAGACGAGGCGGACATTCCACGGCAGTGGAGTTGATGGGTAAATCCGGTTTTGAAAAGGGCGCCTTTAATTTTGAATTCTCTCTTCGCAATCCTCGCCGGGATATTTCGGATATTGTTTTTTACAATCAAGTGTGCGGTAATATGTCTCGCGAGGGTATTTTTCCCTATTCCACCGCCTTTGGCTATGTGGGCCAGAACGGCAAATTAAAGTTCAAGGGCGTGGTTCCTTGGGAAAAATTTGAATCGATCTTTGAAAAAGGAGGAAATTTAGTAAAAGAAGCTGATAGATTTTTTCAAAATATCAGCGTCGATCAATAAGATCACCAAAAGAGGATGTGGACACATCCTCTTTTTTTTGCCAAAATAAATTAAATTGAATTAAAAATTTTATATGAAGGAAAGATTGGCTCAAACTTTTATTGATCTTATTAATATCAGCGAAGTCCATCCCCACGAGAAGAAAATAATCGAATATATTGAAGGATTTTTGAAGGACATAGAGGTGGAAAGGGAGCGGGATGATTACGGTAATGTTATTGCCCGGATTCCGGGCAAAGGGGAATCGGTCATGGTCAACACCCACATGGATGTGCCGGAGGCCAATCCCCATGTTAATCCTATTCGGGAGGGGGATATTGTCAGATCCGACGGAACCAGTATCCTGGGCGCCGATCCCAAATCGGGCTTGGCGGTGATATTGGAATTTTTGAGAAATATAGCGGGAACAGACCAAAAGGCGCACAAGCCCGTAGAAGTTGTTTTTACCAGGGGTGAAGAAGCCGGCTTGAAAGGAGCTATTAATTTGGATTATTCTTTGTTGGAATCCCAAACAGGATTGGTTTTGGATGAGGATGGTCCGGTAACTCAGGTTATAATCCAGGCGCCGGCCTTTGTAATAATGGACGCCAAATTCGAGGGTAAGGCGGTTCACCCCCGGGAACCGGAAAAAGGGATCAACGCTTTACAGGTGGCCAGCGAGGCCATATCTCAAATTCCGTGGGGTTATTCCCATTCCGAGGTAAGTTGGAACATCGGAACATTAAGGGCCGGCACGGCGCGAAATACAGTACCCGGAGAGGTCGAGCTGCAGGCTGAATTAAGAAGTTATAAGACCGAATTGACTCGGTCCGAAGCGGATCGGATCGAAGACATTTTTGGACAAACGGCCGAACGATTCGGGGCCGAGTGCCGCGTGGACAAACAGCTTATCTTTGGCGGATATAAATTGGAAAAAACCCATTCTCTTTTTGAAAAATTGGAGCAGACTTATAAGAGCATGGATCTGAAACCCAATTATTTCGCCACTTTCGGAGGCAGTGACGCCAATGTTTTCAATGATAATGGCATTGTCAGCGTTCCCATCGGTTCCGGTTATCATAACGCCCATCAATATTCCGAATATATAGACCTGGGTGAAATGGAGCAATTGGAAAAGTTTTTAGAAAGGTTTTATTCGAATTAGCTCGATTTTTTGTTGACCTTTTTTATATGTTTGTTATAATTATCCACAAGAAGTTTAAAAGTTTTTTATGAGTCTGTCTAAGACACCACAAAACATTGCTTTTTATTTTTATTGGTTTTTCGGCCTCCCGAGGAGAGCGGTGTTTTGTGGTGTTTTAACTAAGTAACGCAAAGTTAAAAACACTAGGGAAAACATTAAAACCGGTCTCCTCTAAAGAGGAGGCCGGTTTTTATTTAATTTTTAGCTCTTTAAAATTTTAACCCAAAAAGGAGGTAACTATGACGGTCGTAAATCACAAAGGCGGAGTAGGCGAGATCGGTAGTGTTTTTAATCATTACACGGCTGACGGATGCATCGGATATGCGCCCCCGGAGATCTTTAATCACGGCATGGATGATGCCGCCCCTTCCCCGGACAGTTTCGTTAATCGCGATTCTCCGGAATGTGACAATGAAGAAGAATTGGCCAGGATTCTGGGGTTGTTCCTATATCCGGGCCGAGTACTGGGAACCACCAACCCGGAGGATATTATTCAATTGAATCCGGCTTTGCGGGAAAACTGGGAGTGGATAATCGGACATTATGACCGGATCGGCTTGCCCCACACCAAGAACGTGATCTGGGATGACTCTTTTTCCGTTAAGGAAAGATTCCCCGACCATGGCCTTTCCACTTTCTTTTTCGGAAAACAGGCCCACCGAGTGGAACCCAATCCGGACAGATTGCGTATAGTGGAGATAATGAACAAAAAGAATGAGTTCATTAAAACGGCTCGGCGGTTGGGTATTCCGGTTCCGGAGACCATTTGTTTCCGCTCCAAGCGAGAGGTTCGGGATTGCCGGGATTTTTCCTTCCCGGTCTGCCTGAAAGTTTCCGAGTCCGTAAGCGGCTTGGGTGTAGTGAGATGCAATACTCCGGAGGAGTTGGAACAGGAGTTGAGTAAGTTAAGTTCGGGTTTGGCTTTCCAGATCCAGGAAGTGGTGGACGGAGATTTTATCAGCGTCCAATATTGGGCCACTAATAATTCTCTAAAACGGATCACGGCCACTGAGCAGATATTGAACGGGTCCATCCACGAGGGCAATTCCGGCCCCACTCTCCACCATCCCTGGGAAGTAACCGACAGAATGGCCTATTATCTTTACCAAAAAGGCATCAAAGAACATTTCGGTTTCGACCTGGTGGCCCAGAAACTCCCCGGTGGTAAGCTCCAGTATAAAGTGATCGAATGCAATCCCCGTTTTACCGGAGCCGCTTATCCTTATTACATCGCCTGGAAGCTGGGCGTCCTCTATTGGAGGGGGATCAGCGTAAAAACCGGTTTTTCCAGGTTGGATGATCTGGACTTAAGGAACTTGGAGTTCAATCCCCGCACCGGCCGGGGCGTAGCCATTGTTAATTGGGGCTGCATCAAGGACAACAAGCTTGGTATTGTGGTTATGGGCAACAACAGGAAAGACCTGAGTTATTACGATCGAAAATTACAAGAAGTTCTGTAACTTCTTAAAAACCGCGGGGGACGAGTTTTTCTCGTCCCCCCCTTTAATTTGTCTTTTATTATTATTTTTATTAATATTTAAATATAAATTATGCGAGAGCAATTAATAGATCTAACCCAAAAATTGATCCGGTATCCTTCGGTCAGCGGTGACTTAGAGGCCAAAAAAAAGGTAGTGGAATGGGTGAAAGGTCTTTTCCCCCCGGAGGTTTTTCGAGTGGAGGAATATTCTTCCCGGGGTCTGCCTTCGTTGGTGGTTAGTTTTAAGACCAACACCGAGGAGCCGGCCCTGCTTTTGAACGGGCATTTGGACGTGGTTCCGGCGAAGCCGGAGGATTTCCGCCCCTACCAGAAGGACAACAGGATCTACGGACGGGGAAGCGGGGACATGAAAGCGGCTTGCGCCGTAATGATAGAGATAATGAAAAAAATGGCCTCGGAAGAAAGGCCTCCTTCTCTGGGTTTGATGCTTACCACCGACGAGGAGATAGGGGGTTTTAACGGCGTGGGGTATTTAGTGGAAACCCGAGGATATCGGCCGGAATTGGCGCTTATCCCGGACGGAGGCCGGAATTTGGCCACTTTGGCCGTGAATGAGAAGGGCGTGCTTCATTTAAAGCTCAAGGCCTTTGGTAAAGCTGCCCATGGTTCCCGTCCCTTTTTGGGAGAGAATGCGGTGGACAAACTGATCGGAACTTATCAGGAACTAAGAAAGTTTATCCCCCAATTAAGGGAACAAAAATGGCAAAATACCATGAATTTGGGCAAGATTCAGGGAGGAGAGGCCACGAATAAGGTTCCCGACTATGCGGAAATGGATCTGGATATAAGGTTTGTGGGCAAGGAGGACAAAGACAAGATCCTGCGGCAGGTGAGGGAGGTAACTTCCGATTTTGAGATCTTGGCCCAGGGCCCGCCCTTTGTACAGGACGAGAATGATCATTTTATCAAGGATTACCAAAGAATAGCGGAGGAGGTCCTGGGACAGGAATTGAGTCTTTACAGGTCGGAGGGGGCCTCTGATGCCAGATTTTTCTCCGAGGTCGGAGTTCCGGTCATCAGTACCAAGATAAATTGCGACAACATTCATGCCGAAAGGGAGTGGGTGGATATTGATTCTATGGAAAGATTTTATGACATTGTTTTGGCTTTTGTAAGATCCTTTTCCTCAAACGGAGCCGAAAAAAATCCAAAATAAAGGGAAAACCCAAGGGAAAAGAGGGTTTTGGCGATCGATTTTTCGCTTGGCTTTACTTGATTATTTTTTTCTTTTTTGTTATAGTTTCAATAATTAACATTAATATAAAGAGATGTTCAGGAATAGTTTCATCAATTTTGTTTTGGATCTGGTCAAGATAGTGGTGATATCTTTGGCTATTATAATACCGGTTCGGTATTTTTTAATTCAGCCCTTTTATGTCCAGGGGTCCTCTATGGAGCCGAATTTCCATAACAGTGAATATTTAATAGTTGATGAGATAAGTTATGATTTTCATGATCCCAAGAGAGGAGATGTGGTGGTATTCCGTTACCCCATGAATCCGCAGGAATATTTTATTAAAAGAGTGATCGGCCTGCCCGGGGAAAAATTGAAATTCCGCCAAGGGGATATCTACATTTATAATGATATTTACGAACATGGAGTAAAGTTAAAAGAGGAATATTTATCCGACAACCTGGAGACCTATTACAGCGGGGAAAAGGAGAAAGTGATTCAACTGGAAGAAGATGAGTATTATGTTTTGGGGGACAACCGGAATTCTTCCCGTGATTCCCGGACTTTCGGCCCCATAAACAAAAGCATGATAGTGGGCCGGGCCATGTTCCGGGGGTGGCCCCTGGATCGGATGGAATTTTTCCAAACACCCACCTATCAATTTCAAAATAATTAAGACTAATAAGAATAATTTTTGTATTCATGGCTAACAGACAAACCAAAAAGGAGAGTGGAGATCCTTTTCAACCGACTAAAAAACAAAAAAGCAGGAGGATACCTCGATTGCGGGGGATGAAGGATGTGCTTTTTGAAGAATATAAATATTGGGAATTAGTCCTTCAAAAGGCCAATGATCTGGCCAGGTCATTCGGTTTTCAAAGGGTGGATACGCCCGTCCTGGAAAAGGCGGACCTTTATCAAAAATCAACCGGAACCGAGACTGATGTCGTTTCCAAGGAGATGTACGAGTTCACGGACAAGAACGGAGATAAGGTGGCCCTAAGACCGGAAGCCACCCCGGGTTTGACCCGGGCTTATGTGGAACATGGGATGTTCAATCTGCCGCAACCGGTCAAGATGTTCTGGGTAGGGTCGATATTCCGACACGAAAAGCCGCAATCCGGCCGTTATCGCCAGTCCCATCAATTGGACTGGGAGATATTCGGGGAAGAGAATCCGGTGGCCGATTTTTTGATGATAATGATAGCTTATGATTTTTTTCGGGAATTACAGATCAATACCCAGGTTCAGATCAACAGCATCGGCTGCGTCGAGTGCCAGCAGAACTATATCGAGGAATTAAAGAAATATTTCCGCAAGAAAAGGAATCAGCTATGCGCGGATTGCCGCAAGAGATTGAACAAAAATCCTTTGCGATTATTGGATTGCAAGAATGAGAAATGCCGGGAAATAGCCGCGGACGCTCCGCCTATTGTTGACTATTTATGCGAAGTCTGCCAAAATAATTTTACCAAAATTCTGGAATACTTGGATGAAATGGAGATCCCTTACAACCTCAACCCCCATTTGGTCCGGGGTTTGGATTATTACAACGGCCCGGTATTCGAATTTTGGCCCGCTAACGAAGAAGGTGAAGTTATAGAGGATAGTTTTGCTCTGGGAGGAGGCGGTAGATACGACAGTTTGGTCGAGAACATGGGGGGTAGGCCCACCCCGGCCTGCGGCATGGGTATAGGCCTGGAAAGGACCATTTCCAGAGTTAAACAGAATAATATTCCCATAGATGAACAGGAAGAGGATGTTATTTTTTTGGCCCAGTTGGGTGACCAGGCCAGGCGGAGAATGGTCGAATTATTCGAGGAATTAAGGAAATCCGGTTTTAAAGTCAGGCAGGCCTTTACCAAGGATAGTTTGAAGAATCAATTGGAGGAGGCCGACCGGGTCGGAGCCAGTTTGAGTTTGATATTGGGCCAGAAAGAGGTCAATGACGAGACCATTTTGGTGCGGGATATGGAATCCGGAAATCAAGAGGTCGTGGATTATAAGAAAGTCAGGGCGGAAATAGATAAAAAGTTGAACAATAACAAGAAAAAATAAAAAATAATCCGCATATAACTTCAAAGTTATATGCCTAGAATAGGAGGTGGACATATCTTATGGCGGAAATAAAGAGAAAGGATGGCGAGAGTTTCGAGAGTTTTTTGCGGAGATTTAAGCTCTACCTACAGAACAGCAAAAAACTGAACAAGGCCAAGGAAAAAAGATACTTGAATTCCAAAATGAATAAAAGGGAAAGAAAACAACAGGCCTTGGTAGGTAAGCAGATCCGGGAAAAGAAGGAATACTTGAAAAAGATCGGGAAATTACCCGAAGATGAAAGATAACCACCATTTAAAAAGACAGTATAAAAGGCCCCGCCTGGAGCGGGGTCTTTTATATTTTGGGGATGAATTTTTTGATGTTTCCAAAACCGGATTTTTGAGCGTTTTGTTTGATCTTTTCTTTGGCCCTTTTGGTTTTAACGAATTTCATCCAGTTAGTATTGGGGCCTTTGCGATTCTTGTCCACTTTTATTTCCACCAGATCGCCGTTTTTTAGGGTGTGGTCCAGGGTGGATATTTGTTCGTTGACTATGGCCACCGAGGCCTTGTTGCCGATATCGGTATGGACGGCATAGGCGAAATCTACGGGAGTGGCGTTTTCGGGTAGTTCAAACACATCTCCCTTGGGGGAAAAGACAAAGATGCGGTTTTGAAAGATATCGAATTTAGCTTTATTGACCAGGTCGTTGGAATCCTTGATGTTTCTCTGCATGTCCAGGATCTCCTTGACCCATTGGGGCTGTTTCTTTTCCTCGGCCCCCTTGAGTTTATAGTGCCAATGGGCGGCGATACCGAACTTGGCCTCGTCATCCATTTCTCGAGTCCGGATCTGGAATTCGGTCATTTTGCCCTCGGGTCCGAAAACAGTGGTATGGAGACTGCGGTAACCGTTGGGCTTGGGCACGGAGACATAATCTTTGAATTTGCCCGGTTGGGGCTTCCAGAGGTCGTGGATCACCCCCAGGATCTTGTAGCAATCCGTGATATTATCCGCTATGATCCTCAGGGCGAAAACATCATGGATCTCGTCAAAGGCCCTGTCCTTGTTCTGCATCTTGGTGTAAATACTATATAAGTGTTTCATCCGGCTTTCTATTTTGTAGTTAACACTGTTTTTGTCCAGTTCTTTTTCCAGGATGCTTTTCACTTTTTGGATGTGTCTTCTTCTTTCCGCCTTTTTTTCCACTTCATATCTGTATTCCAGTTTGTTGTATTCTTCCGGATGCAGGAATTTGAAGCACATATCCTCCATTTGCCATTTGAATCTCTCGATTCCCAGCAGACCGGCTATGGGAGCGTATATCTCCAAGGTTTCCTTGGCTATTCTTTGCCGGTTGTCTTCAGGCAGGGCGTCCAGGGTTCTGAGGTTGTGCAGCCGATCGCTGAAACGGATCAGGATAACTCTCAGGTCCTGGGCCATGGCCAGAAACATTTTTCTTAGATTCTCTTTATATTTTTCTATGCCGCGGTATTTTATTTTGCCCAATTTGATCACTCCCTCCACCAGGGAAGCCACCTCGGAACCGAAGTTCTTTTCTATTTCTTCCAAGCTGTATTCCGTGTCCTCCGGCACATCATGCAGCAATCCGGCCATAACCGTGTTGGTGTCGGCCTTGATCTGGGCCAGGAGAAAAGCGGTATGCAGGCAATGCTGGATCTGGGGATCGCCGTTCTTGCGGTAGTTGTTCTGGTGGGCCTTGTCCGCAAAATCATAAGCTAACCTTAATAACTCCGTATCAGCTTTCGGATTATTGTCTTTGACCTTTTGTAGAAGCTGATCAATGGTCATTTGTTTGGTGGTTTATTTTTTTTATGTTATAATTTTATTAAATATTGAAATTGTGGACCGATATCGCTTGATCGATCTTTAAGGGTGTTTATATAATATAACATCAATCGAAAAAGCTGCAAATAAAGAATCGGTTCAGCCGAAGTTAGTCAAAAAATTTACTATATTGCCCCATGCTTTCTTGTTTTAAAAACAAAATATCTTTTTCTAAAAAAGCAGCATTTTTGTTTATGGCCATTATGGCCGGTGCTGTTTTTTTGTTGCCGGAAACGGTTTGGGCCGGGGCGTTGGACCTGGGAATGGAATACGGCAATTCCACCCTTTTGCCTTCCACCGACCCTCGTATAATCATAGCCCGGATCATTCAGGTAGTCCTGGGCTTTTTGGGTGTTTTGGCCTTGGCCTTGGTGGTTTATGGAGGGTTTTTATGGATGACCAGCCAGGGTAATCCGGAAAAAATAGACCAGGCCAAAAAAGTTTTAAAGAACGCCGCTATCGGTTTATTAATAATTTTGACTTCATTCGGTATCACCACTTTTGTTTTGAATAAAATGTTAGAGGCCCTGGGGGATACCCCGCCTCCATCCATGTCACCCGGGGGTAGTAGCGGCGGCCTGGGAGCTATCGGCAGTTGTATCGTCCAAAGTGTTTATCCGGCTCCGGGCCAGGAGGATGTCCCCAGAAATACTTCTATAATGGTTACTTTCAAGGAACCCTTGGATCCCGCCTCGATATGCAACGATGCCAATGGTAACGGGGAGTGCGACGGCGAGAACATCATCGACGACGGCCGGATCCGGATCTACAAGACCAATGATAATTTCAGTAATTATCTTAGCAATGTCAGAGTGGATCAGACCTCGAATGACCAAACTTTTGTTTTTACCCCGGACGAATATTTGGGTTCTCCTTCCGAGTACATCTGGTATAGCGTCTATATGTCCAATGATGTTTTAAAGAGTAACGGCGATGGCGCCTTTAATACTTGTCAGCAGAATTTCCTGGAGTGGCAGTTCGAGGTCAGTAATAGATTGGACCTGGATCCGCCGGAGGTGACCACCGTTTTTCCGCCGCCGGATAACAGCCAAGATGACACCCAGGTGGTCTCTTCTTTAGAATTTGCCTCCGGAGATATCTTATTGAACAATAATCCGGAATATTACGAACCGGCCACCTCTACCTTGGTTACCCCCCAAGGACCGGCCAGTTCCAATGTTGAGGCGGAGGTGAACCCAAATTGTGAACAGGATGGAACTTTGAGATTGGCCGTGGAGCCGGACGGAATAACCGCCACTTTGGAAAATATTAGCACCGGAAACAGTTTGGGGACCTCTCAATTCCAGGGAGATACCGTTAATTTTCCGGGTATACTAAGTTTTACTGTAAACTATCCCTATAGTAGTGGCCATTTTTGGAACATAGAAGTAGAGGCCATGCGTCCGGCTGACAGTTTGAATGTTAACGCTAATACTTATACTTTTGTGGGCGGAGGCACCATCCAGCCGAATGAGATCCTGGTCGGACCCAATTCCGATAGCACCGCTTCCAATATAGCGGCCAGATTGGACGGTCGGAGCGACCTAATAGCTTCCTCTACCGGTAGTATGGTCAATATCCGGGCGGAAACAGCCGGAAGCGACGGCAATAATATTTTTCTTCAAGGCAATGACAATAATAATGATGGTGATTTTACCATTACTTCCATGAGCGGCGGCGCGGATGAAGAAGAAGTGGTCAATGTGAATGGTCGCCGGGATAAACCCAAAAACGCCATTATTCAGGTCAATTTTAACGATGCCATTAACCCGGTTACTGTTTCCGGGTCGGCCGGGGAGGTAGATGACTATATTCGGATCGTTAATGCCGAATCCGGAGCTTCGGGTGATGGGGCCGGCTGTAGCGAGAACTCCGATTGTTTGTCCTTTGATTGCGATGACAGCACTAATCAGTGTGTTAATGATTATTTATCCGGAAAATTTTTGATATCCAATAGATATAGCACCATAGAATTTCAGAGTGATAACGAATGCGGGGTCAATGCTTGCGGGGAAAGGATCTATTGTCTGCCGGAGAACGCCAATATCCGGGTGGAAATGGTAGCGGCCGAATTGGAAGAATGTACCAATAATTGCACCACCCGCAGTCCTTATAATGCCTGTGAGTCTTGTATTGACTGCAATGATGTCGACGAGACTTGCGTGGATGACCAAGATACGGCCACCACTTCCGATGACCGAAATTATCCCCTGTCCCATTTACCCCTGGAAGGCATAGCCGACGCCGCCAACAATTCCCTGAATGGTAACAAAGTCAGGGGCGCCGAGGGTCCGGTCAGTTATTATGACGAGAATGTGGCCAACACTGATAACGGAGACAACTATACTTGGAGCTTTTGGACCAATGATGAATTAAGGACAGAACCTCCGGAAATAGTCGGTATCAATCCTGATTTGGAAGAAACCACTGACAATTTAATCGATCCGGTGGAGATAGGTTTTAATACCTTAATGCAGTCCAGTAGTTTGAACAGTGGAGAAACCAGGATTGTTGTAGAAGGGGAAACAACAGTGCACAAATTGATCAATATTTGGAATTTCGCCGGAAGCGCTCTCGGTTACTGGGTGACTAAAGAAGGAGTGGAGGATGAACCGCCGATAGACGGTTACCCCAACCGGACCCGAGTTTTATTGAATCATTCCATGTTTGCCGATTCTATTACTTATCGGTCTCAGGTGGGGTCCGGGGTTAAGGACATTTATCAAAATTGTTTCAAGCCCAGTGACGGGCCTAATTGTGACGGAATGGATAATAATAATCCCACCTGTTGCAACGGGGACGTATATGGATCCGAGACCTGCCCTTAATTTTTAAAACAGTATGTCTAAAAGAATAAAATTTTTAATTTTTGCCTGTTTGGTAGGCGTCCTCTTCTTTTGGGGCGCGGATTCGGTTTGGGCTCTGGCCTCCTCGGATCTGGGAATGACCTATGGCAACGCCACCGGACTGAGCGCCACCGATCCCAGGATAATCATAGCCAATATTATCCGGGTGATCCTCGGGTTTTTGGGCGTTTTAGCTCTGGGTTTGATCATTTACGCCGGCTTTCTATGGATGACCAGCAACGGCAACCAGGAAAAGATAGACAAGGCCAAAAACATTCTAAAAGCGGCTATAATAGGCCTGATAATTATTTTGGCCTCCTTTGGTATAGCCACTTTCCTTATTAATAATATTTTATCCGCCACCGGAAACCAGACCGGTTCGGGTCCGGGTACCGGCGGACCGACCATCCCCACCTCCTCTCCGGGCACGACCTATTGTGACGCCGCCGGAACTCCCGGTGTATGCACCACTCCGGACCATTCCATGTGTAATATAAATGAATATTGCGACCCTTCCAGCTGTACTTGTCAGCCCCAGGGAGGCCCCGGAGACGAGTGTAGCGCCTCCACCACCGCCTGTATACCCCAGGATATCCAATGTATTTCCGACGAATGCGAGCCGGATTGCCATTGCGCCGATACCCCGATAATCGAATATATCAGTCCCATGGGCGGTTTTTGCGAAAATAATATCAACACTCCCTGCCAGAACGATTCCGACTGTTCCGGCGGTGATGTCTGCGATCACAGTACCCCCAACGGAGCTCCGGGTAATTTGGTCAGTATAGGCGGTCATTATTTCGGCACTACTACCGGTAATTTATATTTTGTCGGAGTCGGCGGAACCACCACCGCTTCCATGGCCTCCGCGGTCAATCCCAATTGTAATGATAATTGGGGTCCCAACCAGATAGTGGCCGTGGTTCCCAGCGGAATATCAGCTACCAGCACTATTGCGGTGGAGAGAAGCGATGGTATGAGCGACTCCAGTGACAATGCCATTGGTCCCGCTATTCCGGACTTTTTGCAAAATACCATTGAAAGGCCCGGTTTATGTCAATTGTCCACCTCTTCAGCCCATATGCACGATACCATAACCTATCAGGGGATCAGACTTCAGGACAGTGAAGCTTATTTCGGTAGTTACGGAGATTCTGTTCCCGCTTATGATTCCCATTTTTCCACTTCCACGTTAAACGGGGATGCCGAAGTTCCCAGTATCGAGGCCGGGGACACCACCACTTATGTGGAAGAGGCGGATATTTACAGTAATTACATGAATTTTACCAAATTACCCGAGCCCTATACCGGACCTTATATTTCTTCTTTTTCCGCCGGACCCCCGAATCCCCATGCCGGGCCGGCCGGAGAGTATGTTACTATTCGCGGTGACGGCTTTGGGCGACAGCAGGGAAGTAAGCGGGTTTATTTCGGCACCCCGGGCTCCGGTTACGAGGCCAGTTATGATTTTCCCGCGGTTTGTCAAGAAAGTGTCTGGACCGATGACCAGGTTATAATCAAGGTTCCTTCTTCCGCTTCGGACGGGAATTATATCATCACCATGGAGATCGGCAGTTGGACCATAGATACTTCCGAATTAAGTCCGAATCAATTTGATATAGACAACACTTTGCCCGTTACTCCCAATTTATGCAAAATTCAGCCGACCATGGGGCCCCAAAACAGTGATGTTAGTTTATGGGGGGAGGATTTTGGCAACGCCACTGATACGGTCAGGTTTTACCGCAACCAGGACCAGACCGATATTGATCATTGGGGACCCAGTGCTTCCGGGGATGCCCAGAGAGTGGATACTACTGTTCATCAAAACGCCCTAACCGGTCCCACTCGAGTTCTCAGGGGAGGCCTGGAAGGCAATGGTATGGAATTCCGAGTGGGCCTATGCACGGAAGCGGATAATCCGGACCAGGCCTGCGGGGCCAGTCAGATCTGTTGTCCCCAAGGAACCATGGAAGAAGGCAGGTGTCGAAATTCTATGTCTGATTGTTATTTGAATATATTATCCAGTGTCTATGAATGGGAATTTGATACCGGTTTTGGGACCACTTCCATAGACAATTCCAATTTTAGTAGTTGTGAGGAAAGGAGCCAGGCCCTTGATGTCTGTTCCAGTACTTTGATGTGTCCCAATTCCTCCGGTAGGTGCTCTTTTTATGAGGGCGGAGATACTTCAGTGGTGGTCGAGGACGGCTGTACCGCCGCTTATTGCAATAGCGGAGTGGGTAATTGCGGAACCGGGGGTAATGATTGCGACTATAACAATACTATGAATCAATGCGTTTATTTGACCGGCGGAGGTAGTGAGGTAGAATGCGATCTACCGCAGGAGCGGACTTTGACTTTTAATGGCAATCCCCGGGATTATGATACCAGGTGCGTGGAGTACAACGGAGCGGGCCATTGGCAGCTAAGGACTGATCAGAGCTGTCCCGGCGGTTGGATAAATGTGGGTAATAACCGGTGTTTGGACAGCATATCCCCAACCACGCCCACTTGTGATATTTGCGAGAACGGTTCTTGTTCCGATGACCAGGACGGGGATGACCGCGGTTTTTGCGCGGCCAACGGCGTGATCTGTCCCAATGGAGCCAGTTGCAGCGGGGATGACTGCGTCAGGACCGAGTCCTCTTTGTGTGAATGTTGTTGCCGTATAGGAAATAATGCTGCGACCGGTGAACCTTATGCCCAGCAGGATTGCTGTAGTTTTTTGGATCCTTCTTCCAATGATGTGATTAACCTGAGTTGCGAGGGGGATTGCGGTAGTGATGCCACCGCTACGGACACTGATACTTATGGTTATTGTTCCGGTTGTCGGATCGATGAGGACGGCAACGGAACTATCAGTCCGGCGGAACAACAATTATCGGATGAGGCCTGCGTTTGTAGCGGTTCTGAGGGCAAATATTGTGATGTGGAAGCGGATCCGGACGGGGACGGCACTCCGGAGGGAGTATGCCGGGATTGCGCCACTTTGAATACTGCTGAATTGTGCTCCAATCACCATTCCACTTGCTGTGTGGACGCCGAGGAAAGCGACGCTTGCCGCGGCGGTACCGGCGATTTTTCCATGATAACCGGAGATTCCCCGGATCTGGCCTATTGCCAATATTATCAATGTGATCTGGCCAATGATATTTGCGATATACCCAACCCGGTCCCTTCTTCCACCCAGGAAACCTATACTTCCACCAGCACTTGCCAGACCGAATGCGCCTTGGGGACTCCTTCCGGCTTGGGTATGAGTTGCCACTCCCTGACTTCAACCACTTCTTGTAATACTTCCATTTGTTCCAACCCTTTCCAATGTTTGACTAGTTCCGGAGGAGGAGCCAGTTATCCGGATTGCGGTTATTGTTGTTGTGACCCGGATTCGACAACTGATTGTGATAGTTATGGTACCGGCCTGAATTGCCAGGCGGACAAGAGTCCCTGCACCGGGGCGGATCGGGGTCTGTGTTGCGGCTGCTCCGAGGATGGTGATTGCGGGGATCCGGCCGATGTGGGCTGCGGTTCTGATACTTGTTGCCGTAATCGTCCCGGTGTTTCTTCTACCACGCCCGCTGATGGGGCGGAACAAATATGTAGTAACGCCCTTATTACGGCCAATTTTGACAGCCAAATGAGAACAAGCAGTCTTATTGGCAATGTTATAGTGGTTGGAGAATATAGCCAGCCCTGTCCGGATGGAACCACTTATTTAGCTTCTCGGGAAAATAATTGGCAAAACAGTGATAATATTCTGGCCCGTTTGTGGGGCGATTTCAAGCAAAAGATATACAGAACTTGGCATAAAATAGCTTCCTTGTTTACGGACCAAGCTTATGCCAGCGACCCGCCCTCCCCGGCCAATAATTATTGCGCCGTCTCCGGATCCGTGGAGGGGAACCACTTATCCGACGGCACCACCCAGATGACCTTCACCCCGAATCAACTTTTAGACACTGATCGTAAGTATTTCGTGATCATAAGAGGTGATGAAGATTTGGACAGTGAAACCGGGGTTCTTAGTTCTTGGGGGATAGGCATAAACGCTTCTTCCACTTCTCCGGTGATAAGTAATAGCAATTTTAACGGGATCCAATACCCTCATTCCTATATTTGGTCCTTTACCACTTTGCCGGATCAAGGCAATAACGGAGTTTGCGCCGTGGATCATGTGGACATAAAACCTTCTTCGTATTTATTTAAAACCACCGATAATAGTTTGGATGAAAATGATTCCAATCCCAACGATAATACCTTTGATACAGTTTCCATTAGGGGTTATGATCGGGATAAAGTCTTCCGGGCAATAGCTAAATCCGGAGGTGATGACCCCCAGAGTTTAGCTCCTATCTCCACGGTTTATAGTTGGAATTGGAATTGGAGTATAGACAACACTCAAATAGTGGATTTCAACACCGCCCCTTTTTCCGCTGATTCTAATAGACAATTGGTGGCGGCTCAAAATGATGTAACTGACGGCAATACCAATGTTAGGGCTGAAATCAACTTAATTGATGATATAGGCGGTTACGGCGGAGACGGGACCGAGGGGATGTCCGAAGTATGGGTGTTTATCTGCAACAATCCTTGGCCGCCCTTTGCCAGTGACGGAACCTGGCAGCCCTGGAGGGATAATGTCCAAGGTAGCGACCCTAATTGTGTGGAAGGAAGTTGTCCGGCAATGAATTATGAGATCTATTATTGCCGGGATAGCGGACAAAGGGATATCACCGCTGACGATCTGCCGGCCATTTTAAGCGAGGACACTATCAATAGAGAAGGGCAAGGCGATATAGTTAAGGAATCTTACTTTTTCCGCGAGCTCCTGCCCACGAGTGAAGGAATTTCCTTGTCCGCCACCGGAACCAGCACCAACTGGAATGAAGGCGGTGTCGTGGGTTTGGATTGGAACGATATTTCGGTCCCCCCGGAAGAGACGCTTGAAGAATATAGGGTATATTACGGAACTCACCCCGGAACTCCTTATTCCAATTCTTTGGCAGTGGAACCGACCGCCGCTCCCTATAATACCGGGGATCTGTATGAAATTGACGGTTTAAGCAATGGCCAGACTTATTATTTCTCGGTGACCGCCGTCTATGAAAGCGTAGCGGAGAGTGATTATTCTTCCGAGGTTTCTGCTGTGCCGGCAGATGTTGTAGCTCCGACAGCGCCCAATATCAATGATTTTGTGGTAAAGAACGGAAGCGTTGATCTGGTTTGGCAGGATACCAGCAGCGGAGAAGCTTCCGAGTTTATAATCTATTATAAG
>CAZPEL010000019.1:0-20624 GCA_964585585.1 uncultured Gammaproteobacteria bacterium | reverse complement strand
CGAACCACGATCGCCAGGACCAAAACCTGGTGTCCTACCATTAGACGATCCCCGAATTCAAATTTCGAATTGCAAATTGCGAATTTCGAATAAAATAAATTTAACTTTAGGAGTCATAGACCTGTCCTCCGAAGCTCCGAGAGGAGCGTAGGAGGGCGATCCCCGAATTCAAATTGCCTGTCTGCCGACAGGCAGGCGATTTTCGAATTCAAAATTCTAACTTCTAAATTCTAACTTCCAACTTCTAATTAAAAAACACCGATGGCGGTGAAATGAAGTTAAAATCGATTTTTATATTAATATATTATTTCGCCATTGTCAAACATCCAATATGTATCTAAAGGGTTTGTTTTTCCATTCTTCCCCGGCGTAGTCCACGCCCACGCGCGGGCAGGTTCTTATCTTTTTGTAACTCGATTTCACTCCCCTGTCCTCCACCCAAAGACCGGTATCCGGAACAACCCGGAATCGATTGAAACTCTTGTCTATACCCAGGTCTCGGGTCAATCTCCCCGGACCGTTTACTTCCCGCACTCCCCGGATCAAAATAGCGGCCGGATATCCTTCTTTGCCGGTGACTATATTCAACATATGATGCATTCCATAGATCAAATAAATATAAAAAAATCCACCTGACCAAAACATAACCTCTGTTCGGGGGGTTCGTCCCCGACTGGCGTGGGAGGCCTTGTCCTCCGGGCCGTCATAGGCCTCGACTTCGGTTATCATATAAGCAAGTTCCCGGCCCCCTTCTCGCTTGACCAAGAACTTGCCCACTACTTCCCGGGTCACTTCCAAAGTTTGCCTTTGAAAAAAATCGGGTGTCAAAACCTTAGGCCCGGGCATATTTGCGGATAGCTATTAAGCTGGCCAAAATATTAACCGCGGCTATGCCCAGGAATTGGATGCCGAATATCTGAACAAAATTGGCGTTGAAATAAGTGATGATATTGAAGTCATAGCCCACAAAAAAGGCCTCCAGATAGGGCTGAAGCAAAGACAAAAAGGGATAAAACAGCCCTATTATCAAGATCACCCCGAACAAAGTATAGATGATACTGGAAAGTAAAAAGGGAAAATAAATGAACCAACTGGAGGCGCCCACCAACCTCATAATGGTTATTTCTTGGTGGTGGGTATAAATAGCCACTCGAACGGCGTTATATATGACCAACAAGGTTATCAAAACAAAGATCAAGCTGACTACCAGGCCGGCCGCGTTCACTTTGTCGGTTATGGACTTGATCCTTTGTAATATCTTTTTATGATTCAAAAAATTCTTGGATTCTATGATGGGATTCTCTATCTTGTTCAGTTCCCCGATCAAGGTATCTATATTGTCCGGATTCTGGGGCTTAATGACCAAATTCGGGGTAAGCGGATTGTTCTCCAAGAGCTGGAGGGCCTGCATTACCTCGGGATTGTTCGTATTTTGATCCCTAAAGGATTCCAAAGCTTTCCGCTTGGAAACATATTCTACGCTTTTAACCTGGCTTAAATTCTGTAACTTGGATTTCAAATTCATAATCTCGTTTTCCGGAGCGTCGGGTTTCACATAAAGATTTACATCCACCTTTTCCTTAACCGCGCTAATAGCGGTATCGCTGACCACCTTGACCACCACCAACATATTTATGGAAAAAAGAGCCAAAACCAAAATCACCACTGTAACCACTGACAGCCACATATTCCGGGAAATGTCCTGGAGACTGAATTTTATTATCCTAAAAAGGGAAACGAAAAACATAAGGGAATTTTTTATTTATAAAATATACTTACCCTTTTCCTGGTCGCTGATTATTTCTCCGTTCTCTATGGTCACCACTCTTTTTCTTAGTTTGTTGATTATTTCTCGATTATGACTGACCAGGACCACAGTGGTTCCGAATTTGTTTATCTTTAAAAGCAGGTCGATCACCTCATCGGCGTTAATGGAGTCCACATCCCCGGTCGGCTCATCCGCCAACAGGATCTTGGGTCTGTGCACCAGGGCCCGAGCGATCGCGGCCCGTTGTTTCTCTCCTCCGGAAACCTCGTGGGGATAACGGTGTTGTTTGTCCTCCAATCCCACTATTTTCATGACCTTGGGAACTATGGACTTGATCTTACTCGGCGGCTTGCCGCAAACCTGCAGGGCAAAGGCCACATTTTCCGCCAAGTTCTTTTTGGGCAAAAGCTTAAAATCCTGAAAAATAACCCCTATCTGTCGACGCAAATACGGGACCTCTCTTCTTTTGATATTGGTTATATCCCAATCTCCTATGACCAATTGGCCATCATCCACCTTTTCCTGGCCGGTCAATATTTTTATCAAGGTGGTTTTTCCGGCTCCGGACTTACCCACTATGGAAACGAACTCACCCGGTTTTATATGCAAATTAAAATCCCTTAAGACCGGATTATCAGAAGAATAGTTCTTGTGAACATTAAAGAGTTTTATCATGGTTATTCACTTCGTGAACCCCCGCTACGAATGGGGGACATCCGAATTGATTATTTATGGTTATTCACTTCGTGCCCCGCCTTTCGCGAAAGGCGGGGTCAGATCACATATTAAGGTTATTAAATTTTTTTAATCCGTACCTTATCAACTCCTCTACTTGAAGGAAGCTGGCCTTCCGGGTTGGGGCTTTCATAACCAGAATCGTAAAATCATCTCCTTTTAAATTATTGATATCCACGGCCAAACAATAACCGGCCTGTTCAATATAACCGGTTTTGGAACCGGTAATCCGGAAATCGGCCGGATCCAGGTCGGTGTGGCGCAATAAGCTGTTAGTGTTTCGAAGAACTAAACTCCTATCGGTGTTAACGGTGGTAAGCTTGTATTCCTTTTCCGTGCTGGCCTGCCTAATAATAGACTCTTGTAATACATCTTCTATTATTATAGCATATTCTTCCGCGGTACTCACATTCTCGGAACAAAGTCCGGTCGGTTCCCGGAAATGAGTTTTTTCTGCTCCCAGGGAAGAAACATAATCGTTCATCCGGGCCATAAACTCGGAGCGCTCTAAGCCGCTGGCTCGGACCAGGGTTTCGATGGAATTATTGGCCGAGCCCACCAAGGAAGCAAAGATAAGATCCTTCACGGTTACGACATCCCCTTCCTTTAAATCCACATGAGAGGATTCCCAAGGGTGGCAATATTCGTAATTGTATTCCGCATCCTGGTTCAAATAAACAACTTCTTTTTCCAGGGGGATGTCCTGGTCCAAAAAAGTCTTTATGGCCACTAATTTGGTCAAGCTGGCCAAAGGCAGGACCTGATCCTCATTCTTGCTCCAAAGAACCTCTCCGTCCCGGTTCTTAATAATGCCGGCTCCCGCTTTTAAAACCGGATCTATATTACCACTTTTTTCACTAATACCGGAAATAGTGTAGGTTTCATCCGGTTCCGCTATATGCAGGGGCTTGACCTTAACATCTATTATCCCCTCTCCCAAGCCGGCTATCTTGGCAAAAGCTTGCTTATCCAGGTCCACCGCCCGATCCGGATGAAGATCCCGCTCCGGGCCATAATCATTCACCTCCACATCCACAAATTTTCCATTTTCTAAATTAAAAACCCTTAGTTTACTCCCCTTGGGGAAATCCGGAGAGGCAGTAAAATTGCCCCCTTTATAGGCATACCAGCTGGCTTTACCGCTGGTCATAACTCCCGAATTGGCGAAGACAGCGATTCGGGCGTAAGGCAAGTGGATCAAAGAACGGACAAAATTATCCTCCGGGTGATCGGTAGTGGGCAAAGGCCTCCATTTGTTATGGTTCTTGTCGTAAAAAAACACTCTCTTGTAATCAGGCGACTCTTCGGAATAATCAACTTGAATATAGAAGGGCTTATGGTCGTCGTAGGCCTTTTTGTTGAAAAACTCGAACTGATAGATCGGACTGATCCTTTTTAATTTCCACGGCAAAGACATATGTTCGGCCGGAACGATCTCGGAATTCACTCGAGTATCCTGACTCAATATACCGGGCACCAAAGACAATTTTAAGGAATTATCAAAACTGCTAACCGTGTAACCCTTGGCGATGGTATTTTTATCCAAGAAAATATTCTCCTTTTTTACCTCGACGGTATCGGTGGCAATCTCTTGGACTTCGTCTTTATCACTATCCGGAGGAGTGGCTCCCATTTTCACCGCCCCCGCCCCATTGATCGGGGTCAATAAAAGGACTAAAATAAAAAATCCCCCCCAAATTCCAACACTTCTTAAACAATTCTTGAACATATTTCCATATTAAGTTAAATTATGAATATAATGCGAATCCGCGAATTCGATGCGAATGCCTCTAATTGGGATATATCTATCCTCTAAACCCCGTTATTCCCGAACGATGAGAATAAGAAGAAATACTGCGAATTAAATTGGTTGCCTATGCGAATTCTATAAAACGAATATATTGTAATTATAACAGAACGATCAAAAAAGAAAAAATCAATCTTAAATCTGAAGTCCTAAAATCTTAAATGAGAATGCGGGATTGGTATAATGGTTATTACACCTGCTTCCCAAGCAGGGTATACGGGTTCGATTCCCGTATCCCGCACTTTGAACCTTATCCCCTTGTGGGATGAGGTTCAAAGTGTGGAATATGGGTTAAGAAGCCGTAGCAAGGCGCCGGGAACATGAAAACACGAGAACATTAAAACATTAAAACAAGAAAATAAATAAAAGGTTCTACATACTGATAGCCGACAGAGCGGTTCGATTCCCGTATCCCGCACAATTAAATTTTACCCCTTGTGGGTAGAATTTAATTGTGTAGCATACGGGATGAGAAGCCGTAAGGAGGCTCGTTTTAAAAAACAATTCTTCTACTCTAATATTAAAAAGAGTAGGTGGAATAAACACAATCAACTCTTAGCCGACCCACTGGTGAGATTCCCGCCTGCCCCGTGGGGAGCGTTAGCGACCTTTACGGGGTATCCCGCACTTTGAACCTTATCCCCTTGTGGGATGAGGTTCAAAGTGTGGAATATGGGTTAAGAAGCCGTAGCAAGGCGCCGGGAACATGAAAACACGAGAACATTAAAACACGAGAACATTAAAACAATGAAACAATGAAGCAATGAAGCAATGAAACAAAAAATGTTACGTGTTACATGTTATGTGAGAACCGCCGAAGTAGCTCAATTGGTAGAGCAACGGTCCCGTAAACCGTAGGTTACCGGTTCAAGTCCGGTCTTCGGCTCTAAATATCAGGACTCCGAATTATTTGTCAAAGAATCCTCGGAAGAAGAACTCTTCTCCCGGCCAAAAAAATAATCCCACCATTTTTCCCAATTGGAAAATTGGCGGGACTGTTTTTTAGTTGCCGCGTCCTTATGAGAATCAATATTGTCGTTTTTAGCAAAAGCTCCGGCCACTTTGCCCTCTTCTTCCTTGATCACCACCACTTCTTCCCCTTTTTTCTTCAAACCCAGATTCATCCTGGCCTGCTCTTCCACGAATTGGTCCGATTGTAAGTATTTAGTCAGCTCTTCCAGATCTTGATTCTTGTTTTCCAATTCGGATATTTCCTGTTTTAAATTCTGGATCTCCTTGTCTATCTCCTTTTTACCTTGAAGTTTCTCCCTCAAAGGAAAAGACAACCACACCAAAGCTACTATGGCCACCAAGGCCAAGAACTTGGGATTGAAAAAAAATCGAAACAAAGGATTTCCCTTTTTTCTTTTGGAGCTCATAAATAAATACCCCGATTAACTAACTGCTTCAATTATAACATAAATCCCCCGGGATCCCAAAAATCCCGGTTGCGTCTCAAGAATTAAAAAAGAGCGGTCTATTTTCGGCTCTTGGGAGTCACCCAAAAACCCAAATATTTACCCAGCATTAAACGAGTTTGCGATTCTATAGCCGGAATGGAACCGAAGATGATGATACTTATAGGAAGAATGGCCCACTGAAACAGCATAACAATACTCTTGTGGAATCTGTACTTGTGCGGCCTCCTGGGCAGAAGTAAAGTGGAGATGATGGCGGAAAAAACCAAACCTATCATGGCCAAGGTCATTAAGCCCCGAGTAACAGCGGGCAAATTTCCGGAGACCACCGTAGTATTGAACTGATCCCCGCCCAAAATAAGCGGCATCCAACCGACCACGGCTATGATCAGGGCGTTGGTAGCCCAGGAATGGAAACCATAGATCTGCACCCAGATCTTGTTAAGAACTTTCCTCTTGGGTAGGGAGCGCCACTTCTTAAAAAAATTGAACATCAAATAAGGGACATTCTCCACTCCCCAACCCCAGCGCCTCTGCTGTTTGTAAAGGTTGCGGGCGGTCTGCCAAAAGGATTCATCCATGGTCACATCCATGGAAACCGGGAAATATAAGGGTTCCACCCGATAATCACCCTGATAAAAAAGGAAACTATGCCAAAAGATCCGGGAATCTTCGCTGACCATACTGGTGGACCAAAAACCTATATCCAAAAGAGTGCGGAAACTCATGGAATGAGAAGAATAAGTGGACAATTTCTCTTGGCGGATCTGTTGCATCATCTGCCAAAAGGTATTGGAAGAGGCCGCTACTCTGGCAAAAAAAGGGGCCTCCCAAACATTGTTATGATAGACCGGAACCGGTTGATAGCTGGCCCGATGCGGCTCGCTGACCGTTAAAAACCTATGGCTCAAACAAAAGAAATAGCCCGGCCGAACCATGGTGTCTATATCAAAAACGCTGACCACTAATTTGTCATAGTCATAACCCTCGGCGTCTATTATCTTCTCCCTTACTTCTTGGGCCGCCCAGGCCTGGTTAGCCCCCTTGCCCTTGATCTCGCCGGGAATGCCATCCGGATGCACGGTCCATAAAAAACGGCCGAATTTAGGGCCGAATTCCTTTTCTATGGTTCGGGCTCTTTCCCGGGCTTCCGGACCGGCCCTTTCCTCTACAGCCAAGACCACTATCATTCTATCCAAGGGGTAGCCGTCCTCGACCAAGGACTGAAAGGTGGGCCGGATAACCTCTAAACTCTCATTGTAAGTGGGTAGTATTACCAAATGGGTCAGGTCCTTCCAGGTCCAACCTTGAGCGCTTAAACTGTCCGAGACCCCGGCTGATTCCTTGCCCGATTCCAGATCCAAACATTTTTTCCGCCAATCCACTTCACTGTTCTCCCGCAACTTTCTATAAGCCACGAACAAATGAACCCCCAAATAAAGAACCAAAAGCAACCAATAAACATCAAAAATTATAATAAAAAAAGCCACCCACAGGGGCTGGAAATAAGACAACACTATCAAACCGAGTAAAGTTATCCAAGACAAAAAACCGGGCAAGATCTCGCAAGCCCTGTAAATCTTTCTGTCCCTCCCGGTCAATTCTGTGGCCTTTCCGACTTTTAAATAATCCATGTCCTGTTCATCTTAGGTCAAAAGGTTTAATGATCTTATGACCGATAAAATATAGAATATAGAAAAACGCGGTAAAAATCAACCAGTTTCGAGCATATATCCATGCCGAGAAATATTGTTTTAGGGATTGGAAAAGATTTACCGGCTGGGTAAAAAGGGCCCAGCTGTTAAATCTATGAACCAAGCCCAAAAGAACCCCCAACGCTATTAGGGGTATGATCACGACTACAAAAACCCAGGCCATAGTAGGCGTGTAAACCCGGGCCAAAAATTTGCGCATTTGATTTATCAGAAGAACAAAAGCCGCCCAGCCGATCAGAGAATAAGTAAAGAACAACATGATCATCCAGGCATTGCCCACGCATACTTTTTTATAGGCATCTACCGGGCAATACCCTAATAAATTGCGTATATCGGTCATTAAGTAAGCGGCATTGGGAAGAAATAACAACCACAACAAAAAAGCCGCTCCGGCCACTGTTTTCTGACTTTTGCGCCTGAATTTATTGCTGTCATAATACCTCTGTAGGAACAAAGCGATAAGGAAAGGTATTAAAATAAGAAAAATATTCCATACCCCCATCAAGATCGAATAATCATTGATCGTAACCGCATGCAACCAGTCATATTCTTGAAAGATCCGGTCAATACTAAGAAAGGAATTATTGATAAAAGCTTGATCCATATTTCTTCCTATTTTTTAAAATTAATGGGCTTAACCCGGTTCAGGTCATCCAAATTTATTTCTCCTTCGTTGGACTCCTCTTTTTTTGGGGTTTCCGCTTCCTTATCCGGCTCGGCCGGAGCGGGGCTCGGTTGTTCCCCGGTTTCTTTCGAGTCGGAAACAGAGGATTCCTCCCAACTCGAGGAGGTGGCGGAAGGACTCGGCTTTTTTTCTTCTTCCCGCCTTATTCTTTCCAATTCTTTTTGTTTGGCGCTGATCCTTTCCTCGTGTTCTTTTTGTTTCTCTTCCCGGGTCTCCTGAAGGCATTTTTTGCAATAAACCGGCCGCACTCCATCCGGCTTAAAGGAAGTAAAGGTCTTTTCTCCGCACCGGGAACACACGGCCTCATAACCCGAGGATTCCTGGCTGTTCCCGTTATCCTTGCCGGAATTGTTGCCGTTCTTTTTTTGGTTATTTCCGGAAGAAGAATTCTTGTTGCTCCCCTGCTGGGGAGTTTCAGACGCCTGGTCGTTATTCTCGTGCCAACGGTTTATCTTGTCCTCAATAACACTCCTGTGCCTGGCATATCTTTCCCGGGAAACCCGAATAACCTTCTCCGTATTGCCGGTAACATCGCTTTCCAAAAGCGGGGGCAAACCCCGAGCGGAAAAAGGATCCGAGGCCACTCCGTCGATCATCAATTTTAAATACATCTCATACTTGGGCAGATTCAAAATATCTTCCTCGACAAAAGTGGGAGTGAATTCCTTGACTAATTCCTCGGCATCAACGGCCCCGACCCGAAAGGTTATCATGGTGCCGACATTGCCGAAAACAGCGGCCCTGACCTCGTCGGTCAATTGCTCGATATATTGATGGGCCATGATCAAATTAAGCCGGTATTTCCTGGCCTCGGAAAGAATATTGGCGAAACTCTCCGTGCTGAAATTCTGAAACTCGTCGATATAAAGATAAAAGTCCTTTCTCTGGGATTCCGGGGTATCCACTCGGCTCATGGCGGCCAGCTGGATCTTGGTGATCATCATAGCGCCCAAAAGAGCGGAATTATCCTCCCCCACTCTACCTTTACTCAAATTCATTATCAGGATCTTGCCCTCGTCCATTACCTCTCGCAGATCGATAGAAGAACTGACCTGGCCCACAATATTACGGATCAAAGAACTGGACAGGAATTGCCCTACTTTGTTCTGGATGGGCGAAACCGCCTCGGCCGCGAATTTGTCGGCATAGCCGGCAAATTCATTCAGCCAAAAGGACTTAACCACCGGATCCTGGATCTTGGCAATGACCTTTTTGCGGAAACTCTTATCGGAAAGCATTCGGGTGATGGCCAATAAAGTGGCGCCGGGATAATCCAGAATGGCTAAAATAGTATTTCTTAAAATATATTCCAATCTCGGCCCCCAGGAATCGGCCCACAATTTGCGGAACACGCCTATAAGACCGGAGGCCACCAAATGCCTGACCTCGGGATCCACTTGCTCCACCACATTAAAAGCCAAGGGGTACTCGGTGTCACCCGGATTAAAATAGATCACATCATTGATGCGCTCTTTGGGTATATAGTGGATGATCTTTTCCGCCAAATCGCCGTGCGGATCCACCAAGGCCACGCCTCGGCCGGCGTGAATATCCTCCACGATCATATTCTCTTGCAAGGTGGATTTTCCCATTCCGGTCTTACCGATCAAATACATGTGCCGGCGCCGATCATCGGCCTTGATGCCGAATCTCTGTTTTCTGTTCCGAAAGGTGGTCTCGGCAAAGGGTAGAATGTCATTTTTATCCAGATCTGGCATAGTTAAAATTTAATAAAAAATATTTTTGAGATCAAAACAATTATAATCCAAACACAGTTATCTTACAAGAGCTAAACCCGGGGCAGATTGCCGGGCGGACCGGCGGCGGAAGTGTCTTGATCTTCGGACAACTCCTCACTTTGGCGGCGTTCCGGTCTTTTCGAAGGTGGTTCCGCTTTAGTATCCGATTGCGAACCCTCTTCCTCTCCTCCTCTTTCTTCTTCAGTAAAAAAAGAGGGCACGGCTTCAGTCGCGGGAAGCGCCTCTCGTTCAGTTTCAACGGAACGAGGTAGGCCCATGGGGGCCTCGGCTTTGCGGCCGGGCGCGGTCTGGACCAAAGGAGCCCGGACCGAAGTGGATATGGGAAAGTGCCAAATAGTGGCCAGTTCCTCAATATTCAATATCTTGGGCTTACGCCCGGCGGTGTCGCTTCTGTTGATGTAAGCGTTCATGATCCGGTTCTTCTTGGACTTGATCCTCATATCCTTGAAAAAATAATTGGCCTTGGTAGCGGTCTTTTCCGTATCCGGCTTGATGTTATTCAAGGCATTATCCCCGAACTGCTTCATAAAGCCGACAAAACCATTGACCACTTTGGACTTCCTGATCACTTCCTTTTCCGCTAAATAGACCATCCTGATCTTGGTCTCAAACCCAACCTTGGAGGTCTTGTACTCGATCCCCTCCACTTGCCTTTTTTCCTTGGGTTTTAAATTCATCATCTTCAAGGGCTCGTCTTCCTTGGCCTCTTCCTTGTCGCCTATATCCCCGAAACTGTAGATAGCTTCGCTTATCTGATCTATAAAGCCCAGAATACTGTCCACTATCTTGTCCCCTATATTCTTGTCCGGACCGGTCTTTTCCCCCAGAATTTTGCTTATTTGCTCATCACCTTCCTTAACCCAATCAAAACCGGTGGGAATCAATAATATCTGATACCACAACTGCTCCCCCGGGCCCAAACTATTATTCAGATCCATAAGAGAGGCGATCGGATCCTTGAATATTTCCTTGGTCGGATCATTGGTATGCTCGAATTCCCTGTAGGTTTTAATGGGGTACATATGATTGTTGGCCAGCATAAACTCGGCTCCCCAGATATCATACTTGTCATCCGGAAACCTGGTGGGATAGCCCTGGGTGTAATCATCAACTTCGGTGATCTCGGCATCCGGATATTGAGAATAGACAGCCGACTCGGTCAAATCCCGAAAATCTTCCGGGGTGTAGATCAGAAACTGGGTATAGCCCTCTACACTAACTATTTCCAAACTAAAGTAAAGCTGCCACTTGCCCTCCCAATATTTCTCTATCAGATCAATAGAGCCGTGAGCGCCGGAAAAATAACTGAATAAATTCTCCACCGCTTTTAAGGACTGCTGGTTATCCCGAGGGATATCAATGGCCAATAATACAAAATTGGCGTTCTTCTCCGCCCATTTACTACGGATATAGGACAACCACAACTCCTTAAATCCCCACAGAAGAACAATGGCTATAGGTATCCAACCGACATTAACAAGAAGCTTGAACAACAACACATCCGGAGGCAAATTCAAGAGGGCTTGGATTTTACTCAAGTCAATAACGATTTCCATAGATATAATATACCATTTTTTTAACTCAACGACAATTTTCTTTCGAAAAAAATAAGCCCTTAAAAAGGGGCTTATTTTCAGTCCGAATAATTAAATAAAGTCGGGTATGATCTAATCTTTTAAGATATATTTATTGTCCTCGGTTCTTTGGAATTCCTTGCGGTTGGACAAAGCCAAATTAATGGTGCTTCTTTTGACCACTCGGCTTTCCAGAACCCTATCTATGATCTCTTCCCGGGTCATGGGCCGATTCTCTCGCTCCAGAATGTCCCGAATAACCTCGGCCACAGTCCCTTTTTTTAAGCCCCATTCCTTGAGGCCGTACATCCCTCGGCCGATCAGAACATATTTATCATCCAGGATCAATTCGTTATGAATAGTGGCCGGATTGGCCTTTTTATGGTCAAAACCCATTTCGTTGATCCGTTCGGCCAGTTCAGTAAAGTGCATGGGTTTACCTTCGTTCTTTAGTATTAAATAGATCTTATCGTTTATGGTTCCGGGCGAGATCTCGCTCCATTCTCGGGCACCCCAATAACCGAACTTGTTGGGCTCTATATCATGAATGGCCTGCAGAAAGGAATACAAGGGCTTATAACCAGAAGCTATTTCCAATTCCTTGGGGTCAAAAAAACTATCTTTTAAAACGGAGTTCAAGTCCAGATTGTGCTCTCGGTCGAATTTATCCCGATGCTTGTTATAACTGGAAAGTTTGTGAACCAAGTCCAGCAATTCCTCTAGCTTCAGGATCCTTTTTAAGTTCTTTATCTCCCGGACCAGCTCTTGGGCCATTTCCTCCATGTGGTCCAGATCATGACTCTTTAATTTATAGCCCTTCTTAAATCGGGCGGATTTTTTTATTTCCTCTAATTCCTCGGAAAATATCTTAGAGAATAAAAAATCAAAATGGTTCTTTTTTAAGTCGGAGTCCTTGTTGCTGTAAGGGCGGGAAAGTCTATCCAGAATAGTAAAAAGATACTCCTTCTCCATTAATCCTCCGTGCTCCTCCAATAACCGGACAACCAATTCCTTTAAATACATCAAATCCTTCTTGGATCCATAGATCCGACGAAGTTTTTGTTCTATAATGGAATTTTCTATTTGTCTGATCCTCTCTCTGGTCAGTCCGTGAGCATGGCCCACTTCTTCCAGGGTTTCCCTTTGGGGCCTGTCCAGACCGAAGCGCCTTTTCACAATATCCTTCTCCTTGGCCGATAAATTCCGCAAGAGATCATTAAGGAGTTTTCGGATATCCACGGTTTCGGTCTCCACAGTTGGAAGAGAAGTGGAGAACTGCTCTCGGGTTGAATTGTTGGACATATTAACATTTCAACAAGAGCATGGGGCCTTGTTATTTACTTTTTAAACTTGGTTTTTTATTCCAAAAAAATAATTTTTCTCTTGAAGTAGATGTAACATAACATATTTTTTTTAATTAGTCAAACGTTGAAAAAAGATAAGGTATAATATATACTAAAAAACAAATATAAATTAGATTAATTACCACTTTTATGTCCCAATTCATTATCAACGGACCGGCCAAGTTATCCGGAGAGATCCCGGTTAATGGAGCCAAAAATCTGGCTTTAAAGATAATCCCGGCCTCCATCATATTGGCCGACGAGATCACTATCACCAACCTGCCGGATATCGAGGATATAGACCGAGCCCTGTCCCTGTTGGAAATTTTGGGAGGAAAAACGGAAAAAAGGGGTTCCCGGGTCAAGATTGATACTCGAAACCTAAACAAGAATGAACTGCCCAAAGATATAGCCAACAAGTTCCGGGCCTCTATTATGTTTGTCGGACCTCTACTGGCCAGATTCGGGGAAGTAAAATTCCCTCATCCCGGCGGCTGCGTTATCGGCGCCGGCGGCCGGCCGATCGATATATTCGTGGAAGGGTTTAAAAAACTGGGGGCGGAATTAAAAATCCAAAACGATCATTACATCCTAAAGGCCAAAAAACTTCGGGGTAATACCTATTTCTTTCCCAATGTGAGCGTGACCGCAACAGAAAGCTTGATGATGACCGCTACTCTGGCCTCGGGCACTACCACCTTGAAAAATTGCGCCATGGAGCCGGAAATAACCGAGCTGGCCCAATATCTGAACGAGAACGGAGCCGACATCCAAGGGGCCGGAACTCCGACCATGACCATCAAGGGCGTGGACAATGTCTCCGGAGGCAAATTCCATATCATACCGGACAGAATAGAAACCGGATCCTTTGCCATTATGGCCGCGGCCACGGGCTCCGAACTGACCATAACCGATTGCCGGCCGGACCATATCCAGATCCTTCTGACTATTTTTGAAAAAATAGGAATTAAATATCAGCGGGGCCGAGACTGGCTCAAGATCAAAAGATCCCCCAAGATCCAACCTTACAGCATCAAAACCCATGAATATCCGGGCTTTCCGACCGACCTCCAGCCCCCTTACACCGTATTGATGACCCAGGCCCAGGGCACATCCATTATCCACGAGACCATTTACGACCGCCGACTTTTTTATGTGGACATGCTTTCCCAGATGGGAGCGGACACGATCATGTGCGACCCCCATCGAGTGGTGGTCAACGGCCCGACCAAACTATACAACAAAAAACTTACCAGTCCGGACCTAAGAGCCGGCATAGCCCTGATCATAGCTTCCTTAGTGGCCGAGGGGGAGACCCAAATAGGAAATATCTATCAAATAGACAGGGGCTATGAAAAAATAGATAAAAGATTAAGAAAAATAGGAGTGAATATAAACAGAAGTAAATAATATGACCTCAATAAAAAGAAAAATACTTTTTCTTTCTTTTGTAGTGGCCTTTTTTCTGATCACCACCGTGGTTATGTTCTATGCCCAGGGGTATAGGATCAATCTCACTTGGCCACCGAACTTAAACCAAACCCTGCAAAGGAACGGTATGCTTTTGGTGGAAACAGAGCCCAAGGGAGCCACTATACTCTTGGACGGACAAACCCCCAAAAATATATGGCAAAATCTGTTCCACAACGAAAAAAATATCCAAACTCCGGCCAAGATCAAGGGGATCAAGCCGGGAGAGTACACCTTGAATCTGGTTCTGGACGGTTATCATATCTGGGAAAGAAAAATAAACATTCACCCGGGAAGGATAACCACTATATCCGACCTCCGACTTCTAAAAAAGAACTTGCCCTTGAAAATATCGGAAAACCGGATTGAAAAAGAGCATCTTTCCCCGGACCGGACCATGGCGGTGGATACCGATAATTCGGAAATAGTGTTTTTGGAATCGGGCCAAACCCTTTCCCTGCCCGAGCTTCAAGCCACTTCCTCGATTGACTGGTCCCCGGATAGCAAAAAAATACTATTGGATCAAAAAATATTTAACATAAAAAGCAAAAATATCCGGAACTTAAAAGGAGATCTGGATAAGGGAGCGAATAGACTTCGTTGGGAGCGCGGAGGGGAGGAGATATATTACATCCGACAGGGCCGGCTTTATTCCTTTGATCCGAAGAAGCGAACCCAAAAAAGGATCTTGACGGAAAAGAATATCTTTACTTATTTCTCGGACAACAAATATCTATATACAATAAAAACAACTGATAAGCTCTCGGTGTTGGAAGTTTTTGCTTACCCGGGCCTAAAAAAAATAAAGGCCATTGATTTTCCCCGCTCCCAAAATTATCAGATATCCGCTTCACCCCGAGAGGATCTGATTACTGTTTACGACAACAAATTCCAGACCCTGTATTTGATCACACCCCTCTCTCCTTTGGGCGTTCTCCAAGAGACCCTGAACAATGTTTCCTATTTTGATTGGCAAAACCCTTCGGAAATAATCTACGGCAATGAATTTGAAATATGGAAATTCAATCTCAATTCCCGGGATAAACAAATACTGACCCGAATAAGCGAAGAGATAACCGAAGCCATGGTGGTCCCGATAACCGACAAGATACTCTACTATAATCAAGACAATGTAAAATTGATCGACCCCAGACGAAACAAAATAAATGTAACCGAATTAATAGAATTAAGTGATGTTTCCGATCTGTGCTTGGTGGATGAGGGTAAGACCTTGTACTTCAACGGTCGGATCGGAGAACAATCCGGATTATATAAACTAAGTCTTTATTGATCTATGATAGGAATATTTGACTCCGGCCTGGGAGGACTAACTATTCTAAGAGGTGTTCTGGAACAACTGCCGCAATACGACTATATCTATCTGGGAGATTCCGCCCGTAATCCCTACGGTAACAAATCCCAGGATCTGATCTATGACTACACCCGGCAAGGAGTGGAATTCCTTATGAAAAAAGGATGCCGATTGGTGATAATCGCCTGCAATACCGCTTCCGCCAAGGCCCTGCGCCGCCTGCAACAGGAATGGCTCCCGGAAAAATACCCGGACAGGCGGATTTTGGGGGTTATCATACCCACCGCCGAAGCAGCAGCGGAAGTAGTCCACCAAGAACCGCCCCGAAAAAGACGCAAAAAAAACAAAATAGGCATTATCGGAACCAAGGCCACTATTGAATCCCAAACCTTTGAACAGGAATTGAAAAAAATAAAACCCGAATTGGATATATGCACCCAGGCCTCTCCCCTTTTAGCTCCTTTGGCCGAAGAGGGCTGGGTGAACCGGGCCGAAACCAGAAAAATAATCAAATATTATTTAAGACCTTTAAAATTAAAAAGGATAAACATCCTAATACTGGGCTGCACCCACTACCCCGTTCTATACCGGCCTATCTCCGAGATCATGGGCAAACAATGCCGCGTGATCGATCCGCCCCGGCCGGTGGCGGAAAAACTGAAAGACTACTTAAGGCGGCATCCGGAAATAGAAAAAAAATTGCAAGCGGAACAGAATAGAACCTTTTACACCACCAATGACCCGGACAAATTCAAAAAGCTTGGCCCCAGATTCCTGGGCCAAGCCATAAAAAAGGTCTATCCTTGCCAGATAGACCAATAAAAACACTCTTTACAAGGGTGTTTTTTTATCCGCCGAATCGCCGTTGCCGGCGGGAATACTCGGAGATGATATTATCGGCATCGCCGCTTTCCATTTCCGGCCAATATTTGTCCAAAAATATCAATTCGCTATAAGCGGAACGCCACAACTGGAAGCCGGACAATCTTTTCTCACCCGAAGTCCTGACTATAACATCCGGATCCTTTATATTTTCGGGGTTGTATAAATATTGAGCTATCTTGTCCTCGGAAACCTCTTCCGGAGAAACATTGTCCGCCAACATACCCTGAAAAGCGTCCACCAACTCCTTGCGTCCTCCGTAATTCAAACAAAAATTGATCACTCCCTTGGTATAATCCCGACTTTTCTCCATCAGCTCCCGGCATTTGTCCGGCAGGTCCCCGGGTAATTCCCGTATCCGGCCGCTTATGACCACCCGACATTGCTTCTCGGACAATTTCTTTATTTCATTGTCTATAGTTTCCCGCAAAAGCTTCATCAAATAATCCACTTCCTCTTTTTTTCGGTTCCAATTCTCGGAAGAAAAAACATATAGAGAAACTATCTTTACTCCCTTTTTTAAAAGACCCTCCGCCACTTGATTGGCCGCCTGCTTGCCTTGGTAGTGGCCTTTAATAGAAGAAAGCCCTCTCTCTCGGGCCCATCTTCTGTTCCCGTCCAGAATTATGGCTACATGCTCCGGGGTTTGGATTGATTGGTTTTCAGTCATAAAAAAAATAATCTTAATTTAGTTCTACATATTAAACCTTTTTTGCCCTTAAAGTCAAATCTACTTTTTCTTTTTCTTGGAGATTTCGGAGATCGGGATCATTTCGTTGTAAATAAGCAAAAGGAACAAGGCCCCCATAAAGGAGACGATACTTATAACTATGAACAAGGGTTCAAAGCCGAACCGATAAGCCAGCAGTCCACCCAAAGAAGCGGCCACGGCGCAACCGAAATCTATCATGGTCCGGTAAACTCCCCATTCCACCCCTTCGTGCTCTTTGTCTATATGGCGGGTAAAGATGGCCATCCAAGCCGGAAACACCATGGCGGCCGAAGCGCCGTAAAAAAATTGGACCACGAACAAACTGGCGGCCGCATCTATAAAAAGATATAAAACGGGGATGATAACTATGCCCATGGAACCGATGAACATAACCCAAAAATCATCCTTTTCCCCCTTGATTTTATCAATATACCGGGCCACCGGAATTTGCCCCAAACTCTTAGTGAAAAGATAAATAGCCGAGGCCAAACCGGCCACCTCCACGGTTCCGCCGTCTATGTTATTGGTTATAAAAATAGCAAAAATCGGGGTGATCAAGCCGAAACTGGTCAAAATTATAATATCCGAAATGGTCAAAAACTTAACCACCGGATTGATCCTTTTGGTCAAAAAATACCCGCGAGGATAGGGGGTTTTAACATTGCGATTCCATCTCATATTTTTATTTTGATCAATTTATCCCTTTCTCGGTGTCCATTTATAATTGTAACATTATTTTTGTCTACCCCCAATTCCTTGGACAAAAAACCAACCAATTCCTTGTTGGCCTTTCCCTTTTCCGGCGGAGCGGCCACATTTATTTTGTAAATACCATCCTCTCTTTTGTCCTTGAATTCGGTCCGCCCGGAGCCGGGGTTGATCCTGGTCCGGATATAGATCTCTTTTTTATTTTTTAATTCTCGTCGCAATTCTTCCCGCATGATCATTTCTCTTTAAAAATTAAGGCGTTGGGAACATCCCGCCCCGGCCCTATCATATACTCCCCGTTATAGAACAAACAAGTAGAATTACCTCCGTCCAAATTCAGGGCGTAATCCACTTTCATGGCCTTTAAAATATCCGCCAGATCCGGAACCGTGGCATATCTGGCCGCCACTAACAATATCTTGCCTTTGCCGGAATCTTCTTGGTAAGCCAGGGCGCTCCGCCAGGACTTGACCTTCTCCTGCTTGTCATCCAACTCCCAGTCTATCAAAAGGTTCTTACCGTCCTCGATCAATCTCGGCTTATTACCCAAAGCGGCCTGGATCTCCGCATCATAAGTATCTTCGAAATAGGCCACGCTTTTGAATTCCCGGCTGTCCTGAAAATAATAAAAATTATTCTTTTTATCAAATGCTATGATCGGACCCGTGGTCCAATACTTCAATTGGTCTTCGTTGATCAGTTTTTCCTCTTCGGAATTATAGACCGGAAAAAAATAATAATTCCTCTTGGCCGCGGAAGTGTTGAAATAAGTGGCGTTAATACCGGCAAAACCCCGGTTTTCCAATACAAACTCGCCCAATTCCCGGGCCGGGCAAGGCCCGTCACAGTCGCTTGAATTGGCGGTGTCGGTTATTATTTCCAAATCGGGATCATCCAGGTTTATCTCCACCACATCCACATAAAAATCCTCTCCGGTGGCAGTGCTTACCTTTTGACGATAATCATAACTGCTATAGCGGTCCCGGGATTCGTCCAAACCGTTTTTATGGATCCGGGCCAGATCCAATCTGCTTATACCCAAGCCCAGCTCCCGCATTATCTTGAAGGCGTCAGCCGGCCGGCCCAGGAAATACTTCTTCCGGTTCACCGGATTGATATACCAGGCCTCGCCGTGAAAATCCACTCGCAATACTATTCGTCCGGCCAATTTCCGGGCCAGATCCTTATTGCCCTCCACCGGCATACCGGCCTGGGCTAACTGCTGAAAATCCTTTTCCGCTATACCCAAACCCAGCTCCCGCATTATTTCGAAAGCATCCGCCGGCCGGCCCAGGAAATACCTCTTATTGGTATCGGGATAAACATACCAGGCCTCACCGTTCTCTTCCACATTCAAAACGATCCGGCCAGACAGATCCTCACCCAAACTCGCCCGGCTAACCGCCGGAAAAAACAATCCCACCAGAATTATCATCAAAAAAAATTTCTTCATCTTGCTATCTATTATAGCATAAAATAAAAAAGCTGGAAGTTAGCGATTCCAGCCGGAAAAACACTTTTTTATACCATTTTAATGAGAGGCCAGTTGGCCGCAAGCTCCCTTAATATCCCGACCGAACTTATATCTTTGGACCGTATCTATTTTGTATTCCTGCTGTAAAATTTCCTTGAATTTCCCAATAGCGGAAGCGGAAGAAGAGCCGTACCTCTCGGTCGGATTATAGGAGATCAAATTTACCATAAACAAAGAGGGTAAATTTTTTTGTAATAACTCCGCGAATTCCCGGGCCTGGTTCGGGGAGTCATTTACTCCCTGAAGCATCAAATATTCTATCATAACCTTGCGGTTGGTCTTTTCGATATATCCCCGTATAGCCGGCAACAATTTTTCCAAGGGGTATTTCTTGTTAACCGGCATCAGTTTATTTCTCAATTCGTTATCAGGAGCATGCAGAGAAACGGCCAAATTAACCTGCTCCGGTTCCCCGGCCAACTTCTTGATACCCTCGACTATACCCACAGTGGATATGGATATTTTTCTGGCTCCCAGGCCCATATCCTGATTCAAGATGCGAACCGCTTTCATAACCTCGGCATAATTCAAAAAGGCCTCGCCCATACCCATAAAAACCACATTGGTCACCTGCTCCCCGGCCTCCTTCAATCTTCGAGCAAAAAAAAGAACCTGGGAAACTATCTCCTCGGCCCGCAAATTCCTGACCAAGCCGCTTCGCCCGGTCAAACAAAAATCGCAACCCAAGCTGCACCCGATCTGAGTGGATACGCATACGGTATTCCTGTCCTTATGTTTCATCAAAACGGTTTCCACTCTTTCTTGATCAGCTAAAAAAATAACCGCTTTAGCGGTGTTAGAGCTTTCTGATTCTTGAACCTCTCCTTGTATTTCCAGCGGCGCTTTTTGCTTCAATTTCTCTTTTAGCTCCCGGGGTAAATTACTAACCTCGTCCCAATCCGATACCATTTTCCCAAAAACCGCCTCCCTAACCTGTTTATGCCGAAACCGAGGTTCATCCTTTAATGTGTCGCCCCAATCATAAATCATAAATCTTAAATCTTAAAATGAGAATGTCGGGGATGCCGGACTCGAACCGGCGACCTCACGCACCCGAAGCGTGCGCCCTAGCCATCTGGGCCAATCCCCGAATTTTTGTTTAATATATTGCTGTTTAAAGAAATGTTTAAGGAAAGGACTCGCCCCGCATTCGCGGGGCGCCCGGCGCATGCCGGGCGAACCGGCGACCTCACGCACCCGA
>CAZPEL010000018.1:16581-21109 GCA_964585585.1 uncultured Gammaproteobacteria bacterium | reverse complement strand
CCGAAGAAGTGACCAGGTCATCTGTGGTGTATGATTCCCAGCTGGCTTGTGCTTGGGCGCGGGTGTTGGTATTTATAGCTGTTAGGGCAATAGTAAAAAGCACCCCCAGTAAAATGAAATGCTTTTTTTTCAATATAGTAAAAATTTTCTTATCCATAATTCTTTATTTTATAGTTGAGTCGGTGATATTCCATTCTGAACCTTGATTTTTCGGGCTTAGCTTGGTAATGAAGAGTTTATTTGATCTTCATTGTTCCACAGTGAGTAAAATTGCAAAAAGCTCAAAGTTCAAGACCCAACCCCTTAAACAATGTTATTTAATGCTAAGAAAAAATATGTTTAAATTTATACTTTTATTTTATCATTTAAAAAAGAAAAATAAAACAGGCGAAAAATCGCCTGCTTGTTGCTCTACGCACGGGTGGAGGGCCCCTCCGTTCGCGAACGGAGGGGTTGGAGAGTGGTTTTTGGCACGGGTGGAGGGCCCCGTAAAATCGCTTCGCGATAACGGGGTAAAAATCGCCACCCCCACCTTTCGCGAAAGGCGGGGAACGGCGGGGTTGGAGAGTGGTTTTTGGCACGGGTGGAGGGAATCGAACCCCCAGTACCGCTTTTGGAGAGCGGTGGTTTGCCATTAACCGACACCCGCATTTTAATTTTATAAGAGAGAATCGCCCCGCCGTTCGCGAACGGCGGTGTACCATTAACCGACACCCGCAATTGAAAACTCAAAACTCAAAGTTCAAAGCTTAAAATTTTATGTTTTTTGAAACAAAAACGCATCTTAGCTTATGCGTTTTTGGTATTATAATAGCCGGATTTAAATTTGGCAAGTTTTACTCCTTTTCCTTTAAAAGACTTTGAAATTCCAATTCATAAATATGCAAAACGGTTAAGGCCAGGGATATGATCAAAGGTCCCACTATAACACCCCAGAAACCGAATAAAACAATTCCGCCCAAGATGGAGAATATGATAAATATGGGGTGGGCCTGGGATTTGCCCTTGATGATATAGGCCCGGACCAAATTGTCTATAAAACTGATTATCAATGCTCCCCAAACCAGGATAAATATACCCTGCCAGATCTGGCCGGTAACCAAAAGGTAGATACCCACCGGGAACCAAACCACACCGGATCCCAAATAAGGAATAAGGGAGAAGAAAGCCACTAAAATCGACAAGAAAAAGGCCGGTATGCCCACGATCATAAAACCGATAGCGGCCACGATCGCCTGAGCGATGGCCGTGACAAAGGTGGCCAAAACCGTGGAATAACTGACTTCGCGAAACTTTTTAAAGATCTCTTGGTTATACTTATTCGGCAAAGGTGTCCAATCCATTATCCGATCGGCCATTTTCCTTCCGTCCACAAAGAAAAAAAACATGGTGAAGATTATGATTATCAGGGAGACTAAGAAATTAATGGTTCCCTTGGTGAAACTGGTGGCCCCCTGAACCAGGACATTGCTGGCCCTTTTGGCCGCTTCTATGATCAAGCCCTTTAAACTGTCCACGCTTATCCCCAAGACCTCCTCGCCTCTTTCCATTATCCGATTGATGGTTCCCTGGTCAAAATTAAGATCCTCCACAAAATTGGAAACTTCTTTGTAGGCGCCTATTGACTCCTGGGCGGAAAAGACTAAAAGGTTGGTTAGGGGGACTATGACTATCAAAACTACAAAAAGGCAAGTTATCAAAGAGGCCACTTTCTTGCTGCCCCCAAGCTTATGAGAGAACCATTTATAGGGCCTATAAAAAATAGAAGTCAAAATGGCCGCTACCAGGATCTCCACCAAAAACGGCTCAAAAACCCGATAACAAGCATACAGCACTCCGGCCAAAATGATCAATAAAAATCCTTTCCTAATAATTTTATCCATACATATAAGGGCTTACTGCCCGCTATTATTGATTCTTTCCAAAATATCGGGGTATCTATCCAGGATATATTCGAACCTGGCTATTCTCTCCCCTGTCTCTTTATTATACAAGGGAGTGCCGTCCGGGTAAATAGCTTCGGCCGAATCCCCGTAACGATTAAGGTTGTTATCCTCGAGCCACTGGTCGATCTTCTCTTTTTGCTCCTGGTTTAATTCAGAAGCTTGAAGTTCATCACTCTCTCGATCCTCCGGAGTTGATGTGGCCGCGGAGGGCTCTTCCGTGCCACCCAGGCCCTGACCCAATTTTTGATCCAGCCACTGCAATTTATTAGCGGTCTCGTTTTTTAGGCCTTCTCCGCTGCAGCCGGCCAAAACCGCGGACAAAAAAAACAAAAGGAATAAGGACAAAAATTTTTTAGAGGCAAGCATGGGGGTATGAATTAGGACCTTTATTTAGTCTCCTTGTGAATGGTATGAGTGCCGCAATTACTGCAAAATTTCTTTAACTGCAACCTGTCCTTAATGGTTCTTTTATTTTTTCGGGAAAAATAATTGATCTTTTTGCATTCGGTACACTCCATTTTTATCATGTTATCTTGGGACATACTTGTACTGTAAAATCAGCCAACAAACCGGCCTTTACGGTCTTGTTGCTGTATTAACTTAATTTTAGCTTATTTTTTATTATAATAATACAAAAAACGCCACCAGTCAATTAAAAAAGGCCACCGGCAGCAAAGCTCTCAGATAAATATACCTGAACCACGAAACCGTGAACCGGTAGCCATCTCTAACTACAAACTCTTTTCTCAACCATTAAAGTATACTTTAATATTTGGAAAAAGTCAAGCTCCTGGATAAAATACTATAAATCCAAAATGCGGAACCATTCTATCTTTATCATTCAATAGACAAAGCACCAATTGAGATAAGCACCAAATTCCAAGCACCAATAATCAAATAAATTCCAATGGCCAAAATTACAATGATCAAACCTGTTTGTGATTTATAATATTGTAATTTGTAATTTATTTGCTTTAGTTCTCCGGAGCGAAGCGGAGGAGAAATTATTGTAATTTGTGATTTGGTGCTTATTTGACCTATGCTTTATATATTTTTTATTTTGGGGTCAGGGTTGGTTCAATTTATCCAGCTCATCTCTGGCAATGGGGGCAAAAATGAGTTCCCCGGCCGGCCAAGCGTATCTTTTTTATTGGCCCTCCACAGGCGGGACATTTCTCCCCTTCTCGCCCGTAAACCTGCAAAAATTCGGAAAAACCGCCCTGCTTGCCTTGACTGTCCACATAATTGTTAAAGGTGGTACCCCTATGCTTTACCCCCTTTTTTAATACTTTTTTGATATTCCCATGCAAAACCCGCACCTCCTCCGGCTTTAATTCATGGGCTAACCTATCCGGCCGGATCCCGGACAAAAACAAGGATTCATCGGCGTAGATATTACCTATACCGGCCACTAACTTCTGGTCCAAAAGAACTTTTTTAATGGCTGTTTTTCTATTTTTTAAATTTTTCCGAAAGGAGGGCAAGTCAAACTCCCGGAGTAGGGGCTCCGGACCCAACTCCCCTATTTTATTCTCCTTTTCCCGCTCGGAGGCAAACTTTATATATCCGAAACGGCGCATATCGTTAAAAAAAAGCCGATCCCCGGACTGGAAATGGAATATTACTCGGGTGTGTTGATTCGGCAACTTTCCGCCCACATCCTCGAGCAAGCTTTCCCGGTGAAAGGTATGACCTCCGGCTATCATTTCCCGGTTATGGCAATAGATAAGCTGGCCGGTCATTTTCAGATGGATCAAAACATAGGAACCTCCATCCAGTTCCAATATCAAGATCTTGCCCTTGCGGTCAATTCCCCGGACTGTTCTTCCGGTTGTTTTTTTAACAAAATCGGGAGAACCCTTGATCGCCTTGGGATCTTTTACCTGCACTCGAGAGATCTTTTCTCCTGTTATTCTCGTCTCCAGATCCCTTCTGATTGTTTCCACTTCCGGTAATTCGGGCATAATATTTTAAATTCGAACTTCGAAACATTAATGAATTTAAACTTCTATATAATAAAGCAGAAATAAAATAACAGCCAACGCCAAAAATTCCAGCGCGAATATCTTTATAAAGGTTACTCCCATTTTTCCGGGGTCTATTAACATAGATCGTTCCGTTTAATTTATTATACCACAAGATAAGTGCATCCAAGAAGATTTAAATAAAAAACCCTCAAGTAGCATGGGGGTTTTATACATAATCACTTCGCTTCTACTGTGGAGCGAAAAATACTTGATCAAAAGGTGCCGCGCACCGCGTAGCTCTTGACGAAAGTCAAGAGCCCTGCCTGCCGGCAGGCAGGGAAGTGGTGGGCCGGGCAGGATTCGAAGCTGCGCCAGGTCTTAACAATATACTTAATACAACAATAATAAAAAAATGTCAACTTCTTCTTATTTTAACTTAGCTCCCGTGACCTGGCTAGACAAGTTCTCATGGCACACCCGATTCCCACAAACACAAAAGAATGGCCCTTGCGTGCCATTCTTTTGTGTTTGTGGGCCGGGCAGGATTCGAACCTGCGAAGCCGCAAGGGCGGGTGATTTACAGTCACCTGCATTTGACCGCTTTGCTACCGACCC
>CAZPEL010000018.1:0-16481 GCA_964585585.1 uncultured Gammaproteobacteria bacterium | reverse complement strand
TGAGCCCGAAAGCGGACTCGAACCGCTGACCTCATCCTTACCATGGATGCGCTCTACCGACTGAGCTATTCGGGCTTTATAAAAAACTAAAAAATCCGAAATATCCCTTTTTTGGCTTTTCAATTCCGATCAATTAATCAGACTTGGTCAAATTTTCCAATTGTTCCTTGAAATCTTCCAATTTTTTATTCTCGGGATTGACTTCGGACAATTTGTCATAGGCCGTGGTGGCCAATTCTTTATCGTCATTCATTATACTAGCTTCAAACATGATGTCAAGATAACGCGGATTGTTCGGAGCCAGGGAAAAGGCCTTTTGGATGTTTTCCAGGGCAAACTTCCAATTGTCCCTACTCTTGGCGGTTACGGCCAGATCATAGTAAATATCCGCTTGCTTGGCCACATCCTCGTCCGGTATCAACTTGAGGATGTGCTCATAGGTTTCCTTGGCCTCTTGCAATCTCTTGTTCCGGAAATAAAGATCCCCCAGTTTTTCAAAAGCATTCACATTCTTGCTGTCCAGGCCCACTATTTCTATAAGCTTATTCTCTATTGCTTCAAATTCCTCCTCCGGATCCAATTCTTCTATTTCCCGGAATAATCGAGTTATTTTTTCGTCCTGGCTTTCCTTGTGCGCCGATATCTGCTGTTCGTAATTCTCCTTGATCTGGAATAATTTGTCATACCAATTCTTCAAAGAGGAATTCAAACCCTGAAACGCCCCGCTAAATACCTGGGAAAATTTGGAGTTCCACTTGACCAAGTTCCTTTTGATCCTGGTGCCGGCAATATTCTCCTTGAATTTGGCCTCCTTTTCCCCCGGTATATTGTCCACATCCAAATTGGCCAGAAGGGAAAATTTTCTGGACACTATCACAATTATCACTATAAGACTGGCTATTATTAGGATTAAAGGAATCAAATTATACATCTCTTGGAATTAAAATAATTATTTTAGCATATTTTCGGCTATTTGGAAGAATTCCTCGGACTTCAGACTGGCTCCTCCCACTAACAAACCCTCTATTTCCCGGGCCTGGGAAAACCTGTCTACATTATTCGAATCCACACTGCCCCCGTAAATGGTAAAAACCTTATCATTGATCTCCTCCGACAAGACCTCCTTCAGGGCCGATCTTATGGCGCTATACGCTCCTTGTATATCCGAATCCTCTATGGCTTGGCCGGAACCGATGGCCCAAATGGGCTCATAGGCCAGGACCAATCTTTGCTCCGAGCCAAGTTCCAATTCGGACACCCCTTGTCGGATCTGCTCCTTCAAGGATTGATCCCTCTGTCCATTCTTTTTTTCCTCTTCTTTCTCCCCCACGCACATTATAGGCGTAAGGCCATTTTTCAAAGCGGCCTTGACTTTTTTATTGATCACGGAATACTCCTCCTTCAAATAACTTCTTCTCTCCGAATGGCCCAGAATAACATATTGGCAACCCAACTCCTTAAGATCGACCGGGGATATCTCTCCGGTAAAGGAGCCCCTGTCCTCCCAGAACATGTCCTGGGCCCCCAATTTAAGGCCGGTTTTTTTTATCTTTTCCCCGACTAAGGACAAGGTAAGAAAATCCGGACAGATCACTACTTCTCGCTCGGAAAAATCTTGGAACCGGGCGGCCACGGCATCGGCCAACTCCAAACTTTGGGCCGGATTTAATTTCATTTTCCAGTTAGCAGCTACTATTTTTTTAAAATCAGGCATAATAATTATAATTTGTTTCTTAAAATCAATATATCATTACTTTTAAGCAAATACAATCCTACCAACGATAACTTGTATAAGCCCAATCTATCAATTCCCGGGTTTTTTCAAACCTGTCCTCCTCTTCTTCCGCTCCCAAAATAACAGAAATAAGTTCATTTTCCCCACCTTGTTTACGGAAACCTCCGACAAAACAATATCCGGCCTGAGGCGTATATCCGGTTTTTCCGCCACGAATATCAATGTTCTTATAGGGAAAATCTTTTAATAGGTCATCGGTGGAAAGAACCACGCGGGTGTCTCCTTGTTGGGTGGAAAACCGGTATTTTTCCCTTAAAACCGCCTCCCGGATCTCGGGAGCGTCCAGGGCCTCTTGGGCCAGCTTGACCACTTCCTTGGCGGTGGAAACATTATCCCGGCTCAAACCGGACACATCCCGGAATTCGGTCTTGACCAAGCCGATGTCGCCGGCCCTCGAATTCATTTCTTTTACAAATTCTTCCTCGGTCAGGCCAGTGGAATGAACCAAAGCCATAGTGGCGGTGTTGGCCGAAGCCACTAAACTGATATTAAAAAGATCCTTTACTTGTACCCGATCCCCCAAATATACGAATATCCGGCCGCCCTCGCGCCTGTCCTGCCTGGTTATTTCATAAACATGGTCCCAGCCCGGGTTGTTATCCAGAAAGACCAGGGCGGTCATTAACTTACTTATACTGGCTATAGGTCTCTTTTTCTCTCCTCTTGCTTGGAATAAAAAAGTTTGGTTGTCCTCGTCCCAAACCGCGGCCGAGCCCTGCTCCAGAACAAAAGAAGAGGCCTCCGGCTTACGAACGGGACGATCCGGTTTCTCCGCGGTAGTAGTGGCGAGGTCGGCATTGGCCGGCCGTAAATGCAGTTGGGGGAAATTGCGGGCGGAAAAGCTCCATATACTGTTTCCGGCCCGGGACCAAACTTCCTTATCCCAGGCCACAAAATTGTGGATCCGGGCTTCTGGAGCGAAATTAGCGGGAATAGGACAAATATTTATTATTAAAACCGAAGTTAAAAAACTCGCTAACAATGCTAACATAAAAAACTATTATTTCTCTTCTTGCTCTTGTTCCAATATCCGGTCCAGGGTATCATCCTGGCTTAACTTGTCGTAATCGGGCAATTCCTTTATATCATTAACTCCCAGAAAACGCAAAAACTCCATACTCACGGTGTAGTAAGTCTCTTCTTTTTGCTTGTCTTTCCGGGAATTGACCAAGCCCCGCAGAAGTAGGTTTCTTAATATCAAAGAACAATTGACCCCGCGGATCCGGTCCAGGTCAGTCTTGGAAACAGGGCCGCGATAAGCGATTATGGTCAAAGTTTCCAAGCTGGGCCGAGTCAATTCACCGGTGGTCTCGTCCTGGATGAAATCCTGGATCAATTGGGAGTTCTCCGAGGAACTTACCATTTGAAACTGGGAACCGTTCTTTACCAACTGCAGCCCTCTGCCCTGGTCCTTATATTCCTGAAGTAACTCCTCGGCCGCCGCTTCTACTTCCCGGATATCCTTTTTCACCGCCTTGGCCATCTCTTTTACCGACAAAGAACGGGCCGCTATGAAAAGTAAGGACTCTAATTGGCTTTTTGTATCTTTTTTCATAAACTGGTATTTTAATCTCAATTACAGGAATTTATATCAATAGAGGAAAACAATTCTTTTTGCTCGGTCACCACCACTCTCTGCTTGCTTAACTCCAACACGGCCAAAAAACTGACTATGATATCGGTTTTGTTGGCTGAACCCTGGACAAGCTTATCAAAACTGAATTTGGCCTTTCGGGCCATCATTTTTCTTAAATTATCTATTTTCTCCTCCAAGCTTATCTTGCGGTCCATTTTTTCCTCCCGTAATCTTTCCTGCCAGGCCTCACTCCTCTTCCAGGCCTGTATCAATTGCCCCATAACCCGGGACATATCCCCGGCCTGAACATTCTTGGGAGGGTAAAACACCCCTTCTTCCGGCAACAAGGATCGAGTTTTATAATTCCTGTTATGGCCCAAATTGGGAATATAACTGAAATTCTTTTGCTTCAATATCTCTTCCAAATTCTTGCTGGCCTCCAAAAATTCTTTGTATATCTTTAACTGCTGCTTCAATTCCTCCTCTTCTTCATCCTCCTCCCACTCAAAATAAGGAAGCAATATCTTGGATTTGATGAACATGAGTCGGGCGGCCATTACCAAAAAATCACCTATATCCTCGGGTTTGATGTCCTTGGTGGCCTTAATATACTCCACATATTGATCGGCTATTTGGGCCAAACTTATTTTGGTAATATCCATCTCCTGTTTCTCTATTAACTTAAGAAGCAGGTCTAAAGGGCCCTCGAAATTTTTTATCTTTACCTCTAACATGGAATTTATTTCTTAGATGTCTTTTTATTGCCCGAGGTTTTGCGGGTGGTGGTTTTTCCGCCGGTTTTGGCCTTGGTTCGGGTTGTTCCCGCCGACTTTTTCTTGGCGGTAGCCGTCTTTCGGGCGGAGGATCCGGAAGTTTTCTTCCGGGTCGAAGCCGGGCCGGTTTTCTTTTTAGGGGTATTCTTTTTAGGGGTTTTTATCTTCTTTTTGACTCCGATATTGGCCAAAACCGCATCCTCCAACTTCAAGAAATCCTTAACCGCCATTTCCACGGAATGGTTGAACCCGCCGGAAGGGAAAACCGCCTTTTTGGTCTTTTCCAACTCCTTATCCGCTATTACCGGCAATTTATGGATCTGGCCAAAGGCGCTCAAAGCGCCCTGCTTAACCTTTAGAACTTCGGACATGATCTTTTCCCCGGGGATCTTGATGGTTTTTACTTCTTTGCCTTTTTGCTGACTGATGATCTTTTTCAACTTCTCTTCATGCAAATTCTTATCCGCCGGCAGCAGAACCAAATAATAATCTTTGTCCGCTTTGACAAGCAAAGATTTGGCGATCTGGCCCAATTTCTTCTTCAGGGTATTAGCGGCATCAATGGCCGTATACACGGTCTTGTGCTCTAAAATATCATGACTCACTCCCATTTTCTCCAGATAATTGATTATTTTGGCCGGAGGCCTTTTTTGTTTGGTTTTTTGGGTTTTTTTGGATTGAGGCATATTTTTAAAATTATTTTAAATCCTAATTCTGCAATCTAACTTCTAAATTCTAAATTCGATCTTCAATTACATTATACCGCAAAAACGGGGTAAAAGCAAAAAACCGCCCCTTAACAGGGCGGTTTTTTATTTCCAAAATATCGATATCTTTACTGGATCACCCGAGGAGTGGGGGTGGAGTCATTGTCCTCCTCTTCCACTTCCAGTTCAAAACATTTGTATCCTTTATCATGAGACCATTCCCGGCCCAAATAATAATCATCATCTTCGCCGGAGGTCCGAAAATCGGCGCACAATTGATAAGTCCTGTCTCCGGTGATTTGATACTCGTACTTCTTTCCTGATTCCGGATCCGAAATATCCTCTTGGTCCAAATAGCTATACTCTTGCAAAATAGTTTCCAGGTTGGCCGGAAGGACATTGTTTTCCCTGTAGTATCTCTCTACTCTGGACTGCAAAGAATTGAGATCCCTTAATACTTCTCGGTCCAAATTCTTGGCCCGAACCTGCCACGGAGATTCCATTATAAACAGACCGCTGGCAAAGATGATAACCACCAAAGCCAAAGTACCCCCAAAAAAGGATTTTATAACCGGATCCTTGATGCCCTGGACATTATCTCTTTTGATATCATAAAAATAAAAACCGAATATGGTTCCGGCTATGGCCAAAACGCTCAAAAATTTCAGACCGAATTTCAGGGTTAATTCTCCGTCCAGGAAACTATTGATAGTGATTATCAGCCACACTATCATTACCACCGAGGAGACAAAAAGTATAAAATAGGTCAGCCATTTTCTAATACCGGACTCCGAACTCAAGTTGCCTTGGTAGAGATTCTTGTGTATCTGGGCCGATATCACATAAAATATCGGAATAGCCACCACTAAACTGGATATGGCGAAGCGCAAAGCTTCGGAGGAATAATCTCCGGAATAAACACCGGGAGTGCTGGCAATGAATTTATTAATGACCTGGAAAAGGATCATGCCCGTGGACAGGGACATAAAAAGCAAGGCCACCAGGGACAAAAGATAGAAAAAAGCGAATTTGGCGGCATTGCCGTGATTGTTGTTTTCCATAGAGTTGAAAAGGTCGGGTTTCCCCTCCTTTGATTAATTTTAATATTAACAAATAAATTATAAAAACTTTTTTACAAGATGAGAACATTTAAGATTTAAACAACTTTATAGGGCTTAAATCCACACAAGAAACCAAGAACAAGGGTTTTGTTATCCCGAGGGCCATGGCAAGGGTAGGATAAACCATTCCTAATGTTAAACGAAGCACTTCCAGATCGGTAACAGCCCCGACTCTTAGTCCTTTTTAATCCTTATTCCGAGTTCCTTTAATTGCTTTTCCTCTACTTCGGATGGAGTTTCCATCATCAGATCCCGGCCGTCACCGGTCTTGGGGAAGGGCATAATATCCCGAATACTGTTCTTATTCATTATAACCATTAATAACCTTTCCAGTCCAGCCGCTATCCCGCCATGCGGGGGCACTCCGTACTCAAAGGCCTTTAAAAAGTGGGAAAATCTCTTTTTGTCCTCCTCTCCGAACCCGATCAGATCAAATATTTTTTCCTGGATATCGCGGTCATGAATCCTGATACTACCTCCGGCCGCTTCCACCCCGTTAACCACCACATCATATTGATAAGAACGAACCCGATGCGGATCCTTGTCCAAAAGTTCCATATCCTCCGGATTGGGGTAGGTGAACATATGATGTTCCGGCGCATAATAGCCGTTCTGTTTCTCTTCTTCAAACAAAGGAAAATCCACCACAAAGGCAAAGGCCAATTGATCCTTGTCCAAAAGCCCCAATCTCGAGGCCAATTCATTCCTTAAAGCTCCCAAGGCCTCTCGGACCACTTTTTCCGAATCCGCTCCGAAAAAGATAGTGTCACCGGCCTGAGCTCCGGTCGCCTTGACTATTTTCCAGGCCAGATCCTCACCCAGGAATTTAACTATGGGCGATTGCAATTCCTGATCCTTAACTATGATATAAGCCAAACCCTTGGCTCCATAATCGGCCACAAAGTTGGTTAGGTCGTCTATTTGGGTCCGGCTGAGCTGCGAACCTTGAGGGGCCACTAAAGCCCGGACCACTCCGCCTTTATCCAGGGTTTCCTGGAAAACCTTAAACTCGCAACCCTTGACCAAATCACTAAGCTCCTGGATCTCCATACCGAAACGCAAGTCCGGCCTGTCAGTTCCGTATTTTAATAAACATTCCGCATGATCCAACCTGGGCCATTCCCGGAATAATATCTTTTTCTCCGGAAAGATCTGTTGAACCGCCCGGGTGAACATATCCTCGGTCAAATTCAATATATCCTCCCGGTCCACAAAGGACATCTCCATATCCAACTGGGTGAATTCGGCCTGCCTGTCTCCTCTGGTATCCTCATCCCGGAAACATCTGGCGAATTGGAAATATTTGTCCATTCCCGATATCATCAACAGTTGCTTGTATTGTTGAGGGGATTGGGGCAGAGCGTAGAATTGACCGTTATGCAACCGGGACGGGACTAAGAAATCCCGAGCCCCTTCCGGAGTACTTTTACTCAAATAAGGGGTCTCAATCTCGGCAAAATTCCTTTGGGATAAATAATCCCGAACATATTTAACAAATTGATGTCTTTTTAAAATGATCTCCGATATCTCCGGTTTTCTTAAGTCCAGATATCTGTATTTCATTCGGGTTTCTTCGTTGACATCGACCCGCTTTTCCTCGTCTATCTCAAAAGGCGGAGTTTGAGCTTGGCTATAAATTTCCAATTCACCCACCTCTACTTCTATTTCTCCGGTCTGCAGTTTAGAGTTGACCATATCCCCGGGTCGGGCCGCTACTTTGCCCTTAACCTTTATTACCCATTCGCTACGGAGCTTATCCGCCTCTTGCCAAGTTTCTTCTTTTATTTCCGGATTGAATTTGATCTGGGTCAGGCCGTATCTATCCCTGAGGTCAATAAAAATAACGCCGCCATGATCCCGGCGCCGATGCACCCAACCGCAAAGTTCTACCTCCTCGTTTACATGTTCTTTGTTGAGCTGTCCGCAAGTATGTGTTCTAAGCATAATTTAAAATTATATTATTCACTTGTTATACTGTTTAAACTTTCAAATAAAGACGGCCATTCCGGAATTTAAAATTTTAGCAATAGATGTTATTATATATCTTTTTGCCGATTTTAGCAAGATATTGTTGTTATTATTACAAAAATGGGGTCCAGAAACGGACCGGGGATATAAGTTTTGTTATTCCGGCCTACCTTGCCATGGCCCTCAGGATAACAAAACTTATATCCCCGGTCCTTTCCTGTTTCGGGTGAAGAATTAAAAATTATATTCATAGAAATCCTTGATCACCCCGGCCATCTCCCGGCGCAAGCCCTTATCTTCCACTTTTAAACTGTTTATTTTGGAAAAATCGCTGTTCTTTAAAAAACGCAACACTTTTAGGCAGTCATCGGATACGGAAAATCCTTGGTTCCCTTTCTTGCCGCAACCGAGGCATACGGCCCCGCCCCGACGGGAACTGAAAAAATTGTTCCCGGCCCGGATGGACCGACCGCAACCGCAACAATAAAAGAGTTGCGGCTCCAGGCCTAAAAGCGATAAAAACTTCAAAAAAAAGGAAAAATTCAATAATTCGGCATCCCCTCCGCTTCCGTCCAATATTTCCAAATAATCCCTTGCCAAATCAAAAATGTCCGGGGCTCCGAGGGCCTCCCCTTCCCGGGTTTGTTTCCGGACCAATCTCAGGACCGAACCGACATAATTCATCTTGCTGATATCTTCTCTGATATTGGTATAAAAATTCCTCCCGACGGCACTGCCGATGTAATTTCCACCCCTTCCCCTTATGATCATAAGGTCGATCAGGGTCAGGGGTTCTATATGTCCGGCCAATTTGGATCCGGGCTTTAAAGCTCCCCGGGCCACCAATTCCAAAAACCCCAGGTCGCGGGAATAAACCGAGACCAAAAGGTCGTTCTCTTTAAAGGGGCGGCGGTGTAAAATTATAGCTTGGGTGTGGAAAGTGTCGTCCATAAATTGGATATTGGATATTGGATATTGGTGAATTGGTTTAATTGTTCCAATATCTAATATCTAATATCCAATATCTATATTATCAAGATATTGCTGCAAGATCACCATGGCCGCTACGGCGTCCCTTTCCGTCTTGCCGTGACCGCCTTGGTCCAAAGCGTCGGCCGATTTACTGGACAATCTTTCATCCACGGTCACCACCTCCGCTTTTATATTCTCCCGCAATTTCCGTAAAAATTCTTGAAACTCGGGGTCAACTTCTTTGTCCCGTCCGTGTACCTTAAAAGGAACTCCGACCACCACCACGTCCACTTCCTCATTTTCAACCGCCTCTAAAACCTCCTCCATACCACTTACTGTTTTCCAGGGACTGGCTATTTTTACTTCCCCCTCGGCCAAAGCTAAACCGACCCTCTTTCCCCCCCAATCTATCCCTAAATATCTTTTATTCTCATTTAACATCATTTTGAGTTTCCTACCTGCCGGCAGGCAGGTGATTTTTGAATTTTGAATTTCCCAGAGTTAATATCTCATACCCCTTCTTGGTCACCGCTATAGTATGCTCGAATTGGGCGCTCAAGCTTCCGTCCGCCGTACAAACAGTCCATCCGTCCTCCCGACTAGTAACCACATCCGGAGAACCGCCTTGATTGATCATGGGTTCCACTGTAAAGGTCATCCCCGGAGTTAACTTGATCTTATTCTCCGGAGTATAGGAATGGAAAACATCCGGTGGCTCGTGAAAATTCCGACCTATGCCGTGCCCTCCATAATCCCGGACTATGCCGTAACCGAATTGGTTGATATAACTCTCTATAGCCCGGCCCACTTCATAAAGAAAGATCTTGGGTTTAACCGCTTTTATGCCTTCATACATGGCCTGCTCCGTCCTTTCCACCAATTCCCGGGCCTGAGAAGACACCTCCCCGACCAAAAAAGTTCGGGAAGTATCTCCGTGGTAACCGTCCAAAATAACGGTCACATCTATGTTGATTATATCCCCGGACTGCAAAATATGCTCAAAGGAGGGAATGCCGTGGCAGACCACATCATTAACCGAGGTGCAAATGCTTTTAGGGAAGCCATGATAATTCAAGGGGGCCGGAACAGCATTGTTTTGAACAATAAAATCGTGACACAGTTTGTCCAGTTGACCGGTGGAAATACCGGATTCTACATGAGGTTCTATAAAATCCAAAACTTGAGCCGCCAATTTCCCCGCTCTCCTCATTTTTTCGATCTCTTTGTTTGATTTTATTGATATCATTATCTAAATTTTATCTATTATCTCTTGATGGATCTCCTGTATATCCTTTTCCCCATCTATGATAATAAGTTGACCCCTTTGTTCCAATTCCCTTACCAAAGAGTTGTTGTATTCATGGAACTTGTGGAGTCTTTTGGCAATAGTTTCCCTGGTATCATCTTCCCTTTGATGGATCTTGCTACCACATTCATCGCACACCCCTTCTTTTTTGGGGGGATTAAATTCTGTATGGTAATTAGCCCCGCAATTATCACATATTCTGCGGCCACTCAATCTTCTTTTGACCTCTTCATCACCAACTCGGATATAAACAGCTTCGGTCTTGGGCAAAAAACTAAAAGCATCTTGCAATATATTGTCCAGATCACTTAACTGGCTCTTTCTCCTGGGAAATCCATCCAAGATAAAACCGTTTTGTATGTCCATTCGAGATATCTTTTTATAGATCACTTCTCTGGCCAAGTCATCAGATATTAATTCCCCTTGGTCTAACTTATCTTTTATGGCCCTTCCCAATTCGGTGTTGTTTTCCTTTTCTTGTCTTAGAATCTCCCCCATGGAAATATGCGGCATTCCGGTCTCTTCGCTTAATAAGTGTGCCTGGGTTCCCTTGCCGGATCCGGGCGGGCCTAAGAAAATAACAGCTTTTTTTCTCATAATTTTTTTTACTATTTTTATTTCTAACCTCTATATACCAAAAATACTATGTAAAGAGCATACAAACTTACCAATATTGCGCCCTCTTTTCGGCTCAAGATATTCTGTTTGCCCGAATAAATGAAAAACAGAGTTAAAATGGTGACAACCACCAGGATCATCATGTCAATATTTAAAACATAGTGGTAACTTATGGGGGCTATAACCGCACTGGCACCCAGAACCCAAAGAAAATTAAAAATATTGGAACCTATAACCCCGCCGACCGCCATATTGGCCCTGCCTTTCCGAGCCGCCATTACTCCGGTGGTAAGCTCCGGCAGGGAGGTACCCAGGGCCACCAAGGTCAAACTGATAAAGGACTCGCTCAGACCCAAATAATTGGCAATATCACCGGCTCCGGCCACTACCCATTCTCCACCGAGGAGCAATCCGGCCAAGCCGCCGATGATCATAAGAACGGAAAACCAATTGCTCTGAACAGGCACTTTCTCCAATTCATCTTTGCCCAAAGTGTCCAAAACTCCGCTTTTTTTATGTTTCTGAGTAAGGCCGAAAGTGTAATATATGAAAATTACAAAAAACAGTAACAAAGTCAAGCCGTCCCCTCGAGTAAGAAGATTGGCCGCGCTATTATCCAACAAAAAATCATTAGCCAAGAACAATACCGCCAATACCGCCAACAGGGAAAAAGGGATCTCCTTGTTAACGGTATCTTTTTTTAAGGTAATAGGGGCTATTAAGGCCACTGTCCCCAAGATCAATAAAGTATTGGAGATACTGGAACCGATAACATTACCGATGGCAATGTCGGCGCTTTCCTCAAAAGCGGCTATAGCACTGATCAAAAGTTCCGGAGCCGAAGTTCCGAAAGCTATTATGGTCAGGCCTATGACCAGATTGGAGATCTTGTATTTTTTGGCAATTGAAGAAGAGCCGTCCACTAAAATGTCGGCTCCTTTTATTAAAAATACAAAACCAACCACGAATAAAAAAAGAGATAACCACATAATATTTTATCGTTTTTAAAAACCCAAGGGTTTGTGTAAACCGGAAGAAGATCTCTTGGAAGCGGAGCCCAAGCTCGAAGTGTTGTTGCCTTTTTGAGCAAATCCTTTTTTCTCCGAGCTTTTACTCCTGCCAAAACCAACTTCACTGCGCTTGTTTTGGGGAGAGGCGGACACAGACCGAGAACCCCGCGAAAGGGCCGATACCCTGTCTCCTTTGTTCCGACTATTTTGAGCACTAGCCTTCTTCCCTCCTTTTTTTTGGGCAAAACTTCCGCCGCGAGAAGTAGTGGTAACCTCGCCTCCGGCAAAAGATACCCGGCTCTGAGTTTGGGTCGGATTCATCTCACCGGCCGACCTTCGGGATTCATAGATATTCCGCTTCTTTTTGGCCTCTTCCAGTTTCTCTTGTTTTGATTTTTTCTTGGAAAAAAGTCCCATATAATCATTATAATACAATTTTTGATTCTTCAAAAGAAACAAATAAAAACATCCGATATTATCAGATGTTTAACTACAAGCTTTGATTTCAGATCTTCGACCCGGAATTAAATTCCGTCATATTCCCGCATTGTTAGCTGGGACTGGATCTGCTTGACTGTTTCCACGGTCACGGCCACCACGATCAATAAACTAGCTCCTCCGATGGTAAGCACCTGCATATTGGTGAAAAACTTCATTATCAAAGGCAGAACAGCGATAGCTCCTAAAAAGATACCGCCGAATAAAGTAATTCTATGGGTGATATAAGATAAATAACTACTGGTATTCTTACCGGGCCTGATACCAGGAATAAAAGCCCCTTGCTTCTGGAGATTTTCCGCTATTTTGTTGGAATCAAAGGTAACTTCGGTATAAAAATAAGTGAAAACAAACACCAATAAGAAGTACAATACTCCGTAAACCAGTTGATTTTGAAAAATATCATTGACCCACTGGGCGGCCGCGGACAGCCACTGGGTTTGGGCTTGGACAAAAAACTGGGCCATCATAGGCGGAAAAGTGATAACGGCAATAGCAAAGATGATCGGGATAACTCCGGCCATATTGACTCGTAGCGGCAAGTAAGAACCCCCTCCGCTCAAGCTGCTTCCGGCCCGGATCTGTCGAGCGTGCTGGATCGGTATATTCCTTTGTCCTTCGTTGATAAAAACGATGCCCACAATGGTCACCAAGGCAATAATGATGAACATTATTATGGTGAATAATTTGGTCGGATCATAGGTAACAAATATCTGTTGCACTGCTCCCGGCACTCGACTGATAATACCGGAAAATATTAACAAAGAAATTCCGTTACCGATATTTTTTTCCGTTATAAGCTCCCCGATCCACATCAAAAAAATAGTACCGCTGGTAATGATCAGGATCATATGGAACATATCGAAGAGTCCCACATTCTGCAAAACTCCGGGAGAGGTCTTTTGGATCAAAGTTATCATGCCGAAGGATTGCAAGGCGGCCAGAGGAACGGTTATCCATCTGGTCCACATGGTTATTTTTTGTCTACCCTGCTCTTCCTTTTTCATCTCCTCTAGTTGCGGGATCACCATGGGTAATAATTCAAAAATAATGGCGGCGGTAATATAAGGAGCCACACCCATCATAACCACGGAAAAATTCTGCATACCGCCCCCGGAAAACATATTAAGCATACCAAAAACTTGGTTGGAAGCAAACAGGTCCCTTAAGGCGGCGGCGTTAACTCCCGGAAAGGGAATGTTGGCGGCCGCGCGGAAAACAACCAACATCAAAAGAACGAAAATAATATTCTTTCTCAGGTCCGGGGTATGCCAAATTTGTTTCAATTTTTCCAGCCACATAATATTATTGGATATTGGTAATTAGATATTGGATATTGGTAATAAAAAAATATTAACTCCGCGGTGACTAATATCCAATATCAAAAAATATCTAATATCAAAATTTATTCAATCTTTCCGCCTTGTTTTTTCACCTGCTCGGCTACGCTTTTGCTTAATTTAATTCCTTTAAAGTGAAGCTTTTTAAGCTTCAATTCCTCGTTGCCCAATATTTTAACCGGTCGGTTCTGGTCCTTGACCAAACCTTTTTCCTGTAATCGGGCCGGGCTTACTTCCTCTCCTTCTTTAAAATTATCATTTATTTGCCCGGGAGACAATATCTGATTCTTGGGTCTTTGGGAATTAAAACCTCTCTTTTTGGGGGTTTGGCTGACCAAGCTCTTCAAGCCCAAAAGTTTCAATCCGCTGACTCCGGATCTGGCCTTTTGCCCCTTGATACCTCGGCCGCTATAATTGCCCCGGTTAGAACCGTCTCCTCTACCTCTTCGACCGCTTTTTTTGGGCTGAGCGGCGGGTTTGATTGTATCTAAGGATAATGACATAAAACTGCTTTTAGATTATTTAGATTCCTGAGTTTTTTCTGATCCTTTTTGTTCACCGGAAGCTTCCTCTTTTTTATCGGAGGAATCGGATTTTTCTTCGGATCTTTTCTCCTCCAGCTTACTGGCATCCACTCTTTTTAAATTTCTTAAGGCCTCAACAGTGCATTTGGCATTGTTGACCTTGTTGTTGGTGCCCAGGATCTTACTGGTGATATTCTTGATACCGGCCAATTCCAAAATGGTTCGCACGATCCCGCCGGCAATAATACCTCTGCCCTGCTTACTGGGCTTAAAAATTATCTCGGCGGCCCCGAATTTGTATTTGATATCATGAGGAATGGTAAAATTAACAATAGGGACATTGACCATGTCCTTTTTGGCCCGGTCCGCGGCCTTGCTCACAGCTGCGGCCACATCGGCTCCTTTGGCCAAACCGACCCCGATCTTGCCGTTCCTGTCTCCCACTGCCACACAAGCCCGGAAACTCATTCTTTTACCTCCGGCCATAACACGGGTTACCCTGGCTATATCCAGGATCTTTTGCTCGAATTCCTCCTTTTTGTTATTATTGTTACCGAATTTCGAAGCTGGCTTCTTGCCGAACCCTTGAGATTTTTTCTCCTGAGAAGATCCCTGCTTCTGTTTGCCGGATTTCGGCGCCTCTTTTGGTGGCTGGGTATTGGCAGTGGTTTTTTTGTCTTGATTGGTGGTCATATAAAATTAAATTAATATTTTTAAAACTGTAAACCCGCTTCTCTGGCTCCTTCGGCTACGGCCTTGATCCGACCGTGATATTTAAAACCTCCCTTGTCAAAAACAACTTTTTCTATCTTGGCTTTTTGGGCCTTTTGAGCTATCAATTTACCCACTTCAAAGCTTTGCTCGGTCTTGGTACCCTTGGCCTTGACCTCTTTATTACTGGCGCTGACCAAAGTTCGGCCGTTAACATCGTCAATAAGCTGGACAAAAACTCCGATGTTGGACCTATAAACATTCAATCTGGGCAATTCAGCGGTTCCGGATATCTTGGCCCTGACCCTTTTTTGCCTTCTTTTCCTTTTTAGTTGTTTTTCTTTTTGGATATCAACCATATATTTTGATTTTATTTCCTGATCAAATTATTTTATTATTCCCCTTTGGAGCTGGCCTTTCCTTCTTTTCTCCTGATAACCTCATCCTCGTACTTGATGCCTTTTCCTTTGTAGGGCTCCGGCTTCTTGATCTTTCTGATCTCGGCGGCCACTTCTCCCACCAATTGCTTATCAATTCCGCTGATGGTTATAAGATTACCTTCCACAGAGGCGCTTATTCCTTCCGGAAGATTATATTCCACCGGATGGGAAAAACCAACCTTAAGGGTTAATTTATTTCCGCTTAAAGCGGCGTTATATCCTACTCCATTGATCTCGAGTTTCCTTTCAAAACCTTCTTCCACTCCCTGGACCATATTGCTGATCAAGCTTCTGTATAAGCCCCAAAAGGATCTTTGCTTTTTGTCGGAAGGATCTTTAACTTCCACTGTTATTTGATTGTCTTCCACTTTTACTTGAACCAATTCATGCAATCCCCTCTTCAACTCACCCTTGGGACCTTTTACCACTAAAAAACCATTCTCGGTCTGAGCTTGGGTTCCCGAAGACAATTCAATTGGCATTTTTCCTATTCTGGACATAATTACTAATTTAAATATTTAAAACTTGGATTAATAAACCTCGCAGATAACCTCTCCTCCGATGCCTTCCTTCTTGGCCTCTTGATTGGTCATCAGACCTCGAGGGGTGGAGATTATGGCTACTCCCAGACCATTCAAAACTCTCGGTATTTCCGTTTTCTTGACATATATCTTCAGTCCCGGCCTACTAACCTTCTGCAAATGGGAGATCACCGGCTTACCGCTTTTTTTGTATTTCAAAACGACCTTCAGTCTTTTGTAGTTCCCCACTTTGCCGGCATCTTTTTTGCCTGTCCTTTCCAACAAAGAACTATCAGAAGGATCTAATATCTCCACTTTTTGAATCCAATTTTCTCTCTCCAGAATCTTGGCCACTTCGTGCTTCATTTTACTCATAGGCAAAACCACGTCCTTCTTTCCCACGGCGGCCGCATTTCTGATTCTTGTAAGCATGTCTGCAATTGGATCTGTCATAATTTATAATTATTAATAAATTCTTAATTATTTCTTAATTATTTCTTTAAAATTATGGCCGTAGCCCCACTCTCTCGCTTTAAAGAAATAATACCTTGACTTTTTTGCCCCGCTGTTCGCGAACGGCGGGGTCTCAAAAAAGTTTTAA
>CAZPEL010000017.1:0-21311 GCA_964585585.1 uncultured Gammaproteobacteria bacterium | reverse complement strand
CCCAACAGATCGCGTCCCAAATAAAATCCGGAAACATCGCGGTGATATTTCCGGATCGGGGGGAGAAATATTTGAGTACTGAGTTGTTTTAATCAACTTTCGTATTCCTTTCTTAATATATATAAACTGTCTTCTAAAAATTTAATTATATCCTCTCCCTTTTCTTCCCAGATATCTTTGATCTGATAATAATGGTTCTTTAAGTCCGGATAAAACATATGTTCCGGCCTTTGCAGTATTTTTTGAAATTCGGATAAATTAAGGACAACAACGTTAAATATCTCGGACAAAGCCCAATAGGGTCCGGAGTCTTTATTCAGGTCGGCCACCGCATTTTTTAAATTGTTGTCGCAATACTCAAAAAAGATAAAATGAAGGGTTTCATGCAGGACCACCTCCAGTTTGTCCAATAGGTCCTTTTTGTAATAAACTTGGAAAATTCCTTTGTCCAGATAACGAGGATTGCAATTAAAGATGGATAGAGCGCCGTAGTAATTATTCCGGCGAAAATCCTCGCCGAAAATATTTTTTACACCTTCAAAAAAATCCTTTTCCACTTCGCTTATTTTGTTTCTAATGTCCCGCAGGGACTTATTTAACTCCTGTTGATGCTCTTTATAATAATCATCTATATACTCTTTATAGTTTTCCTTGGAAATTAAAGGGTATTCTTTTTTTATACCGGCTCCAAAATCAACACCTCCGATTTTCAAATCGAAAAAATTTAAAAAAGTTTCTTGGTCCAATTTTTGGTTAAGGTCTATTTGCATCATAATATTAAAATTACAATTAAAAATAAGGGCCCCGTAAAGAGGCCCTCTTTAATTGTCAGTCTAAAGATTTATATAAATCCCAAACTAACCAATCCAATGTTTTGCGAGAATGAATACAAAACCGAGAATCAATAGACCAAATACTACCATTTCTCAACCAAGCACTAAAAGCACACCCTCCTCCGCATACACCAATAGCATAACAATTATGACACTGAGGCATATTCAACGGCGACCTTTCGTTCCACTCCCTTATCACTGGATGATTATGAAAATCGAATTCCCTATAAACCTGACCAAAAAAGAAATCTTTATACCCAATCCCTTCTTGGCAAACCCCTAAATATGTATTAGTCCAGCTCATTTTGGACACAAGGCCATTATTAAGTAAATAATCCACAGGAGACACTAAATCAAGACTCCAGTGATAACGATCTGTATTATACCATACCAGCCATTCCATCAATTTGTTATTAAATTTATTTAGATCTTCTAACAATATTTCATTCCAGTCAACAAACTCCTCCTGTATGGTCCTATTGTATTTCTCAATATGACCGTTTTTAGTCGGTTGCCCTTTGTAATTCCAGTAATGGATAACTTTTTGTTCTTCCAAATAACCCATGAAATATTTATGAAACTCTGACCTGTTATCTGTTTGCACCCTCTTTATCTTGTAGGGAAAAACTTGTTCTAGTTTTTGGAAAAAATCTTTAGCACTAGCACTGCCATGACTCTTGTAGGCATAGGCGAACGAATACCTGGTCTTAACATCAACGGCGGTAATGATATATCTCTTCATCCCGAAACAGAATTTAACTATAGTATCGATCTCAATTAGATCTCCTGCCTCTTTGGCCTTAAAATCACGGGGTTTTCTCTCTTTTTTCTTCCTGTTTTGTTTTTTAACCTTACCGAAATGGGATATTTTCTGCCTATGATGATATATTTTCTTCTCCTTGATTATTCTTCCTATTTTAGACTCTGAATAAATGGGTAGATTATGTTCCTGGCAGTATTTGTCCAAATATTTTTTCACCTTCTCCTTGCCCATATTGGGACATACTTCTAGTCGTAGTCTCCGGACCTCTTTTAAGAGTAGGGGGTGGATCTCTCTTCTGTTGTTATTTTTTCTGGCCTGTTTTCCGGGATTCAAACTCTCTGTTCTATACCCCGAATCCTTGTATATCTTCCACCAACAGTAGAGAGTGGAACGCTTGGCACTAAAGGCGTCATAGGCGGCCCTTGATCCGTGCTTTCTCCAAAACTGCAGGATCTTTAATCTCTGCTCGGCTTGTCCTGTGATCATATGGTTATATTTATATGAATAACCATACAATCTACCAAATCCTCCGCAATTTTTAAACTTAAACCCTATTTGCATACATTTTGTCCGGCTTCGCCGTCCAAAATGTGCCTGAACTTATTCATTGTTTGGCTCTAAATGTAAAGGGGAAATAGGAATATTGGTGCCCTATATACCATTCAAAAAGTTGTGTAAAAAACAAACTCCGGGGAATATTACCGTAACCTTTCCCGAATCGGAGGGAGAAATATTTGAGTACTGATTTATTTTAAAGAGCCAACTTAAAAACCCCGGAAAATAAATTCCGGGGCTTAAAGGATAATTTTAAAAAGAGCTAACTATTTGAATTTGTTCTAACCTCCTTTCTTTTAAAGAAACATTTTTTTAATTGCCACTGATAAATAGAACATTGCTTGCATTCTTTCGGATTGCAATCATAAGGAAAGTATTCTCTATCCACTGCATATTTGATAATTTCACTCAGTCTTTGCAGGATCTTGGAAGCGGTGCTGCCAAAATCCTTAGCCGGTGGAGCCGGTATTTTTAAACTTCCCCACAAAATATTAGAGAAACCGGTTTCCACTTTATTGTAATATAGGGGTTCGGTCCCGCTTAATACGCCGTCTTCCACCAACTCTTGCCAAGGAGGAACTTTAAATCCTCTTTTAATTAAGATCTCGGCCCTTAACCCTTTTACGATCTCGGGGAAAATGGCCTTGCCTATCTTTTTACCCGCATTTACGAACACTTGGAAATTCTTGGTCTCGGGGTCCACTTTTATCAAGATCCAAGGACTGTTTCTGTTGGTTATCCTCTCTTGCAATAAAGGTTGGGATTCTTCGTTGTTGGAATAGATCATATATCTGGCCGCTCGCAGAAAAGTGGGACTGGAATTCAAGGAAGTTATAACCGGAACATCTCCGAAAACATAAACTTGAGATTCCAAAAAATCTCGGATATCCTTTTGGAACATCAACTGTTCGTTATAAATTCCGTGTAGAACCAACTCTGCCCACCTTTTAGCTTCTTCCGGATCCAGATAAATAAAATAATGACAAAAATTTCGAGGAGACCCTCTAAACAGCTTCTCCGGTTCTTGCATTCTTTCCAACCATCTTTGAAGGGTTTCCACGCCCGGCAGATCAGGATTTTCACTAATGAACTGCTGGGCTTTATCTCGGAAGATGGAGAAATTACGTTTAGTGTGAGGGTCTCTATTGTCAAAGAAGGCGTCAAACAGGGGCGCAAAACATTTTTGATATACCTTCTCGTCGGATAAAGTAAGATGCAGCCTCTTAAGGATTCGAGCTATATCCATATTATCGTTCTCGGTTTTTCTGTCGCCCATTTCCACCAATTTTTGCCATTGTCTAACCTTGTCTTCATCCAGTCCCATCATTCCCTTATTACCGAGAAGAATATCAAAAGCTGTCAATTGTTTTTCTTCTTCGTCCTCGGTCCGATGATGGTCGAAAATAGTGGCCGTTAAGTCATTGAACTCTTCTTCCGGGGTTATATCCACAAATATAGCTTCTTGTATTTCTCCTGTGCCGATTTTTTCTTTTAAGGAATCTACCCCGAAGATCTTTTCTTGGATCAAATTATTTCTTTCCAATAACCTCAAACAACTTCCCCCATCAAAATCAAATTGTTGATGGGTTACCCCGACAGTTTTTCTATCCATACCGCAAACCTCCTCATCTATTCTTCATCGTTGTTTCCTTTTGATCTTTTTTCGCTTAATATTATCTTCCTTTTATTGAGATCGAGTTTAATGATCGTTGCCTCCAGAAAACTTCCCGAGCAAGGGAGATCACTCACCTCCACGCCGCTTTTCTTTTTCAATACCAACTCTTTCGAAGGAATAAAACCGTTTAACTTAATATTATCCCGATACAATTTTACACTTAACCCGGAAATATTACCGCTTTGCCTATAGGTCATCACTTTATCAACTTCAACTTCCACTCTCTCTCCTTCACTTAAACTTTTGCGAACTCTGTCGTAATCAAAATCAACCTTGAAAGCGTGGTTCCAGGAATGCCTGACTAATTTTTCTTTATCTCGATCGCTCGCCTCCCAAGTTTCCAGTTCTTCCATATTTAAGAAAAAGGGAAGATAAAGACATTCCATTTCTTCATTATATTCCCAATTTCTCCCTCGGGGTAAACTGGATCTCTCGTAAGTTTTTAATTTCCGGAACATATAACACTGACCATTTTCTCTCAAACTTACGATTATCGGAACTTCACTGCCGACCGTTAATTCTTGAGGGATGCTTTTGGAAAAAATACTGAAAAAATGAATGATCTCCGAATTCCGTGGAGTATAAACAATAACTTGATTCCGGTCCCGGTCCACTTTTTCCACATATCCGACCATTTCCTTTTTACCGTATCTTTCCGCCTCCCATTTGATCTCTTCCAGGTCATCAAGCAAAATACTCAACCTAGAGAATATCGGTCTTCCTTCCAAGGTTTTATCCACTACCGGTAAAGTTATCCAACTCTGTTCTAAGAACTGAAGAGCGTTGCCAAAATAAGAAAGGCTTAATTCGCTGATCTCGAGAGGAAATTCCAATCCTTCTTCCGTTTCCACCAGAACCCAACCTCTTGCGTCTTCATAAAACTGAAAGACTCTCTTAACTTTCATTCGAATTTGCTCGGAAGAAATTATGTCTCTCATGGCCTCTCTGATCTCAAAAGGTTCCACTAAAGCGCGAACTCCGTTTTTCTCTCGCTTCCAGCTTCGCAATAAAGCTTTTTTGTCCCTTCTTTTGTCCTTCCATTCCACTTCAATTCTGTTTTTGATATTGTTAAACCCGTTAACAACTTCGTCGTTATTGTAGTTTATTTGGGGAACATAATCACGCCTTAAGTAGTTGTCCATTAACATAGCGAAATCCAACTCTTCACCGTACTCCACTCGCAATTGAGTGGGCGCTTGCAATATCTTGGCAACATACTCTTTGTTTCCTTGCCGATGTATCAACATTCGAGTTCCCACGGGGATATTCTGATCCCAAAACAGATCCGACTTAAACTCCAATCCGATATCCGGTTTAGCTAAAGCGCAAGCTACTGAAACCATCCTCTCTTCTCCGTCAACCAGACCTTTCTTTTTGGTGGCCGCCAGCAATATGGCTTCATCACCGTCTTGCCAATTTCCGGCGCAAGCTTCGGAAATATAACCGGTTACCTCTTCATTATTTTTCAGTTGATAAAACAATCCTTTTTCTCCTTGTTTGATCTTCACTTCTCTTCCTTTTAATACTCGGGATAATACCAACCGTAACTTGGATACTCTGGATAATTCCAATTCCCGAGGAGATCTGGTTTCGGCTTTGGCCAAAAACATTTCTCTAACTTTTTGATAATTATCCAAGATCTCTTCCAGAACGGAATAATTAACAAAGTTCTTAGTCGCCCAATCTCTATCCCTTTCTTCCATTCGAGCCTGCTGAAAGCAATAAACTATCTTGAGGATGAATTCCAGATCATCCCGACAGCCGAGTTTTAGAGCATCCAGAACCCGTGACACTCGCATTTTGGTCTCAGCGGTCCACCTGGGATCCCAAACCAAAATGCCATGCATAGGATTGGAGCTTTCGGCGCCGGTCCTGGCTTCACCTCTATCGGTCTCCAAAGCGGAAACCAAAACCAACATTTCTTCCAAGCATCCTTGTTGATCCGCCATATCCAAAAGAGCCTTCTTTTGAATAGTTAAGGGTATCCGAAAGGACTCCAATCCGTCCTCGGTTACATTACCCTCTTCGTCCAAATATTTTTCCTCGGATAAAAAAGACAAAGATCTTTTGATCTCATAATCAAAAGTTTGATCATTGTCAGCTTCTCCTATGAAGGAAAAATTGTCGGACACTCCGGCGGATTTGATATTAACAAGAACTTCATCGGTCTGACTCCGGAATACTTCCGGGGTGGTTTGCTCTTGGAAATTGTTGAACTGCTCTTGGGTATATAGACAATAAACATACCCTTTACGATTTCTTCCCACTCGACCGAATCTTTGCTTGCATCCGGCTTGGCTGTGCCGAATATTGGGAAGAGAGGAAGTTAAGCTTTCCGGGTCCCATTGGGATTGCTTAATAAAACCGGATTCCACCAAATACACAACATCATCCAGAGTATGGGAAGTTTCCGCGATATCCGTGGTGAGTAAAACTCTTCTAACTTTACCTTTCTTATTAAATCTATTGGATACTTCATCCCCTAAACGACTATAAATGGGTAAAACCGGAATATCCTTTCCGCCTTGAACATCGAATATTTTTTCCTCGATCAACTCCCGAGATTTTTCAATGACCGCTTCACCGGGCAAAAAGACCAAGATGCTTCCGGTTTTAGTGTTCCGCAAGATCTCTATAACATAGGAAGCGACCACTTGGGGTAATTGCCCTTCTTCGGGCGGAGAACTCATGGTTTGCCAAAAATTTTTCCTAACTTTTTCTTTTCGGCATAACCAACAATCGCAATCCTTTTTAGATCCGTCCTGCCAAAAATGAACTGTATAATCGGCATCATCTTCCAGAGCTTGAGATAGATCCAAAACATCGGTGCTTATACCTTTACTTTCAAAGGCTTCCTTGAATTCACCGATGTTTATGGTAGCCGAAGAAATAATAACCTTTAAATGGGGATGGAGAGGGAGCTTGAATTGCAGTAAAGCCAAAAGGCTATCTATATTCAAACTCCTTTGATGGGCTTCATCCACCATAATAAGGCTATATTGCCCTATATGACCGTCTCGAAGCCAGTTCCTTAAAGAACCGTCGGTCACCACTACTCCCAAATTGTGCCGATCATAATCTTCTCTTCCTCTATGCCTAAGTCCCAATATCCCCATAGGCCTAACCGCGGACTGTTTTAATTCTTTTTCACTGACAGTCTCCGGTATTTTCTCCACCGCCGCGCTTAAGGGTTGAGTTTGAACGACCTGTCCTTGGTGGAGAAGATCGTCAACAAAACTACCCTGATATTGCGGCGGAGGATCCAAAAGCCGATATAAGACATACACCGACTTGCCGGTGCCTGTGGGGCTGGCCAAAACCACTACCTGATTTTTTTCCAATTTCTCATACAATTCTTCGATATGATCATCGGTCATTCTAACCCTTAAGCCGGACTCTTCCTTTGATTCGGGGATCTCGATATAGCTTCGATCTCCGTGGGAAGTATAATTACTCCGGCAATAAAGAGAAGGTATCATGATCTGCCGGGAAGGAAGTTGACGAAAATAATTTATTCTTATTTCCCTCTTATCCTTCTGCCGACCTTTTCTACATTTATCACATCTCTCCGGAAGACTTTCTCCTTTTTCCGTCATATACTCCAACACTTTAGTGGAGATAACCACCGTATTCTGACAACTTTTACACCTATAACTTAATTCTTTTGTCATTTTTTACCTCCTTTGTGATCAATACCAAGGATCCGCCTTTTTATAGTAACCGCTGGGAATCAAGATCCTCGGGGTAACGATCAATTCTCCCTGATATTTCTTTAATAGATCAAGTATAGCCCTGTAAACACCTATTTCCGCCGATTCCAAACCGGTAGTATGGTACAATTGAAGACTTAAGCCGGGCCAATTCCGATTCTTAATAATGGGAATGTAATCCAAAAGGATCCGCATATTCAAGCTCAGATCGTCTTCTATGGTTAGATCACCTCTTAGAAATTTCAAGATCTCTTCCACCGATTCCCAAGTTCGGCTATAAGCCAAATTCTCTTGATCAGTTGAGTTTTCTCTATGCTGGATCTCCCTGTTCCTGATCAGATAACGGTCCACGAATTTATCAGCTTCCATATGGCGACAAGATACAGTGCCCATATTATACCGAAACAGATCAAGATGATCATCAGGTCTCTCCGAGGAAGGTAAAGAGAATAAACTAAGAGGGCCGCCTTGGCTTCCATCTCCATAAGAGATAAAAAGATTCAACTCTTTAGAAGAAGGCAGAACCCGGATATAATCCCGGATCATCTCCACGAAGACATTGGCCCGAACTTTCCCTAATAAAGAAGCTAATCCGTAAGGAACGCCGATTTGCAACGACTCCCTTAATATCGAATGAGCTTTATCGATCTCCTTCCAATTACTGGCATAGATCCTTTCTTGTTTTTTTCGATCAATGTTTTGGTCAATAGAATCCCGAAGCGAAGCGGGAAAGGTAAAGCTTTCTTGATGGAGTTCGGTGGTCGCTTGTTGGGGCGATATATATTCTTGCTCCCAATGTTTAACCACCACCACTATTCCGCCGGTAACTTCCCGAAGAGGAGATAATAAGGATTCGCTTTTTAATTTTTCCTTAAATTCATCCATCTCTTCGGGCCGGACAAAAGGAAGAGTGATATCTTCCATTTTTCCTTCCCTCTTTAAAGCGGATTCCAATTCCAAGGAAAGCTCGCCTTCAACATCGGCTATTATCCGATGGTTTTGGCTCGCCTCCCTTTCCAGAACTTCACACATCAAAGAGAATTCATGACCGTAACGCTTCACCTCTCTCTTATGGACCAACTGATAGGCAAACATTTTTGCACTTTGGGAAGCATTCTGAATGGCTCTATTGGCCCGGGACTCTTCGGGTAAGTTCCAATATTCTTCCGGCACTTCTATTATTTGCAGTTTCTTTTCCTCTTCTCGGGAGGAAAATTGGGCCAAACTCTTAACCTTATACATTCTGTTTTTTATTTCTTCATCCAAATAAACATCCATCCGAGCGGGGGCAAAAAACACCTCCACTCCTTTTTCCCGAGCTTTTTGAACGAATTTCTCCATTTGCTCCCAATAAGGACAATAATAAGGAGAAATGTATTCATTACTCAGAACCAAACATTTGGCTTGAACCTTGCTGCGGTCGTTAAGAAGTTGTTTTAAGTAACCGGTCAACCTGGGTAATTCCCGATCCATATTGTGGGGAACAAAAGGTTGACACAGCATCAATATCGGCTCTTCAGCTCTGAACCATCTCTTCTCCTGAAGGTTTTTGTGAGAAGGAAAAGGGAAACAAAAATCTTGATCACAACCAAGGGTCCACAACCTATTTTCTCGGGGTTCCAGAAAGCAATGGGCTTTGGCGTTCTCAGTATCTTCCAAAGACAACCCCTGATTCATCTCCGCCATAATAGCGTCCCGCAATCGGGTAGCTATAAAAGCGGAGCGTCCGAAATTAAGGGACTCGGCATAAGATAACCTATCCCCGAAATAATCGGACCCCAAGATCAGGGCTTCCGGTCTGGAAGCATTAAGAAAAGCCCAGGCCACTTCTTCCCGAGTCCAAACATTGGTGTAAATCAATTCGGTTATCACTTCCTTTTTGGCGAATCCCGCTTTTTCCAGCTCCTCGATCCTTTGAATCACCTTTTCCGGGAGATCCAAAGTCCGAAACCAAAGATCGACCGCCTCGTAATGTTCAATAACTCCTTTATCCGCGCCGGATAAAGAAACTCCATACTCGGCGGCCAATTCGGTTATCTCTTCGGGAACAGCAGCCGGAATCCGCCATCCTTTTAAAGAATTGCCTTGACCGGAATTATATTCCTCTTTGATCCTATCCCAGTCTTTTTTGGGACTCATCCTGCCGTTTTCATCTTCTCTGATATCGCGAGTAAAAGTTAACTTTAGGCATCCGCAATAATCACGGCCCCGGGCGAAGGCCTCACTTAAGAGAACCTTGACCGGATCCCGGGCCGCCACATTGGGTTGAGGAATAGGAAAAAATTCATCTATTTCCAAACACCCTTCGACAAAACTAAAACGAAAGGCGCCCAAAGCGACCACATAATCCTGGACTTTAAAGACAGGGGTACTCCAATCTTGAATAGTGGAACCCCTGGCTTCTTTCTGGCGGTTCCTAATCCGTTGCCAGGCCACTCGGGACCTTGCTTCCAGATTTTGATGATACTCCAGCCACTCGGAGAAAGTATAACCGATATCCAATGGAGCATCCTTTTCCTGTAAGGATACTTCCGCTAAAGGAACGTCTCCGTTGGCGGAGCGGGAGATGTCCAAGCAAACGGCCTTACTCTTTATGAAAACGACCGGCACCAAAGTAGATGGCAGATCCGGCCTTTCATGTCGGAGAAGACTGGTGGCTTGGATAATGTTAATAGGCACCTCTTTGGTGGAGATGCCCATTATCGAGAAGCCGTCGATGATCGCAGACCGTTTCTGGAGTAGAAAATCCTTAAAGGATGAAGGTAGATTCAACTCCAATTCTCTCTCATATTCTTCTACTAAAATAGCTGAAACTTGCATCGTGCTACCTCCTCTTGTTTTTTGAGATTATTGATTTTAATCCTGTGACTTTAAATTACCCATTTCTCCCTTCTTTTTCTTTTTCGTTTGCATCCTTGATCTTTTGAAATTTCCTAAATAGATAATTCCAGAAATCATAACCTTCCAGCCAGAAATCTTCCTTTTTGCCGTTGATATGGCCGACAGTCCAGTTAGGATGCCTCTGAAACCAATCCTCTGTAGGAATATTGGGATAAACCTGATCCGGGACGCAATAAGAGTCCCAATAGACCACTTGGCCAAATCTTTCTCCTTTACCAACCACACAGTAATATCCGCCCATGCCATCCAGATTTACTATTATAAGGTCATCGGGTAGTCCTAGGCCATCTCTTAACTCCAGTGTCATCCCTAGGGCGGACCATAAATACTCTCCAGAATTTAATAAAGCATCACTATCTTCCGGAATCACACTACCTAATAAATCCATAGAGGGGATACACCCGTAATTGAGCAGAAATTCCCTGTATTCCGGAGGAGTTTTCAGGTCCAACTTTTTCTCTATTTCCTGAATTCCGTCCTCGGTCATTGGTTCCCCGAAATCCAGATTCAATTCCCGGGTCCAAGCGTCCATTTTTTGTTTGATCTCTTGGTCCATAATTTAGTCTTTACTGTTTTTATCGCCTTCCTCTTCCTTTTCTTTTTTGTTCGCATCTTTGATCTCTTGGAATTTCCTGAAAAGGTAATCCCAGAAATTATAGCCTTCCAGCCAGAAGTCTTCCTTTTTGCTGTTAATGTGGGTGATGGTCCAGTTGGGATGATTCTGAAACCATTCTTCCGTGGGAATATTGGGATAGGCTTGATTGGGGTCACAATAAGAGTCCCAATAAACTACCTGACCGAATCTTTCTCCTTGGCCGACTACGCAGTCGTAACCGCCCATGCCGTCCAGATGGACCACAATTAAATCATCTGGAAGCCCAAGTCCTTCCCTGCGTTTTAATGTCATCCCTAAAGCAGACCATAGATATTCCCCTGAATCTAATAAGGTATCACTATCTTCCGGAATCACACTACCTAATAAATCCATAGAGGGGATACACCCGTAATTGAGCAGAAATTCCCTGTATTCCGGAGGAACTTTCAGGTCCAACTTTTTCTCTATTTCTTGAATTCCGTCCTCGGTCATGGGTTTCCCAAAATCCAGATTCAACTCCTTGGTCCAGGCGTCCATTTTTTGTTTGATCTCTTGGTTCATAACTATTCTCCTTTTAAGATTGATTATTTTCTTCCTTTTCTTCTTTGATTGACTCAATAAAGTCGTCTGTCCAATCGCCCAAGTGTTGTCTTAAGGCAAACTCATATAATTCACTTTTTTGTTGATTGAATTGACTACGATCAACTCTTTCTGAGGGAGTGAAATCATGTAGCTCTCCAAAATGATTTCTATGGGTTTCATAATTCATCCATAAAAACGGACCATCTTTCTGTCTTCGCCAATGGTGTTGTTCCATAGCTTCACCATCAATCCCTCTAGGTGCTTTAGCATAACCTTTTGTTCCGGATATTTTTTGAGCCATTGCCTTTAGGTTACCTTTAGATAGATAAGGAACATCGAACACTACCGCCTCCGGTAGATTATCTGGATAGCTCTTGTCTGTACCTTTTCCTTTAACAGGAGAACTCAAAAAATCATTGTGCTCCCTGTGTATGATAGCATCATCGGGAAGATTTTTCCATATTTCCTTCATCTCTTCCACTTTTTCTTGGGAAACTTCTTCCTTGGTTTTCGGAACAACCGAGACCTCCGCGTCTTCCTTCACCGCCACCATCTTAGCCAAAGAGTCTGACATAGAACCTAGTGCAAGCTTGACCTTATTTATAGCTTCCTTATCATTACTAAGATTTTCTCCCTTGCCCAGTGTTTCTTCCGCTACGCTATCGAGAACTTCTATCTTCCGATCTTGCATCTCCTTTATTTTTTCTTGAATTTCGGGAGACAAACCGCCATGCTTACCTTGCCTCGCTTCCTCGATCTTTCTAAAATCTTTATTGGTTACCTCGTTGCCGCATCCCATTGCTTAACCTCCTGTTGGTTTTTGGGTTTAACAATATTTAACACTTGCTTCTTTGGTTGTCAAAGAACATTTTGATATTCAAATTTTAGCCAAAACAATACAAAAAATCTCTAGTGAAAAACTTGAATATCACTAGAGATTTAACATAAAATCAGAGGAAAATCAATAGTTTGTAAAATAAAAAGGTTAGTACCCCGTACGTCGCCCAACAAACGGCAAAAAAATAAAATCCGGAAACATCGCGGTGATATTTCCGGATCGGGGGGAGAAATATTTGAGTACTGAGTTGTTTTAATAAAAAACTGCAGTCCTACTGGGGTAGAGACTGCAGTTTAGCTAAATCAAACTTAATAGTCTCAATACTGGCTTTGAATATATCGATATATTTTTGGTCTTCTTTATCAAAATTTGGAGTTTGGCTATATATTTCCTTTAGGGCAGATAAAGAGTATTCTTTTCCTATTATGTTTACTGTTGGTCTGTATCCACTTTTGGTATGCCCATAGTAGAAAAAAGCATATCCGTTTCTAATATCTAGCTGTTCATACCCCGGCTTTTCGCTATACTTCTCAGTAAAATATTGTTTTCTCTCTTCCATGGTATTTAAATCCAGGCAATCAAAAATATTAAATTTGTGAAAATAATAATGATAATTCCAATCGCCTTCAATGCCAAAACGAAAATGCTTAGCATCCTTTTTGCTAGCATTCAAAAAAGGAGGGTATTTCATTGTTAGGCCATAAACTTCATTTCGATAAGTCTTCCAGTCGCTGGTATCGATCTCGCCATTGTCCAGATACTTGATCTCGGTTGATACTTCTTCCTTGATGTTATCTTCTTTACTTTTATTAAAAAAAACAATTGTTTGCAGCATCTTTTCAATCGTCTCTTTTTCTCTGTCTTCCTTGTCCACCCGTCCCGCTATTTCAACCATTTTTCCATTGTGCTCCACAAATACAAAAATCACTTTACCCTTTTTAGTTCCCTTGTCACTCAAAATATGGGTTAATTTAAGTGCTTTATTCCCTGATATTTCATAATTTATCTCATCCGGTATAGTGGTGACAAAAAATGAATCATTATAATTTTTGTTTACATATGCCACCGGGTCACTAATATCGGTATCATCAACAACATCAATGCGAATATTATATATCATATCATTTCCTATTTTACCTTCGATACTAGAACAAACATAGGGCTTATCTATTTTTTGATATCCGCATTTCCAAGTATCAGCGGGATAAGCCATAAAATAACCCGCTTCATTACTTTTAAAAACCTCCCAATCAGAAACATCTATGTCAGCCATCTTCTTTTCTATCTCGTTTAATCCGACTCTTTCTTGATTTAATTGAATGTTTTTATCTGTTTGCGTTTGATTTTTTTTCGATTGTTCAACACGACCTGTGTTTTTATTAAAAAACACAATTGATTGCAACATTTTTTCCATAACAGCTTCTTCCTTATTTTTTTCATCTATGTGAGCCTCGATTTTAACCAAGTTTTCATCAACTCTTAGAAAAATATAAACTACTTTATTCTCACCAAAAGACTTATTTCCTTCAATGTGAGTGAGTTTAACTCCTTTTCGACCGTAATTTTCATAATTGATTTTTGAAGGAATGGGGGTGAGAAAAAAAGAAGGGTCATAAGATTTTTCTACATATTTCACCGGATCAACTATATCTGTATTTCTCAATAAAGAAATTTTTATGTTAGGGATGGTAGCGCCCCAGGATTTATTTTCAATATTTGTACAGCTACCTCCGCCACACTCCCATTTTTTTAAAGGATAAGCAATTAAATATCCTATTTTTTCATTTTTAAACACCTCCCAGTCAGAGATATTTAAATTGAACATTCTTTCCTTTATTTTGTTAAGCGCCCCTTCCTGTTCTTCTTTTTGTTGATCACTGTTGTTTACTCGGTTATTCTCCGGCTGTTCACTGCACCCAGAAACAGCCATTGTGAAAACAGCTAAAAGTAAAATAAATAATGTTGTTTGTTTTTTGGGCATATTGATATTTTAAATTCTAAATAACTCTAACCTGACTTTAACTTAGGGGTATTCAAAATTCAAGACCCGGCACCAAAACAGCATTGTGCCCAAGAAATTCCTCTTGATTCATATCCAATACCTGGTGAATATACTGAACGTCATTTATTGAGTTTCTTTTTGCGGTCACATTAATAACAAATAATACCAAAAACATTGCCAAAACAAACAATACTCTGAATAACATTTTCATTGTTTTGCCTCCTTTACTTTGATGTTGAGCAATTCAGAATTAAAACATTTTCAACCTTTAATTAAATTGTAAGGAACAATAATCCCTCCTTTTTTTGTTTTTTATTTAAAAATTATAGAAAATTATTTAATAAATTTAAATGATTCGATTATTTCATCACACACTTCTTTTTTAGGACACCTTATATGAATGTAATCCTTGTTTTTAATTTTATTGTATTTTAAATAATATTCTAAAGGATTATAATAACCACCATCTCGCTTTAAACCACTTACTCTTGTATTCACCTTAAAAAAAATTAAATTATTTTTATTAGTTACTTTCTTAATAGAGAGTAATTCCGCTGGAGTTTGATAATTATTCCAGCCAACTTTTAAATATTCTTTTAAATTTTCATATTCACTAACACCATTTATAGATGAATATTCATATATATCTATATAAACATAAGGGGTAGTTGTTTCTTTGTCAGCATAATATTTGAGCTGCTCTTTCGGTATAGGGCCTCCCAAGAATACCCCATTCTTGGAACTGTCCACCTCAATCGAATCATTTTTATCTAAAAATTTAAACTCAAAACCAAATTTTTCATTCCTATACCTCTTCCGGTCGCCTTCTTCCTTAATGATTTCACCTTGCCATTCATTTTCATTCGCTTGTTTTTGATCCGGATCATATTGATTACTGTTTTTATTATAATCCCCTTTTTCTTGTTTTTCTTTTTGTTGGTTATCATTGTTTACTTGGTTGTTTTTCGGTTGTTCGGTGCAACCGGAAAAAGCCATTGTGAAAACAGCTAAAAGTAAAATAAATAATATTGGTTGTTTTTTGAGCATATTGATATTTTAAATTCTAAATATCTCTAACCTGACTTTAGCTTAGAGTTATTCAAAATTCAATATTTATGCCGTTGACTGTCGTAAGTTAACCGGGACCTGACTTTAATATAATAAAAAAACCGGCCGCGTGCCACGCGACCGGGTTTGGAATTTTGAAGCTTATTGAGCTAAAATTTGTAGATCTTTAGGCGGTAAGATGATCAAACCGCCTCCGCAATACTCTTCGGATGAGAACACAACCTTATTGATTGCGATTTGCTTATTTCCATAAGCTGTATTATCGAAAAGATCAAAAAGTAATCTGTCCACATTGCCGATTGCCTTGGGCGGCAAATTAAATTCAACAGTAGTGCTGGAACCCCCTAGATCAACCTCATTTTGACCGACTTTTTCAAGATAATAATCGCTTGAAAAGCCGTTACCTATATCAAAATAGACTCGCAAGACCTCTGAATCGGTGTTTGCCACTGAATAGCGAATCCTTATTTTGGAAAAATCATCCGGGATCATTAAATCATCAGGACTCATAATTTGCGGCTGCTTATCAGTTGGATTGATGCGCCAGAATTCATCTGCATAGTAATCATTAGTAACTCCGTCTTGCCTAATCTGCCAGCCGATAGAATTGTCTTTGAAATCCCAACCCGTGATCTTCGCTTTAATCCAATCAAAAGTCCAGGTTCCGGAACCGGAAAAACCTTCGGTTAGCTGTAGGCTAAACTTTCTCATTTCGGCCTCGGGGCGATCAAGTTCGGATAGGTTGGCGCGATAAACATTGTAATCGCCGTGCGCAAAATCACCCTCGTTATAATTATGTTCATCATTGATAAGGTCAAGGGGAACATGATTGTTCCAGCTGCCGTTTTCATCTTCTACAAAAACCTTGCCTTCCAAAAGAGGGTGACCGCCGTCAACAACCTTGGCTGAAAACTCAATTATAACATGCTTTCCGAGTAAACCTGCGGGGTAGCTCGGACTATCAACACCCGGATCGGAGCCATCTACTTGTACTCTCCACTCATTATAATCTCCGGACAAAGGAACCTCGGTCATACTATAATTCGGGGTCATACCCTGAGAGGAGCCGGAGGGGAAAGTGAAGTGGGTCGGGTTGTAATAATTGTCAGATTTATAGTAAACACCGCTTTTAAAATTAGTATAACCGGACATTGGCTCCGGCTTAACTGGGACATAGAATCCGTTTTGCATTCTATAAAGCACAAAATGTAAATGACATGGCCAATCACCACCCGTTGAACCACAGTAACCAATTTTTTGCCCTCTTAAAACTCGTTGACCATCTTTAACAAAAAAATCACTTAAATGAGCATACCTTGTGATATAGTCATTTTTATGATTTATATCTACTGTGTTGCCGTATCCATCAAAATTAGAAATACTTACCTTTCCACTAGCTGATGCAAGTATGATCTTACCACAATCCTCATTACCTACACCAAAATTAAAATCCAAAGCATATCTATCTTTTGTATTCTCTGCATGAGTATCGCACTCGCCAACTCCATCGTATGCACAACTTACCCACCATGTTTCTCCACCGGGAAAAGGTAGCTCCAAATAAGGAAAAGCAAAAACAAATTTTGGCACAAAAAATAAAACAAAAATCGGCAAAAATAATTTTTTCATCTTTAACTCCTTTCAACTTTTCGTCTTTAGATTAATAATTGTTAAAGAACCAAACTCAGTTTATTTTTTTAGAAGGAACGAATTGTAAAATTTTTCAAATTTTTCTTTTTCTAAATTTGAACCACTTATTTTATAAACAATATTATCTTTTTCTATAAAAACATTATTTGACTCCCAGTTAGACAATTCAGATGTTGTTACTTTTACAAACAAGGCTTTTTGATTATTAATATTTAATTTTTCTCTAGTTTTATTTTTTTTATCAAATTGATTTCCTATTTCTTTTGTTATTTCTTCAATGTTTTTTGGATTACTTAAAACACTAATACTCCAAAAATGTCCGCCCGGAAAAGACTCTCTAGTGCCGAATGTTACAGTTATAAACTTATCTCCCCTTAATTTTTTATCATTTTTTAATTGAATTTTATTTTCCTTATATTCCCAATTCTTAGGATATTTTACTTCAAATCCATACTCTTTATTTTGGTAAGTCCTCCATTCACTGTCATCTACATCAGAGCTTGCATCTTTTGCATCCCCGCTCTCTGCTTTTTCCAAATCTTTGTTATTATTTACCTGATTATTCTGAGTTTGCTGAGCGCAACCTGAAAAAACCGATAAAGTAACGGCTAAGATTGCAATGAATAATATTGGTTGTTTTTTGGACATATTAATATCTTAAATTCTAAATAACTCTAACCTGACTTTAGCTTAGAGTTATTCAAAATTCAAGACCCGGCACCAAAATGACTTTAGCTTAGGGATATTCAAAATTCAAGACCCGGCACCAAAATAAATTTTTAAAAAAATCAACCCCAATCGGGGTTGATGGACCGGTTTTTTAAAATTGTTTTCCAATTTATGTTAACTTCCGGTTCCGGGGGCACCGATCAGTTCAAAAATAACAAAATGGACTATAATATAGGAGGTAAATATAACCACCAGGCCGACCGTGGCCCAAAAAAGAATATTTTTGCCCTTTTCCACTCTTTCCGAATTACCGGAAGCTAGCATCCAAATAAAGCCGCCGTAAACAAACATTAGCAAAGCCAGGGAACCGACTATCCCCAAGGAGGCGTCAATTATTCGGCCGATGAAGATCTGGGGGCTGTCAGTTTCTAAAGGATTATCAAGTGAAACTTCACCCTTTTCTTCAACATTCGTTGCATGAACAAAAGAAAAGTTCATAAAAAACAAAAAGCTTAAAAATGAAAAAGTTAAAAAACTTAAAAAGATTTTATTTTTATTAAACTTCATAAAATTTATATCTTATTTTATAATAATTTTATCATAAAAAGAAAAAAAACGGGCAAAACTTTTTTTGTTTTGCCCGTGTTGAAAGTTATTTAATGTTCCATCCAGTAGTAAATAACTGTGTTGGGTCTAATTGCTTTAAATTCTAAGAATTCCTTTTCCTGACCTAAATCACTAAACGAATACCAATGTTCTTCACGAATTTTTTTTCTGCTCTTGATTTTCTTATCTTCAGCCATGGCCGTAGTCTTTAACCAATATTCTTTATTGGCTAAATAATGAAATTTTGACCCCTCATAAACCCTGGGGTCTTTTATCCACTCACCAGGAGAGAGTTTTAATTCTTTCGGCTCGCCCCATTTACGGGCATAATAATCAACACTTAACTGCAGAATCTCTCGATTGCTCAGATACTTTTGAGCTTCTTTGGTTCTTTCCTCCCATTCGGACGAAGAAACATTCATTCCATTCTCCAGGGACGCCCGGGCGTACTCCTGTCCGTACTCACTTTGGTTGTATCGGCTGGCCTGCTTGAGCAGAGGGAGTTTTCCTTCCGCCCGGTATTGCCGGTAATAAATCCGGGCGATATCGCTTTTTAGGGAGGAATCGTATCTGGCGGCGACAAAGAAGTAGCCGTCGGCTTGGGCGTATTCGCCATAGCGTAAAAGCTCTTCTCCTTTTTTAAAGCATCTCCGGGCTATCTCATCGCCGCTTCTGGAATCGTACTTCCGGGCCTCGCTCAGGAGGTCCAAGGCCTTTCTCTTGTTGGCCCGGGCCAGCTGCTCCAAGCCGACGTCAATGTAGACATTGGCGATCTCGCGAGCATAACCGGAAGGGTCCAGTTTCACGGCGGAAGAGAATCTTTTTTCGGCCTTGGGAAAACTCCGGAATTCATCCAGAAGAATGTAGCATTTGCCTAAAAGGAAATGGGCTTCGGCATTGGTCGGGTTCTGATTGATCTCCTGTTCTAACAGGGCCTCGGCCTGCTTGTGCATTCCGGCCTTCATGAAATCACGGGCCTTGTCCACCGGGCCGGCGTAACAAAGACTCGCCATTACAACTGTTAAGACCAATGACAGAAATACTGTGGCTGTTGTTTTTCTCATGGTGTTGCCTCCTTTGGTTGTTTTAGGTTTTAAAGGAACAAATAAACAGTATTGATCTTTTGGATCAACACTTGATTAAAACATAATTTTTCAAAAAAATCAACCCCTGCTTGGGGTTGATGGGTTGAGTGTCTGTTATGGGGGCGATATGGTTCACAATGACTAGCCGCCTCCTCCGGGAGCGCCGATGAGTTCGAAGATGACGAAATGGACTATGACGTAAGAAGTGAATATGACCACCAGACCGATCGTGGCCCAGAACAGGATATTCTTTCCTTTTTCCACTCTTTCCGAGTTACCGGCGGCGAGCATCCAGATAAAACCGCCGTAGACGAACATTAAAAGGGCCAAAGACCCAACTACCCCCAGAGAAGTGTCAATTATCCGGCCGATGAAAACTTGGGGGGCGTCTTTTGAACCCTCCATTCCCAAAGGATCTGATAGACAGACTTCATCGTCTCCGCAAGGCTCAGTTCTCTCATCTGGCTGGGCATGAACTATTTGAAAAAAACTTAAAAATAAAATTAACACACTAATTAAAAAAACATTTTTTTTCATATAAACAAATATTATTTTTCTTTTACAATTTTAACACATCGCAATAAAGAATAAAAGGGGTAATACCAAATATCACCCCTTTTTTAACTTAAAAAGCTAATTTTCTTTCTTCCAATAATAAACTACTGTTGAATTATTTGCTTTTTTAAAATAGACACCTCCTCCTTCTTCGTCCTCTGCATAGAAAGTATAACCATAGCAATCAACGACCGCCCTCTTCCAATTTCCTCCTGCGTTAGTGTCGAATTCATACAAAGACAAATAACTTATCTTGTCATCCTTATTAACTTCACAAGCCTTCTTCCACTCATCATCATCTAAAACTACCTTCTGCGGCTCGCCCCATTTGCGGGTATAATAATCAACACTAAACTCTAAAATCTCTTGCTCGCTCAGATATTCCTTGGCCTCTTTAGCCCTTTCCTTCCATTCGGAAGGAGAAACATCCATTCCGTTCTCCAGGGAAGCACGGGCGTACTCTTGTCCGTACTCACTTTGATCGTAGCGACTGGCTTGCTTGAGCAGAGGGAGTTTTCCTTCCGCCCGGTATTGCCGGTAATAGATCCGGGCGATATCGCTTTTTAGGGAGGAATCGTATCTGGCGGCGACAAAGAAGTAGCCGTCGGCTTGGGCGTATTCGCCATAGCGTAAAAGCTCTTCTCCTTTGTTAAAGCATCTCCGGGCGATCTCATCGCCGCTTCTGGAATCGTACTTCCGAGCTTCGTTTAGGAGATCCAGGGCCTTTCTCTTGTTGGTCCGGGCCAGCTGCTCCAAGCCGGCGTCAATGTAGACATTGGCGATCTCGCGGGCATAACCGGAAGGGTCCAGTTTCACGGCGGAAGAGAATCTTTTCTCGGCCTTGGGAAAACTCCGGAATTCATCCAGAAGAATATAGCATTTGCCTAAAAGGAAATGGGCTTCGGCGTTGGTCGGGTTCTGGTTGATCTCCTGTTCTAACAGGGCCTCGGCCTGCTTATGCATTCCAGCCTTCATAAAGTCACGGGCCTTGTCCACCGAATCGGCGAAGCAGGGAGTGGCTACGGTTAACATCAAAAAAGTCAACACTAAAGAAAAGATCACTGTAATATTCCTTGCGGTTTCTCTTTTCATGGTATTACCTCCTTGGTTTAGGTGGTTTTTAAAGATCTTCTTTTCGGGGGGGCGCCCCCCCGTTTGTTTATTTGTCTTACATTAAAGCAGAAAATGTTTAAAAAATCAATAAAAAACGGGCAAAACATTTTT
>CAZPEL010000016.1:0-21877 GCA_964585585.1 uncultured Gammaproteobacteria bacterium | reverse complement strand
ACAAATTGACAAGCCAAACAAAATATAGTAAATTTTCAGTATATCCAGACGAACAAAAGCTTTAAGAAAAGACAAAATTTTTACTTTATTTTTCTTTAGTGGATAGCAGTAAAAATTCTGTCTTTTCTTAAATCGGTCTTTTAAAGGCCGGAATAAAAATTAAATCCCACTGTTTTCAAAAGATTTCTTTGTCTCAACCCTTGTTTTAGGGTTGTGATTTTTGAAAGCAGGTAAGGAAAAGAAAAATTATGCCAGAATTACCCAGTTTAGAAGAGATGCTGAATGCGGGAATGCATTTCGGGCATCGAACCAGTAATTGGCACCCTAAAATGGAGCCCTACATCTTTACCTCCAGAAAGGGTGTCCACATCATTGACCTGAATGCCTCCCAAGAAAGGTTAAAGATCGCTTTGGAATTTTTACAAAAAATAGCTTCCGAGGGAAAAGTTATTCTTTTTGTGGGCACTAAAAACCAGGTCAAATCACCCTTAAAACAGGTGGCCCAGGAATTGGGCATGCCTTATGTATCGGAAAAATGGATCGGCGGACTCTTGACCAATTTTCCGGTGGTCAAAAAATCCATTAAAAAATATAATGACCTGATCCAGGAAAGAGATACCGGTAAATTGGATAAATACACCAAGAAGGAAAAGATGCATTTTGAAAAGGAAATAGACAAAATGGAGGCCAAATTCGGTGGTATTTCCGAATTGAAGAAAATGCCGGACGCTTTGTTTGTCTGGGACATAAAAAAGGAAAAAATAGCCGTGGATGAGGCCAACCAAAAGAATATTCCGGTAGTGGGTACTTGTGATACCGATGTCAATCCGGAATTGGTCAATTACCCTATTCCCTCTAATGATGACGCCACCAAAACCATAAAAATGTTACTTAATTTGGTAAAAGAGTCAATCAAAGAATCTCAAAATAACAAATAAAAAATGGTCCGTTATGTTCTTAGAAGCGTTCGGATCACCTTTGATCTTATGGAAAAGATAAAACAACTACGAGAAAAAACCGGCGCCGGTATAGTAGATTGCAAGAACGCCCTTCAAGAGGCGGATAATGATATGGACAAGGCAGTGGAGATATTAAGAAAAAAAGGTATTGCCAAGGCCTACAAACGTTCGGACAAAGAGGCCAATGAAGGAGTTATAAAAGTGGATACCAATGATGACCATACCAGGGGTTATATTTTGGAAGTCAACTCCGAAACCGATTTTGTGGCTAAAAATCAGGATTTTCAGGATTTTGCCAACAAGGTTCTGGAATTGATCAAGCAGAAAGAACCGGCCGACCTGGAAGAGTTGAAGTCCTTGGAAATGGATAAGGGTACGGTTCAGGAGGAATTGGACAATTTGAGCGGGGTTATCAAGGAAAAAATGACCTTGGGCAAATTCGAGATCCTGGAAGGCGCCACTGTCGGGGCTTATTCTCATATGGGAGGCAAGATCGGTGTTTTGGTCAGTTTGGATCAAGCCGGACAAAAGGATTTGGCCACTGATGTGGCTATGCACATAGCCGCTTCCAATCCCAAATATATCAAGCCCGAGGATGTTCCTCAGGAAGAAGTGGACAAGGAAAAGGATGTGTATCGGGAAGAGTTGAAACAAGAAGGAAAGCCGGAGGAAATAATAGAAAAGATCCTGGAAGGGAAGATCAATAAATATTATGAAGAGATCTGCTTGAACAAGCAGGAATTCATCAAAGAGGAAAAAAAGAAAGTGGAAGAGATATTGGGCGAAGCCAAGGTGGAGAAATTCCTTCGCTACAGCTTATAATAAATTCTAAAAACTGGACAAGCTTATGCAAGCAGTGGAAGTGCAAATCACGGCCTGGGATAAAAATTATTATTTTACACCCAATGATATAAATTTGGCCCCGGGCGATTATGTGGTAGTGGAAACCGAAGTGGCTCTGGAGGTGGGCAAGGTGATGAATTTGGTGGAAATAGAGCAAGACCCGGAATTGAGGCCCATACTCAGGAAGGCCAACTCCTTGGATTTTGAAAAGATCCCGGATTTCCGGGCCAGAAAAAAGGCCATGGAATTCTGCCGGGATATGATCAAAAAAAGGGAATTACCCATGAAATTGGTGGATATTCATTTCTCCCTGGACGGATCCCGGATCACCTTTGCCTTTATTGCCGATGGTCGGGTTGATTTCCGGGACTTGATCAAGGACCTGACCGGTCACTTCAACACCACTATCAGGTTGCATCAGATCGGCATTCGAGATGAAGCCAAAATAAAAGGGGATTGCGGGCATTGCGGCCAAGTTCTGTGTTGCAAAAAGTTCCTTAAGGATTTTTCTTCCATCAGCTCCACTATGGCCGAGGAGCAACAGATAGCTCACCGCGGTAGTGATCGTATCTCCGGTATCTGTGGCAGGTTGATGTGCTGCTTAAGATTCGAGCAGGAAGAATATGAAAAATTGGCCCAAAAACTGCCCCCGATCGGCCAAAAAGTCAATGTGGACGGCAAAAAGGGCGTGGTAGTGGGGCATCATGTCCTAAAGCAATCCGTGGATGTGGAATTCCCCGATGAGAACGGAAACGGAAATTCCGGAACTATCACTGAAGTGGACCTAAACCGGAACAAAGATAAATGATCCTCAAATATTCCATAAAAAAACCGATGTCGAGAAAGGCATCGGTTTTTTTATATGTTTTTATTTAACTTTTAGTTGCACATTTTCATCCTTGGGGCCTATATCTATGGTCACTTTATTTCCTTCTTTGATGTTCCCCTCGATTATTTTTTGAGATAATTCATTCAAGAGCATATTTTGAATTATCCTCTTCAAGGGCCTGGCGCCAAAAGTGGTGTCATAACCCTTTTCCGCCAGCATTTCCTTAACCTTTTTGTTTATCTTCAAGCTGATATCTTTGTTTTTCAGGCGGTTTTGAACCTTTTGTAACTCCAGATCCACGATCCGAGCCAGGATATCCTTACTCAAACTCTTAAAGACCACTATTTCATCGATACGATTCAAAAATTCCAGTTTAAAGTGCTCTCGGAGTATGTTGTGGATCTTTTCCTTCATTTCTCCTTGTTTTTCCTTGGTTTCGTCCTCTTTGGCCTCATCAAAGCCGATGGAATATTGCTTGATAACCTCATTGCCCAGGTTGGAGGTCATAATTATGATAGTATTTTTGAAGTTAACAGTCCTCCCCTTGGAATCAGTTATGCGACCGTCGTCCAATATTTGCAGGAGAATATTAAATACTTCCGGATGGGCTTTTTCTATCTCGTCAAACAGAATAACGCTATAAGGTCTGCGTCTGATCTTCTCCGTTAATTGTCCAGCTTCATCGTGACCCACATATCCGGGAGGTGATCCTATTATCTTGGCCACGCTGTGTTTCTCCATGAATTCACTCATATCCAATCGAAGTAAGGAGTTCTCGTCATCGAACATGAACTCGGCCAAACCCTTGGCCAATTCAGTCTTTCCCACTCCGGTAGGCCCGACGAACAAAAAGGATCCGATAGGTTTGTTTTCCTCGCTTATGCCGGCCCGAGATCTTCGCAGGGCGTTGGAAACTACTTGTATGGCCTCTTCCTGGCCGGCTATTCTCTTGGTCAATTCGGTTTCGGCGTGGCTCAATTTTTGGGCCTCGGATTTAAGCATTTTGGAAACCGGAATACCGGTCCATCTGGAGACCACTCGGGCAATATCCTCCTCGCCGATCTCTTCCTTTAATATGCTTTGACCGTGTTTTTGGATCTCATTCAATTTCTTTTCTTGCTCCTTTACTTTTTTCTCCAGGTCCGGGATTCGGCTGTATCTGATCTCGGCCACGCGGGCCAGATCGTCGCCTTTTCTCTCCGCTATCTCGGCCTCGGATTTCAATCTATCTATTTCTTTTTTGGATTCCCGGATATTAGATATGATCTCTTTTTCATTCTCCCAATGCAACTCCAGCTGATTAGCTCTTTCTTTTAAGGCCTCTAATTCTTTGTTGGTTTCCTTGTATTTATTGGTGTTTTTGTTTTTTAAGCTGGCCTTGGTTATCTCCAGTCTTTTGATCTGCCTTTTAAGGTTGTCGATCTCTTCCGGAGTGGAGTCCACTTCCATTCTCAAAGTGGAAGCGGCCTCATCCATCAAATCCACTGCTTTGTCCGGTAAAAAACGATCGGTGATATAGCGACTGGACAATTCCACCGCGGCCATTATGGCCTCATCGGTGATCCTGACGCCGTGATGAATCTCGTATTTTTCCTTGATGCCCCGAAGAATATTCACAGAATCCTCAATACTGGGCTCATTGACATATACTGGCTGAAACCTTCTTTCCAAGGCGGCGTCCTTTTCAATGTATTTTTGATATTCCTTGGAAGTAGTAGCTCCGATGGTTCTCAATTCCCCCCGGGCCAGGGCCGGTTTCAGCATATTGGAAGCATCCATAGCGCCTTCCGAGGCCCCGGTTCCGACCAGAGTATGTAATTCATCTATAAATAGGATTATCTCGCCCTTTTTGGCCGTGATCTCCTTGATGACCGCTTTTAATCTATCCTCGAATTCACCCCGGAATTTGGCTCCGGCCACCAAGGCCCCCAAGTCCAAGCTGACTATCCGTCTATCCTTCAAATTTTCCGGAACATCCCCGGCTATTATCCTTTGGGCCAAGCCCTCAACAATAGCGGTTTTACCGGTTCCGGCCTCTCCCAGGAGGACGGGGTTGTTCTTGGTCCTTCTAAGCAATACCTGCATCAATCTTCGGATCTCGGACTCTCGGCCGATGACCGGATCCAACTCCTTTTTTCGAGCCAATTCCGTAAAATCGATGGTATATTTTTCCAGAACCTTGTATTTACTTTCCGGGTCCGGATCGGTGATATTATCCTCACCCCGGATATCCTTAAGAATATGGGCCACTTTATCGTATTCCACGCCCAGATCGATCAATATATCCTGGGCCTTGGACCTTACCCCGACCAAAGCCAAAAGTATGTGTTCGTTGGATATATATTCATCCTTCATTTGGTCCGCCTCTTTTTTGGATCTTTCCAGGATCATGGCCACTTCACTGGTTCCCTGAACGGCGCTGATATCCTGATTGGCTCCGCTCTGCAGAGAAGAGGACTCCTCCTTGGGCAATTTTTCCAGCTCGATCCTTATCCTTTTTTCCAGATCCTCCGGGTCAATATTTACCTTTTCCAATATCGGCCGGATCAAGCTTTCCGGCTGGTTCAACATGGCCAACAACAAGTGCAGGGCCTCAATATTCTGTTGGCCGTTATCCTGGGCTATGATCTGAGAATTTATAATAGCTTCTTGCGCTTTGTTGGTGAATTTATTGAACATAAAATAATGATTTGGTTATTTGTTATTTAGCACTTTGATATTTAGAGTGCTAAAATTCTGTTTAAAATATAATACACTCCCCGGACCCTGTCAAGTGGCGAAAAGACTTGTATAAGGACCGTATTTTAATTATAATAATTATATGGAAAATAAGCAAAAAATAAAGATGGGGTCTGAATAATGGCTAATATTGGTCTATGAAGGAAGTAAATATCTTGGGTACAAATATATCTTTGACCTCTCGGCAGGAAGTTATCAACAAAATCCGTGGTTTTCTGAAAAAAGATCAAGGTCAGTATTATATAGTCACTCCGAATCCGGAAATAATTTTAAAGACGGAAGAGGATGAAGAATTCTTTTATATTGTTAATAAGGCGGATGTAGCCATTCCGGACGGGGTGGGGCTGAAAATAGCCGGGTGGCTTCTGGGCAAGAACATATCTCGAATCACCGGAGCTGATCTGGTTCAGGATGTTTTGGCCATAGCCCAGCAAGATGGCTTAAAAGTGGGGATCATTAAACCGGCGGACAGTTTGTCTGACAAGGCGGATATTAAAAAAACTTTGAAAGAAAAATATCCCGGTCTAAAAGCGAAGATCGCGGATGCCTCCTTTAGCAATATTTATTCCTTTAAAAACAAGCGGCTAAAGGAATTTGAGCCGGATATCCTCCTGGCCACCCTGGGCGCTCCCTATCAGGAAAAATTAATTTATCATAATTTGCAGAATTTCTCCAGTGCAAAATTGGCCCTGGGAGTTGGTGGGGCTCTGGATTTTTTAACCCGGAAATTGCCCCGAGCCCCTAAAATGTTAAGATTTCTGGGCTTGGAATGGTTGTGGAGACTTTGCAAACAGCCCCGGCGATGGAAAAGGATATATCGGGCGGTTCTGGTTTTTCCTTGGAGATTTCTTAAATGGAGATTTGTCCTGCCCCTTAAATATAGGCCCAATGTGGCTTGCTTGCTTTACAAGAAGGAAAATGAACGCTATAAAGTATTAGTAGTGGAGCGCCGGGAACAAGTGGGGCATTGGCAGCTGCCCCAAGGAGGGACCGAGGGGGAGGATCTGGTCACGGCCGGATCCAGGGAACTCCAAGAGGAACTTAACTGCGACACCTTTCAGCCGGTGGCGACTTTCAAAAAAATACATAAATATAAATTCCCTCCCACTATTAGCAGAATGTCCCGGCACCGCGGTTACAAAGGGCAGAAACAAGGACTTTTATTAGCCGAATTCACGGGTGAGGATCGAGATATAAATATCAATTTTTGGGAGCACCAGAACTGGAAGTGGGTGGATTGGCAAAATTTAAAAAAAATAGTCCCTCCAGTAAGAAAGGAAGCTATTAAAAAAATAAGTCAAAAATTCCAAGAAACCGTTATAAATAAAAAAGATCAATTATGAACAAAAAAATAAGGACCAGATTCGCTCCTTCTCCAACCGGTTTCCTGCATATCGGCGGCTTGAGGACCGCTTTATTCAATTATTTGATAGCCAAAAGCGGGCAAGGGGAAACTATCTTGAGAATAGAGGACACGGACCAAAAAAGGGAAGTGGAAGGAGCGGTGGATAAATTGAATCAGATCTTGGAGTGGGCCGGTATTAATTTTGAGGAAGGCCCCACCCAGGGCGGAGACCACGGACCCTATATCCAAAGCCAAAGAAAAGAGATCTATTCCCAATATGCCCAGGAGCTTTTAAAAACAGGGCAGGCCTATTATTGTTTTTGCGACAGTGACAGATTGGAAAAAATGCGCCAAGAACAGAAGCAAAAGGGTTTGCCGCCCAGATACGACGGAAAATGCCGGGATTTGAATTCGGAAGAAGTGAACAAAAAAATAGAACAGGGAGAAAATTATGTGATCCGGCAAAAGATGCCCTTGGAAGGAGAAGTGGTCGCCTCCGACCTGTTGCGGGGAGAGATCAGATTTCCGGCCGGGGACCTGGAGGACCATGTCTTGATCAAATCCGACGGCATGCCTACTTATCAATTCGCCTCGGTGGTGGATGATCATTTGATGGAGATAAGCCATGTGGTCCGAGGAGAGGAGTGGCTACCTTCTTTTCCCAAGAATATCCTTCTTTACCAGGCCTTTGGCTGGACGATACCGGAATTTATCCATTTGCCGGTTATCCTGGATAAGGACGGGGGCAAACTGAGCAAAAGGAAGAACAATGTGGCAGTAGAGGAATACCAAAAACAGGGCTATCTACCCCAGGCCCTGATCAACTTCATGGCCTTGTTGGGGTGGCACCCCAAAGATGAACAAGAAACCCTAACTTTGGAGGAGATACTGGAAAGATTCAATCCCCGAGATATAGGAACCAGTCCGGCCACTTTTGATATTGATAAACTGGATTATTTTAACGGCTACCATATCCGGCAACTGGATGAGGAAACCTTACTGGATCAATGTTTGCCCTTCCTAAAGGATAATCTGAACCAAGCTTCAGCCGCACACAAAACCGAGCGGGATTTTTTGAAAAAAGTGGTTCGAATGGAGCAGGAAAGACTGAAAAAATTGTCGGAAATAGGGGATTTGACCCGATTCCTGTTTGTGGAGCAGCCGGAATATGATAAAGAGCTGTTGTTATGGAAGAAACTGGAATACCGGGATGTTATCCGAAATCTGAATTCCCTGTACCAATTATTGGAAAAGCTACCGGAGGAGCAATGGCGAACCGAGGTTCTCGAGGAAAAGATAATTAATCATATCCGGGAAAAAGAAGAAAAAGTAGGCAACTTCCTCTGGCCTATGAGGGCGGCTCTGACCGGACAAGAAAAAAGCCCCGGACCTTTTGAAGTGGCCGATGCCCTGGGTAAGGAGGAAAGTTTAAAAAGGATCAGCTCCGCTATAGATAAAACCGACTAACAACCAGAATTTTATTCTCTACATAAAATCCCCGGATCATTTTAGATATCGGGGATTTTATGTTATAATTTAGACATGTTCAGTTATATCTTAAAAAGCTCCACCCATATTGTAGTGGATGTATTTTATTTTCCAGTCTGGTGGTATTCCCGCGGGATCATAAAAACCTCCCTTTGGATCAAGGATCTGGTGGTCCAAAAAGAGAAGAGTTTGGCTTTGCTGGTGTGGATACAGAATATTTTCACCCCTATGTATGGGCAAAGGGATATAATCGGTTTTCTGATAAGTATTTTTATGAGAGTGATCCAGATAATCTTTAGGAGTCTGGTTATGGTTTTTTGGCTTGTAGTGGCCGCCGGCATATTCTTGTTTTGGATCGTCTTGCCGCCATTAGTAGCCATTCAAATAATCTATCAATTGATCTAATATGATATCCCAAGAAGAAAAACCGCAATTCCTAAAATGTCCGGATTGCCAAGGTACCGGCCGGGGCAAAATGGGTTTTAGTTGCTATAACTGCCAGGGTATGGGCCAGGGCGCTTTTTTAAAGGGTCATTTTCTTTTTTTTAGCTTAAAACTCAACGCGGAAAACATTAAATTTCCTCCTCTTAAAGAAAAAATAGATAAGATCATCCAAATATTAGTTTTTTCCTTGGGTGGCTTGGGAGTGATATCGTTGTTGGTTTGGTTTTATTGGCATTTTTCTTCTCTTGGTTCTTATTCTTGGCAGGATATTTGGTTTTGGCAATTTCAACACCAATTGATACTCTGTTTTTGGCTCGGAGCGGCCTTTTTTATGTTCGGCTTTTATAAGTTGGTCAAAAAAAGGGACGAGGAAGTCAAAATACAGGTATTTAAGGATCCGGAAAAAGATTTTCCCGAAAGTTGGGAGGAAGTAAGAAAATATGGCCATAAGTACAACACTGCCTCTGCCTTGGGGCGGGATGGTCATCGGGTTTTGGCTGAGGCCTACAAAATAGCTCATAAATTCAAGCACGAGGAGTTATCTCCCTTACATCTTTTTGTGGCCCTGGCAACCAAAGATAAAAAGACCTTTGCTTTGTTTACTCGATTGAATGTGGACCAAGAAAAATTAATGAACAAACTGGGTCGACAATTAGGGAAGAGAAAAAAGATCAAAAAGGGCAAACCGCCCCTAAAACTCAGCAATGAATTCAAAAGGATATTCATATTGGCCTTTCTGGACGCTTATTCCTTGAGACAGAATAATATCAAGCCCTTGAATATATTGTCCTACTGCGTACAAGAGGATGAATTACTAAAAGAGATCCTTTTGGATGTTAAAGTGGATATTAAAAAAATAGAGAATGTCCGGGCTTGGTTTCGGACCAATGAGCAGATCCGCCAAAACATTGAAAAATATAAAAAAATGGCCCGATTCAAACCCAAGACCAATATGGACCGGGCCTATACCTCGGTAGCCACTCCTTTTTTGAATAAATGCAGTCGGGATATGACCTTGGGCGCACGCTGGGGGAGATTGGGATTGTGCGTGGCCCGGGACAAGGAGATCAAAAATATTTTTAATGCCTTGACCGGAAGTAATAACGGAGTGATCCTGGTCGGCTCGGAAGGAACAGGAAAGAGAACCGTAGTGGAAGGGGTGGCCAAACTAATGGTGGAAGAAGAGGTGCCGGATTTTTTATGGGACAAAAGATTGGTGGAGTTGGATGTGGCCCGTCTGATCAGCGGGGCCGATCCCTCCCAGTCCGAAGAAAGGATATTAAGGGTTCTGGACGAGGTCACCCGAGCCGGAAATATTGTTCTTTTTGTTGAAAATATCAATAATCTGATCGGTATAAAAATAGGTCAGGGCGGAGGTATGGACCTGTCCGAGGCGCTGGTGGACGGCATGAGCAGGCGGGGGATCTATTGCCTGACCACTACCACTACCGGCAATTTTCATCAATATGTGGAAGAAACCGCTATCACCGAGGCCATGGCCAAAGTGGATATTCTGGAACCCCAAGGGGATCAGGCCATCCGGATAGTGGAAAGCAAAATAGGCCAGATGGAGGCCCGTTTTAAAGGGGTGTTCTTTACTTATAATGCCGTAGAGGCCGCTATTGATATGTCCCGCCGTTACATCCATGATCAACATTTACCCCAAAAAGCTATAGATATTTTGGAACAAACCGGAGTTCGTTTAGCCAAGAACAAAAAGAAAAAGGATAAATATATTTTTTGCACCAAGAATGATGTGGCCTTGACCATAAAGGAGATAACCCAAATACCGGTGGATGAGGTCTCGGAAGGGGAGAGTGATAAATTATTGAACCTGGAAGAGGAGATCCACAAACATATGATCAACCAGAACGAGGCCGTGAATGTGGTGGCTAACAGTCTGCGCCGAGCTCGAGCCGAATTAAAAGAAGAAAAAAGAACTATTGCCAACTTTTTATTTTTGGGCCCCACCGGTGTGGGAAAAACCGAGCTGGCCAAGACTGTATCCCGGGTCTATTTGGGCAAAAAGGATTTTATGTTTCGGGTGGATATGAGTGAATATCAGCATGCCGATAGTGTGAAAAAAATGATCGGGGATGGAGCCGGACGCAAGGGGTATTTGACCGAGGCGGTTCGCAAGAATCCTTTTTCCCTGATCCTTTTGGATGAATTTGAAAAAGCCCACCCCAAGATCCTGGATCTGTTCCTGCAAGTAATGGATGACGGCCGCCTAACCGATGCCGAGGGTAAAACCATAGATTTTACCAGCAGCATAATCATCGCTACTTCCAACGCCGGGTCCAAATTCATTGAAAAGCAGATATCAGCCGGGGAAAAATTGGAAAAAATAAAAGACGACTTAGTAAATGATAAATTAATGCAAGTTATGAAACCGGAGTTGATAAACAGATTTGATGGGGTTATAATATTTAAACCTTTAAGTATGAAGAATGTGGTGGAGATAACCAGGTTGATGATCAAGGATATTGATAAAATGCTTCAACAAAAGGGTATGTTCTTGCAAGCCACGGAAAAGGGCTTAAAAAAAATAGCAGAAGAGGGTTATGACCCCAAATTCGGAGCCAGACCCTTGCGCCGGACTCTAAGGGAGAAAGTGGAAAACAAAATAGCTAAAAAGATCCTAAGCGGGGACTTGAAAAGGCGGGACACGGTGATCGTTAACGATGAGGCCGAGATAGAGATCAAGGAAGCCAAGGAACTGTAAAATAAAAGATGCCTCCTATAAGGAAGCATCTTTGGTTTCGGGGAGGAAAAATGATTTAAAATTGCTGAATAAAATTTTGAAACACGAATTGAGGCGTAATGGAGAATTCTTCAGCTTGTTGCCGAAATTTCGGCGAAGAGAAATAGCGTTCACAGAACCGGGCATACTCGATAGTTTTTTGACAAAAATCGCAATTTTTCTTTAAATAGTTCAACCAAGTTTTCCATCTTTTTTTTCTGATCCTTTTTTTCATCCCCTTTCTCTCCCTCCTTTAAAAGATTTAAAAGAACTATAATGACCGAAAGTAATTATATCATAATTTTTTTGCTCAGTGCAAGCTTGGCCGCGGTTTTCACTTTTTTAGTCAAAAAATTGGCCTGGAAATGGCGAATAGTGGACCGCCCCTCCTCGGAAAGGAAAATACACTCTCAACCCATACCCTTACTCGGGGGCTGGGCTATTTTTTTATCCTTTTTCCTGATGCTTTTTTTGACCCGAGGAGAGTTGGTGATCGGAAAACTGGATTATCATCATTGGATAGGTTTCTTTTTGGGGGCGGTCTTTTTGATGGCAGGGGGGTTCCTGGATGATAAATACAACTTAAAACCTTCGCAACAGATCATTTGGCCGGTTTTGGCTGTTCTGTGTGTGGTCGGCGGGGGCGTGGGGATCACTAAAATATCCAATCCCTTAAACGGATTGATCCACTTGGATATGTGGCAGATCCCTTTATTTCAATGGAAAGGAGCGGCTTATTATTTCACTATACTGACCGATATTTTCACTTTTTTATGGCTGATGGCCATGATGTACACCACCAAGCTTTTAGACGGAGTGGACGGGTTGGTTACCGGAGTGACCGCCATAGGCGGATTTGTTATTTTTCTTTTTACTACCTCTACTGAATATTACCAACCGGATATAGCTATAGCCTCTCTAATATTGGCTGCTTGTTGCTTAGGGTTTCTTGTTTTTAATTGGAGTCCGGCCCAAATATTTTTGGGCGAAGGCGGCTCTTTATTATTGGGCTACACCCTGGGAGTTTTGGCCATTATATCCGGCGGAAAAATAGCCATTGCCTTCCTTATTTTGGGTTTGCCGATATTAGATCTGATGTGGACCATTGTAAGGCGTCTAAAGCAGGGTCAAAACCCCCTAAAGGCCGCGGACAAGAAGCATTTACACCATCGACTCCTGGATTGGGGCTTGAGTCCGGCCCAGACCTCGTTGGTGTTTTATATATTCGCCCTGGCTTTCGGGGGTAGTGCCTTGTTCCTGCAGACCACCGGGAAAATATTTGCCATTTTTCTTTTAGTGGTTATAATGTTCTTGTTGGTAAGCGGACTTCATTTTTTAAACAAACAAAACCATGTTTAATTATTGGCAGGCAAAAATATATATCCTTATTTGTTGGATATTTTTTATATTTATTCTAATAGCCACACCCATTCCCACCACCGGATCCTCTGAATTTACGATCTATGACAAAGTGGTCCACTTTTTTCTTTTCGGCATCCTGTCCTTTTTGTTCGCTTGGACCTTGAGACCTTACGCAAAAAGAAAAAATTGGCGGGGTGTAAATATGCTGATATTGATAGTGGTCACTTCTTATATTCTGGGAGGCGAATATTTACAAACTCTAATACCGGGTCGAGAACCGGCTCTTGGGGATATCCTGGCCGGTCTTTCTGGTATGTTGTTGGGATTGATCTTTATCAACACTTATCCCGAAAAGGTCTAAATTTTCTTTTTGGCCTTTAAATGTTATACTGAGGACAGATAAATAAACCTAAGTTTTATGGATATACTCAAATTCTTTCGAGAGGCCATTGCCCGGGAAGCTTCCGATCTCCATTTGGTGGCCGGAAGCGCGCCGGCCTTAAGAGTGGGGGGGAAACTTTCTAGAATAGAAGAAACTCCTTTATCCAACCGAGAATTGTTTAAGCAGATAAGCTCCGTGATCTCCGAAGAACAAAAGGAAAAACTACTCAAGGATAAGGAATTGGATATGTCCCTTCAGGTCGATGACCGGCACTTCCGGGTTAATTTTCACTTCCAAGAAAGGAAAATAGGTATGGCAGCCCGTTTAATGCCGGAAAAACCGCCAAGCCCGAGAGAAATAGATTTTACCGAGATCATGTACAGATTAACTCATTTGAATGACGGATTAATACTGGTAACCGGACCGGCCGGAGTCGGCAAGTCCACTACTCTGGCCACAATGATAGACATTATCAATCAGGAAAGAAGGGCTCACATCATCACCGTTGAGGATCCTATAGAATATCGTTTTGAAGATAAACAATGCATTATAGAACAAAGGGAATTGAATTTTGATACCAAAAGTTTTTCCTCGGCCCTGAAATATTCTTTGCGCCAGGATCCAAATGTTATTATGGTAGGGGAAATGAGGGACTTGGAGACCATGTCCACCGCCCTGCAGGCCGCGGAAACCGGACATTTCGTCCTGTCCACTTTGCACACTTCCACCGCCACCGAAACCATTTCCAGAATAGTGGATATGTTTTCCCTGGATTCCCACCAGCGGGTACTCAACCAGCTTTCCTCCTGCCTTCGGGCGGTTATATCCCAGCAACTAATCCCCAAAAAAGGAGGTGGCCTGGTGGTGGTTCGGGAAATACTTATAAATAACACCGCTATTTCCAGTTTGATAAGGAATGACAAATTGGAGCAAATATACAATGCCATAGAGACCGGAAGCCAGGACGGTATGATAACCATGAACAAGGCCATTGAGAATCTGTACCAAAAAGGGATAATAGATGAAAAGACCGCCGGATCCAGAAAAAGGGACTTTAATACCTCAGCTACTTATTATTAAAATAAATTATGACCTTGGAAAAATGGCAACAAATAGTGGGACAAATAAAGGACAATTTTTCCGTGGAAGAGCATGATTCTTATCAAGAAGAAGAGCCCGGCGGAGCGGAAGTAGAGTATTTGATCTTTCCCAGTCCCTTGGGAAGAACTAAATTGGAATTTATTGCTAAGCCCGTACTCCTGGAGAAAAGAACCAATTACTCCAAACGAGCCGGAGCTGATGTGCGGGTAGAGAATGTTTATAGCGAGGAAGAAAAAACTTACACCATGAAGGCCTATCAGTGGGACGAGGAAACTGATGACTGGACGGAAATAGATCCCAAGAATTTTCAATTATGATGAATCCCAAGATCTCCATTTTATTGGCAGCTTTTGCTATTTTGGGTCTGTTTGAATTATTCCATTCAGAACCCCAATTTTTTTATGCGGGCTTGATCTTGGCCAACCTGATCCTTGTGTTCACCTTAAGGACCTTACCGGACCAAAGATTCAGATCTCCGAATTATTGGCGTCTTCTTATTCTGCCTTTGTTATTCCTGAATAGCGCCGGGGTTTACCTTTCTCTTTTAACCAACAAAATATTGATTCATTTTTTGATAATATTCACGGTTCTTTTTATTTATTCCTACCTTAGAAGAGTGTATTTATATCAAGTATACAAGCACCTCCATATAGACCTGGCCAACATAACTTCTCTGGGGGCTTTATTGATAATCTTTTTCTCCTCCACCTCTCTTTACGGACTGCGAGTGTCTCTGCATTTTCCCATATGGGTCCTTGTTTTAAATCTCCTGATCCTGTCCACTTTGGTAAACTATAAAGTTTTTTGGGTAAACGGTATTTCTGCCAAAAAGAGCATATTATTCCTTTTGGTCCTGGACCTGATTATGATAGAAATAGGATGGGCCCTTTTTTTCTTGTCCTTTTCCTATATAGTACTTGGAGTAATTTTAACAATTTGTTATTATATAATCATAGGTTTGACCAAGTTTCATTTAAAAGACACCCTGGATGCGAGAAGACTGAAGTTCTATCTGGGTTGTGGCCTGTCAGCTATTTGCCTTATCCTATTAACCGCACAAATATTATTTTATTAATTAGCAGATCGGAACTATGAAAATAAAAACTCCGCAAAACAAGATCATTCCCTTGACTCTTTTGGTTGTAATATTGGGTTTATTTTCCGGTATAGCCGGGGAATTGATAGCCAGAGAATATATGTTCAAAGATCTATACGGCTTGCCCTTCGGCAGTGAGTTTAATTTATCTCATACCGGATTGAATACCCCGAATTTGATCATCAAGGACGCTCAAAAAGTAACCGTAGAGCAGGAAAAAAAGATCCAGGAGACCATTGATAACTCCTCTAAGAACCTGGTCGGACTTTTTAAGAAAAAGCCCCGAAAACAAACCACCACCTCTCCCGGAAACATAGATCTGGAAAATATCTACCAAATAAAGGATCAACTGGCCCAAGGGTTCATTTTTACCAGCGACGGCTGGGTGATGCTCCATGATCCGGGGTTGGATTTGAGCGAAACCGAAATATTGAACGATTATGTGGTAATAACCAAAAATAAGGAAGTTTACGAGATAGACGAGATAGAAACCGAATTCCAGAAACCCTTTTGGTTTCTTCACCTCCAAAAGGCCCGTGGTATGCCGGTGAAGAAATTGGCCACCGAACCTGAAATAAGAACGGGGGATACTGTTTTGGCTCTGGACTGGGAAGGTAAGAGTTATGTCAGCAATATAGTGAACAAAGAGCAAGAGAATGGGTTGGTGAAGTCGAGTGATAATTTTTCGGAAAGGATACAATTGGCCCATGACCTTGAAGGCAGTTTTGATTCCGCTTTTATTTTTGATCTTAAAGGAGGTATAGTGGGCTTTTATGGAGGAGACGGGAATTCGGCTCATTCAATCAATAATTTCCGAGCTTATATAAACAATTTGCTTAAAAAAGATATTGATCAACTACCGGCCCTGGGGGTTAATTATGTGAATTTAGGGGAGGTAGTGATCAAACAAAGGGACTACAAAAAAGGAGCCCTGATCTATCCGAATGCGGAAGGAGTGGCCGTACGAGAGGGTAGCACGGCGGAAGAAGCGGGCCTGCAGCAAGGGGATGTAATAATATCGCTTAATAATACCGATATAGAAAGCCCTCACCAAAGCTTAAATTATTTAGTGCAACAATATTCTCCGGGAGATCTGGTGACCATAAGCTATATCCGAAACGGAGAAGAAGATACCGTTACCACTGAATTAAAAGGGCTTAAATATTAATTTATTTCTATGAAAGCTGAATCCATAAGAGAGGGTATTCCCAAAATAAGGGGAAAGACCGTATTTTTACGGGTGGATTTCAATGTCCCCATAGAAAATAACAAGATCCAAGATGAACAAAAAATAACCGCCGCTCTTCCCACTATAAGATTTTTGTTGCGTTATGACTGTTCCGTGGTTATCGCTACCCATTTGGGCCGCCCCAAGGGCAAAAAAGTAAAAAAATATTCCACGGAAATATTGGCTCAAAGATTGGCCAAACTTTTAGGTGAGAACAGAACGCCGGGCAAAACTGATCTAAAAAAATATAAAAATATAAAATTTATAGATGACTGCATTGGTAATAAAGTAAAAAAAGAGGCCGAGGATCTCAAGCCCCGGGAGATACTGTTCTTGGAAAATCTTCGTTTCCACCCCGGAGAAAAGAAAAATGACAAGAAATTCGCCAAAAAATTGGCCGGCTTGGGCGAGGTTTACATCAACAACGCTTTTTCCGTTTGCCACCGGAAACACGCTTCAGTGGCCGCCATCAAGCAATACCTACCCAGTTTTGCCGGCTTTCTAATAGAAAAAGAAATAGAACATTTAGAAAGAATAGACAAACCCCAAAAACCCCTTATAACCGTAATGGGCGGCTCTAAAGTAAGCACTAAAGTCAACTTGATCAAAAGATTGGCTCAAAGATCACAAAAGATACTTTTGGGCGGGGCTCTGGCCAATAATTTTTTAAGCGCCCAGGGGATAAAAGTGGGTAGATCCTTGACGGATAAGGAAAGTATTGCCGCGGCCCGGGATATTTTGAAATCCTTTTCCGAAAAGATAATGGTTCCGGTAGATGTGGTAGTGGCCGCGGACGCGGATCAAGACCAGGGAGAGGTTAAGGATATCAAGGAGGTAGCCGAAAAGGACAAGATACTGGATATAGGACCGGAGACCATTCGTCTTTATTCCAAACATATTAAAAAGGCCAATACCATAATCTGGAACGGCCCCATGGGCTTATTCGAGAACGATAATTTTAAGCACGGCAGTGTGGCCATAGCCAGGGTAATAGCTTCCCGTTCCACCGGAAAGGCCTTTGGAGTGGCCGGAGGCGGAGAGACAGTAGAAGTTTTAAAAATGAGCGATATGATGGACCATATGGATTGGATATCCACCGGCGGAGGAGCTATGCTCTCCTATTTGGGCAATGATAAAATGCCGGGCCTAAAAAAGATAGTTTCTAAAAAATAAAATAATAACTTTATGACCACCAAAATAAAGGAAATAAAAGCTCGGGAGATCCTCGATTCCAGGGGGAATCCCACTGTGGAAACCAAGATAACCTTGGACAACGGAGTGACCACTCGAGCCAGCGTTCCCTCCGGGGCCTCCACCGGGATCCACGAGGCCTTGGAACTAAGGGATGGAAATAAGAATCGATATAACGGCAAAGGAGTCTTGCAGGCGGTCAGGAATGTCAATGAAAAAATATTTCCCAAATTAAAGAACAAGGATGTAAGCAAACAGGAAAAAATAGACCAGGAGATGATAGGTTTGGATGATACCAGGAATAAAAGCAAATTAGGGGCCAATGCCATCCTTTCCGTGTCTCTGGCCTGTGCCAAAGCCGGGGCTCTGGCCAAGAATGAACCCCTGTTTCAATATTTAAGCAAAACTTTTAAATTCGGAAAAAAGAAATATGTTCTACCCACTCCGTCCTTTAATATATTCAATGGCGGCAAACACGCCGATACCAATTTGGATTTTCAGGAATTCATGATATTGCCTCTAAAAACCAAAGAGCAGGACAAGCCCTTCGCCGAAAAGGTGAGAATGGGAGCGGAAATATTCCATGAATTGGGTTATGTTTTAAGAGAGGCCAATTTTGATACGGATGTCGGAGCTGAAGGCGGATATGCCCCGGATATAAGTTCCAGTGTTCAGGCCATGGAATTAATAGTCTCTGCCATAAGGAACGCCGGCTACAAACCGGGTGAAGAGGTGGGACTGGGAACCGATGTCGGTTCCTCGGAGTTGTATAATTCCAAAACCGGAGAATATACCTTTAAACTGGATGATTTTCATTTTACCAACACCAGCCTGGTCGACCTTTATTACGAATGGTTCCGCAAATATCCCTTGATATCCATAGAGGATGGCTTGGCCGAGGACGACTGGGACGGCTGGAGGGAGTTAACCCGACAACTGAGTAAGGAGATATTAATAATAGGGGACGATCTTTTCGTAACCAACATCAACAGACTTAGAAAAGGTCTAAAGGAAAAAGTGGCCAATACTATTCTGATCAAACCCAATCAAGTGGGGACTCTGACTGAGACCATGGAATGCATAAAACTGGCCCAGAAACACAATTATAAAATAATGGTTTCCCATAGAAGCGGGGAGACCTGTGAAAGCTTTATAGCCGATCTGGCCGTGGCCGTCAGAGCGGAATATATCAAATCCGGCTCCTTATCTCGAAGTGAAAGGTTGGTCAAATATAATCGATTAATGGAAATAGAAGAAGAACTTCAAAACCAATGACCATGAATAAGCAAAAAATAGCTAAAAAACCTCTTATCCTGATAATACTGGACGGTTGGGGTTTATCCGGTCGCAAAGAAGGCAATGCCGTGGCTCAAGCTTCGACACCCTGTATTGATAAACTACAAAAAAAATACCCCTTTACCACTCTTCATGCCCACGGTAAATATGTGGGTTTACCGGCGGGCCAAGTAGGGAATAGCGAGGCCGGACATATGAATATCGGAGCCGGTCGAGTGGTGGAGCAGGATGCGGTCCGGATCAATCGGGATGTGATAAACGGCAATTTCTTTAAAAACAGCGCCCTTTTGGCGGTAATAAAACACGTTAGGAAAAATAATTCCAAACTTCATCTGATGGGCCTGGTTTCCAACGGCATGAGCCCCCATAGCGATATCAAACATTTGATAGGACTCCTGGAATTGGCCCGGAGATACAATATTAAAAAAGTGTATTTGCACCTGTTCACTGACGGCCGGGATTCGCCCCAATATCAAGCCGCGGAAATATTGAAACGAATACAGAGTAAACTTCAAGAGAATGAGGAGATAGCCACTATTATGGGAAGATTTTATGCCATGGACAGGAAGAAAAAATGGAACCGGACCAACAAGGCCTACCATGCCCTGGTCACTGGAGAGGCCCCCCATTTTTCCAACCCTCATGAAGGTATAGTGCTCAGTTATAATCGGGGAGAGACCGATGAATTCGTAGAGCCCTTTATAGTGCAAGATCCCGAACATAAAAAAAGAGTAAATGATCATGACGGAGCGATTTTTTTTAACTTAAGATCGGACCGGGCCAGGCAATTGACCAAGGCCTTTGTCCAAAAAAAATTCAACCAGGACAACCCTCAAGCTTTCAAAAGAAAAAAGGTCCTTAAAGACCTGAAATTCGTGGCTATGACCAATTTCGGGCCGGAATTGGGAGATATTTTGACTGCTTATCCGGATATAAAAATAGACGACACCCTGCCAGAGGCCTTAGGAGATAAAAAGCAGGTCTATATGGCCGAGACGGAAAAATACGCCCATGTTTCCTATTTTTTTAACGGCGGTAAGGCCGGTAAGGTCAATGGTGAGGATTACTTTATTCTTCCCTCGCCCAATGTCCGCTCCTACAAGGATACTCCGGAGATGAAAAGCCGGGAATTGACCCAAAAGGTCTTGAAAAACTTAAGAAAAAATAAATATGATGTGACCGTGATCAATTTCGCCGCTCCGGATATGGTGGGACATACCGGGGATTTGGCGGCGGCCCGAAAGGCCTGCGAGCTCCTGGATTCCCGTGTTAAAAAAATAGTGGACAAATATTTAAGTAAAGGAGGCACTGTCCTGATAACAGCCGACCACGGCAATGCTGAAACCATGTTAGATCCGGAAACAGGTCAAGTTAATACCAAACACACCGTTAATCCGGTTCCTTTTATTCTACTAAGGAGGGAATTCGGGAATAAAAAGATAAAATTAATGGAGGACGGCTCTTTATCCAATATAGCCCCGACTATTCTGGACCTATTGGATCTGGAAAAACCTTCCGCCATGCAGGCTCGATCACTAATAAACGAGGAATAAATATGCCCCCGGAACAAAAAAGATATTCGCCACCCGCTTTTCAGATCCTTTTAACCCTGGATGGCTGGGATGTGGCCTGGAATCAACATCCGATCTTTAAACGGGCCGAAACCCCCAATCTGGACAATTTGATCTCCAGCTACCCCTGCACCTCCTTGGATATCAGCCAAAACCGGGAAGCTTTGAAAAAAAACCGGGAATGGAGCGAGATCGGCTATTATGAAATGGGTACCGGGGAGGATTTTTTTACCCCGGAATATTTTATAGATAAATCCATTAAAACCGGAAAATTCAGTAAAAACAAAACTCTGGAAAACGCTATCTCTCATGCCAAGGATAACTCCGCCGGCTTACATTTACTGGGATCAATATCCGACCATTATAGTCATTCTCCCTTAAAATATCTGGAAAAACTTTTATTATTGGCCCAAAAAAATGATTTAAACCGAGTTTATCTTCACCTGATCTTGGACGAAGAAAAAGAAGGTAATAAAAAGGGGGTGGAGAAAATAAAACGGGTCCAACAATTGCTTAACCGCTTCAAAATAGGGGAGATAGCCAGTCTTCATGGCCGGATCTACGCCTTGGACCGGAATAATCAGTGGGACCGAGTGGCCAAAACCTATTATGCCCTGGTGGAGGGTCAGGGCAGACAAGCCCGGGACCCGGAAAAAATAATTCAAGAAAGTTACGACAAGGAGATTTATGACCAAGAATTTCTACCCACGATAATAACAAACCATGGCGAGCCCACGGCCTTAATTGAAAAAGGGGATAGTTTGATCTTTTTCAACACCGACGGAGATAGAGCCAGGGAGTTGACTAAGGCCTTTGTTATTCCGGGCTGGGAAAGATTTTCCCACAGGAAGTATTTAGAGGATCTGTTTTTTGTTTGTTTCAGTAATTACGAAAAAAATCTTCCGGTAAAAATAGCTTTTCCCAAGATCAGGCCCACTTCCACTCTAAGCGAAATTGTGGAAAACCAAGAATGGTCCCAGCTTAAGATCTCCGGGGCCAAAAAATACCCTCATCTGAATCACTTTTTTAACGGCGAAAAGAATATAAGCATCTCTGGAGAGACCAGAGAGATCATAACCAATCCTCGAGGAGAAGAGATAAAAAAACAACGGGAGATCACTACCCAAATAGGAGAAAAAATGTTAAAATATATAAAGACCAGACCGTATGGATTTTTCTTGGTCAATTTAGCTGATTTTAATTTCCCCGGCCTAAATATCAATGCTAAGGAGAATCGGGAACAATTACTGCAATACTTGG
>CAZPEL010000015.1:4422-23583 GCA_964585585.1 uncultured Gammaproteobacteria bacterium | reverse complement strand
TTCCTCGGGCGGAGAAAGGTCAAGAGGTTGAGCTTTATACCCACCAATATGTCCGCGAGGACGCTCTGGATCTTTATGGTTTTGAATCTTGGGAGCAACTGAATTTATTCGAGCTTTTGTTGTCCATATCCGGGATCGGACCCAAGTCCGCCTTGAGCGCCACTTCTGTGGCTGAAGCGGCCGAATTCCGAGAATACATTTCCCGCGGTGATGCCTCGCTTTTAACTCAGGTGTCCGGCATAGGAAAGAGAACAGCCGACCGGATAGTGGTGGAGCTAAGGGATAAGATAGGAGTTTTAACTCCGACAGCCGGTTCCGAGCAATCTTCGGGAGGTGCGAACGGAGCTATGATCAGTAGCGACGAGATCGACGCCTTGATGGCCCTGGGTTATTCCATGCCCCAGGCCCGGGAGGCCTTAAAGAAAGTAGATCCGGAGATCAAGGATAGTGGGCAGAGAATAAGAGAGGCGTTGAGGAATATTGAATAGTTGATATTAGATATTGGATACTGGATATTAATCATATTGTGACCAATATCAAATATCCAATATCCAATATTTTTTTAAAAGTTATATCATATGAAAATAGTAGAGATACAAGATAGTAATAGGTGGGATGATTTTTTAAAGAATCGCCGTTTTCCCGAATTTTTGCAATCGAGTAGGTGGTTGGATTTTCAGGCCGAGCAGTCCGGGAAAGTTTTTCGTTTAGGAGTAGAGAGCGAAACAGGGGAATTGGTGGCCGGTGCCGGTTTAGTCCTAAAACCCACGCCCCTGAAAAGGGGTTATTTTTATTGCCCCCGCGGGCCGGTTTTGGATAGGAATGTTAGCAACAAAGAAGAGATTTTGATCGGATTGTTAAAAAAGATCGAAGATCTGGCCCAAAAAGAAAAAGCAATATTTCTTCGCTTGGAGTCCAATTTTGACCTTCCTCCGGACCTGGAATGGAAAGTAGAGCCCACTATAGAGATCCAGCCCGGCAAAACTTTGGTTTTGGACCTGGGGAGACCGGAAGAGGATCTGATGAAACAGATGCATCAGAAAACCAGATATAATATTCGCTTAGCTTTTAAAAAAGGGGTAACAACGAGAGATGGCACCAAGGATGATTTTGAGCAATTTTGGCGGTTAATGGAGCAGACCGGACAGAGGGATAATTTCCGCACCCACCCCAGGTCCTATTATCAAGGAATATTGGAACAGGGCGGTGATATGATAAAATTAAAACTGGCGGAATACAGAGGAGAAGTTGTAGCCGCCGGTTTATTCGCTTTTTTCGGTAAGGTGGCTTGGTATATGCACGGGGCCTCTTCGTATGAGCATAGAAAGGTAATGGCTCCTTATGCCTTGCAATGGAGCGCCATTCAAGAGGCCCGAAACAGAGGGTCCCGATATTATGATTTTTATGGGATCGATCCTGATAAATGGCCCGGAGTAACCAGATTCAAAAAAGGTTTTGGCGGAATGGAGATGAATTACCCCGGAACTCGGGATTTGGTTTTTGCTAAAAAATGGTACAATGTTTATAAGATGCTTAGGTATGTTAGGAGAAAAATCTAGAAATGCAAAAATCAAATCTCATCTGCCTGCCGGCAAGGCAGGAAACTCAAAATTACAGATCAAAACAAAAAATTGATTAATTTTGATCTTTTCTCTGTCATTTTGAGTTTTGCATTTTGATTTTTGAATTTTATGTATTATGGACAAACTACTGGCTAAAATAAAGAGATTGATCCCCACTAAGATATTCCGGTATTTACAGCCGGCTTATCATTTTTTCTTGAGCTGGTTGGCCGCTTTGGTTTCCGGGCGTCCAAGTGAAAAGTTGATCGTGATCGGCGTCACGGGAACCACCGGCAAGACCTCCAGCGTGTATCTGATAGCCAAAACCCTGGAAGAGGCCGGTTTTAAAGTGGGTTATACCTCCACTACTTTGTTTGGGAATGGGGAAAAAGAGTGGTTGAATGACAAGAAGATGACCATGGTGGGCAGGTTTTTTACCCAAAAGATCCTAAAGGATATGGTGAACAACGGTTGTCAGTATGCCATAGTGGAAAGTACCAGCGAGGGAATGCGGCAGTTCCGGCACAGGTTTATAAATTATGACATTTTGGTTTTTACCGGTCTGTATCCGGAACATATCGAGTCCCATGGCGGTTTTGAGAATTATAAGCGGGCCAAGGGTGAGTTGTTTCGGCACTTAAAAAGAGGCAAAACTAAATATGTGGATGAAGATCGGAAGCTTAGAAAGACATCCTCGGAGATAAAAAAGATAGACCTGAACCGGGTGAAAAAGACCATTATTGTTAACGGGGATGATGAACATTCCGATTATTTTTCCGAGTTTTGGGCCGAGGAAAAGCTTACTTATCAATATGATAAAGGCGGGGCGGAAGAGCCGTCTCCTCATGTTCGGATCATTGATTATAAAAAGATCCGGTATCAGGACCGGGGCTATAATTTCTTGGTCGAGGGCCAGGAGGTCAGGTTGCCCATTTTGGGGGAATTTAATGTCCAAAATGCTATGAACGCCGTTTGTGTTTGTTTGTCCCAGGGAATAGAGATAGAGGCCATTAAAAAAGGACTGCGAAAGATCAAGGGGATAGCCGGAAGATTGGAAAAAATAGAACAAGGTCAGGACTTCGGGATAATAGTCGATTATGCCTTTGAGCCCCATGCTATGGAAAAGCTGTACTCCACTTTGGACCTGATCCCCCACGAGAGAATAGTCCATGTCCTGGGTTCGGCCGGAGGTGGCCGAGATGTATCCCGTCGGCCCCAATTGGGTCGAATAGCCGGAGAAAAAGCGGATGTGGTCATTGTTACCAATGAGGACCCTTATGATGAAGACCCCAAACTTATCATAGATCAAGTGGCCACCGGAGCCGAGAATGCCGGCAAACACAAGGAGCATGATCTGTTCAAGATAATGGATAGGCGGGAGGCCATAAGAAAAGCTTTGCAGCTGGCGGAAAAAGATGATATAATTATTATTACCGGTAAAGGAAGTGAGCAATCTATTTGCACGGCCAAAGGGGGAAAAGTCCCCTGGGACGACAGACAAGTAGTAAAGGAAGAGTTACAACAAATCGATCATTAATGGAGCAAGACTCGTTAAAAGTATGAGTTAAAGAGATTAGAGATCGGATCTCGATTTTTTTGTTGTGGATAAGTTGTGGTTAAAAAATTAAGATCAGGTTTAGTTTATCTAAAATAAGCTAAAAATTTTTAAAAAAAGATCTTTATTCTTTATTCTTGACATATCCAATAATTATTGTTAATATAAAGAATCATTTTAACAACAAGTGGATAACAGTTGAACAAAAATTTTAGCCCGATTTAAAAACTAAATTTTTTTCAAGTGAGTAAAAAGAAATAGATAAATATCTTCCACTAAAAAACTCAAGCCATTGAATCAGGTATTGAGATTTTTTTGTTGTTTTTTGTTTTTCCGCCTTTCCCAAGTTCTCCGAAACCTTTATCTTTATTTCAAATATTTAATTAATCGTTTGTTTTTAAATTGATTTAAAAATATGACCAATAAAAAAGCCACCTCACCCACTACCTCGCGTCAGTTCTTTACGGAATTCAAGGAGACCATACCCATGCCGGACCTGATCGAGGTTCAAAAGGATTCTTATGATTGGTTTATTCGGGAAGGATTAAAAGAGTTGTTTGAAGAGATTTCCCCTATAACCGATTTTATCGGGCGCGATCTGGAACTCTATTTCAAGGATTATTATTTGGACGAGCCCAAATTCAATGAAAGGGAAAGTCGGGAAAAAAACATTACTTATGAAGCTCCTTTGCGGGCTAAAGTGGAGCTTATCAACAAGAGACAAAAAGAGAACACGGAACAAGAGGTTTTTTTAGGAGATTTTCCTTTAATGACCCAGAACGGAACTTTTATTATCAACGGCATTGAAAGAGCTATCGTATCCCAGCTTATCAGAAGCGCGGGTGTGATCTTCAACGCCAACTACATCAAGGGCAAGAAATATTACGGAGCCAAGGTTATCCCCAACCGGGGTGCTTGGTTGGAAATAGAGACCGATGTCAATAAAGTGGTCTGGGTTAGAATAGACAGAAAAAGAAAGGTGGCCATTACCTCTTTGCTCAGGGCTTTCGGTTATTCCACGGACGAAGAGATCATAAATTTGTTCAAAGATGTGGACATAGTCAACGAAGAGGCCGGTAAAAAAGGAGAATTAAGCTACATTGAATCCACTATCAAAAAGGACGCCGCCACTAACGAGGAAGAAGGATTGAAAGAGGTTTATCGAAAGATCCGGCCCGGAGATTTCGCCGCTACCGACAACGCCAGGCAATTGATCCACTCCATGTTTTTCCGATTCGATCGTTATGACTTCGGTCGAGTAGGTAGGTATAAACTAAACCGAAGATTCGGTTTTGATATAGACAACTCCAAGGAGAACCGGGTTTTGCGAAAACAAGACCTGATCTCCATTATCAAGGAGGTGATCCGATTGAATATTACCGGAGACCCGGAGGATGACATTGATCATTTGGGAAATCGAAGAGTCAGAGCCATCGGAGAATTGATCCAGAATCGATTTCGAGTGGGGTTGGCCCGAATGCAGAGGATCATCCGGGATCGAATGAGTACAGCCGATTTCACCACCTTAACTCCGAATAAATTGATCAATGCCCGGCCGGTTATAAGCGTGGTCCGGGAGTTTTTCATGTCTTCGCAATTATCCCAGTTCATGGACCAGACCAATCCTTTGGCGGAACTGGAACACAAAAGAAGGTTATCCGCCATGGGCCCCGGAGGATTGACCCGGGAAAGGGCCGGTTTTGAAGTGCGTGACGTACATACCACCCATTACGGCCGAATTTGTCCCATTGCCACCCCGGAAGGTCCTAATATCGGTTTGGTCGGACATCTGGCCAGTTATGCCCGGATCAATAGTTATGGATTTTTACAAACTTCTTATAGAAAGGTTTTGCATGACCTTAAAGTAAGCGATCCGGCCCTGGAGGGCGAGGTACTAAGAGAGGATGTTAAGGAGGTCAGAAAACTGGACGAGGCCGGCGACGGTGTTTTGTATGAGGATGTGCCGGACAAAAAGACCGGCAAGATAATCGCCAAGGCCGGAAAAAAATTGGATAAAAAGACCATCAAAGAACTTAAGGATAAAGTGGATAACAGGGTTTTGATACCGATCACACCCAGGGTAACCCAGGAAATAGTCCTTTTGGACGCTTTTGAAGAGGAAAAGCAAATTACAGCTTCTTCCAATGTGCCGGTGGACAATAACGGTTATTTCATGGTGGACAATCACGAGGTCAGAAAGTTCGGTCAACCCACCACTATGGATGTCTGTTATATTGATTACGTCGGAGTGGCCGCTAACCAGATCATTTCCATCGCCACCTCTCTGATCCCTTTTATGGAACACGATGACGGGCAAAGAACCTTGATGGGGACCAACATGCAACGGCAGGCCGTGCCTTTGGTAACCAGTGATTCCCCGATTGTGGGAACCGGAGTCGAGGGCCGAGCGGCCCAGGATTCCGGCCATATGATATTGGCCGAAGAGGATGGGGAAGTGATCAAATCAGATGCTTCCAATATCGCGGTCAAGAATAAGAAGGGGGAGGTAAAGGATTATTATCTTTGTAAATTCGCCCGTTCCAATTCCTCCACTTGTATGAACCAAAGACCGGTGGTCAATGTGGGAGATAAGATCAAGAAGGGCGATGCCTTGACCGACGGCCCTTGTATCGAAAACGGGGAATTGGCTTTGGGTAAGAACGCTCTGGTCGCTTTTATGACCTGGGAAGGATACAATTACGAGGATGCTATTATAATTTCCGATAGATTGGTTAAGAACGAGGTTTATTCCTCAATTCATATAGAAAATTACACCGTGGATGTTCGGGATACTAAGTTGGGCCCGGAAGAGATAACCAATGATATACCCAATATTAGCGAGGAAAAATTAAAGAATTTGGATGAGGACGGAATAATCAGGATCGGAGCCGAGGTTTCTTCCGGTGATATCCTGGTAGGTAAGATCACCCCCAAGGGAGAGACCGAATTGTCCGCGGAAGAGAAGTTGCTCCGGGCCATATTCGGCGAAAAAGCCAAGGATGTCCGGGATTCTTCTCTGTATTTGGAACACGGAGAGCACGGCAAGGTAGTGGATATCAAGATATTTTCCCGGGAAAACGGAGATAAATTGCCGGCCGGAGTTTTGAAATCCATTCAGATATCAGTGGCCAACCTCAGGAAGATACAGGTGGGTGACAAGGTGGCCGGCAGACACGGAAACAAGGGTGTTATCTCCAAAGTGGTGCCGGAAGAGGATATGCCCTACTTAGAGGACGGCACTCCGGTGGATATAATTTTATCTCCTTTAGGTGTTATTTCCCGTATGAATTTGGGTCAGATCCTGGAGACCCATTTGGGCTTTGCCGCGGAGAAATTGGGTTATAAAGTGGCTACACCGCCCCTGAACGGAATTCCGGAGAAAAAGATCAAGGAAGAACTGTCCCGAGCCGGACTACCCGAGGATGGCAAGGTTACTTTGTATGACGGTAAATCCGGCCGTCCCTATGACAATCGAGTAGTGGTCGGTTATAAATATATGTTGAAATTAAACCACATGGTCGAGGACAAGATGCACCAAAGATCCATCGGTCCTTATTCCTTGATCACCCAGCAGCCCCTGGGAGGTAAGGCCCAGTTCGGAGGCCAGAGGTTCGGAGAGATGGAGGTTTGGGCCCTGGAGGGTTACGGAGCCGCCCACACCCTGCAGGAGATATTGACTATTAAGTCGGACGATGTGCCCGGCCGAAGCAGCGCTTACGAATCCATTATCAAGGGCGAGGAGATAACCAAACTCAATGTTCCGGAATCCTTTAATGTGTTGACCCGGGAATTAAAAGGTTTGGGTATGAATGTGGAATTATTGGGAGGAGAGCCGCAGGAACAAGAAACAAGCTCGAAAGAAGTCCGAGCAGAGGAAAAGTCGGAAGAGAAACAAGAGGAAAAGGAAGAGGGATCCGAATCAAATTCATAAATTCTTAATTTAAATAAATTTTATGATCAATCCAATAAAAACAACCGACTTTGACGCCATTAGATTAAGGTTGGCCTCGCCGGATGATGTTCTGGCCTGGTCCCACGGGGAAGTGGCGAAGCCGGAAACCATTAATTATAGGACTCAAAAACCGGAAAAGGACGGCTTGTTTTGCGAAAAGATCTTCGGCCCCACCAAGGATTGGCAATGTTATTGCGGTAAGTACAAAAAGATCCGCTACAAGGGGATCGTTTGTGACAAATGCGGCGTGGAGGTTACCCGAAGTATTGTCCGAAGAGAGAGAATGGGGCACATCGCCCTGGAAACCCCTTGTTCCCATATTTGGTTTTTGCGGGGACTTTCCTCCAAATTGGGTCTGCTTTTGGACTTGGGCATGCATTCCCTGGAAAGGGTGATCTATTTTGCCAGTTTTATCGTGACCGAGGTGGATGAGGAGTTAAAGGAGTCCACTATTGAACAGATCAAGAGTGAATATAAGGAAAAGAGAAGGGGGATAAACAAGGATTTTAACAAACAGATCAAGGATGCCAAGGCCAAGAAAAACCAATTATTGGACGAGGGTAAGACCAACAAACAGGCCGAGGAAGAGGTTCAAAAAGAGGTAGACAAATTAACCGAATCCAAGGAGCAGAAATTAGAGGAACTGCAAAAAACCTTTAACGAATCCCTGAAGGAATTAAAGGAACTAAAACCCTTGTTGGTCATCTCCGAGGAGTCCTACCAGAATTTGAGTTTAAAATACGGCCATATTTTTGACGCCGGCATCGGAGCCGAGGCCATTCGGACCGTTTTGGAAAAAATAGATCTGGGCCAGACCATTGAGGACCTGGAAAAACAACTCAAGGACGCTATTGATTCCAAGAGGGAAAAGATAATGAAGAGATTAAGGGTCTTTAAGAGTTTGTATTCCAATGATATTCGGCCGGAATGGATGATAATGACCCATGTTCCGGTGATCCCGCCGGATCTGCGTCCCATGGTGGCCCTGGACGGGGGCAGGTTCGCGGCCAGCGACCTGAACGACCTCTATCGAAGGGTTATTAATAGAAATAATCGTTTGAAACAATTAATAGAGCTTAATGCTCCGGAGGTCATTTGTCGGAACGAAAAAAGAATGCTTCAGGAGGCCGTGGATGCTTTAATAGACAACTCCGCCCGCCAAAGCAAGACCGTAGTGGCTTCAACCGGACAAAAAAGGCAATTGAAATCCTTAGCTGATTCCCTAAAGGGGAAACAAGGAAGATTCAGGCAGAACCTTTTGGGTAAAAGAACCGATTATTCCGGTCGAAGCGTGATCGTGGTCAATCCCAAATTGAATTTGGACCAATGCGGTCTGCCCAAGACCATGGCTTTGGAGCTTTTTAAACCCTTTGTGATCAGTAAATTGATCCAAAACGAAATAGTCCATAATGTTAAGAGCGCTTCCCGTTTTATTGAAAGCGGCGCGGATGAGGTTTGGGACCTTTTGGAACAAGTGGTCAGCGATTCCTATGTCATGCTGAACCGGGCCCCGACCTTGCATCGGCTGGGCATCCAGGCCTTTAAACCTATTTTGATCGAGGGTAAGGCCATTCAGATCCATCCTTTGGTTTGTCCGGCCTTTAACGCCGACTTTGACGGGGACCAAATGGCCGTTCATGTGCCCTTGACCAAGGAGGCCCGGGGGGAGGCGGAGAACTTGATCCTTTCTACCCGGAATCTCTTGAAGCCGGCCACCGGAGAACCGATCGTGGCCCCTAATCAGGACATTGTCTGGGGAGCTTATTATGTTACCAATATCAAAGATGAGGATGAACAAAAAGAGGATAAGGACCTGAAGGCCTTTACCGATACCTATGAGGCCAAACTGGCCTATGAGAATTACTATATTGGCATGCAAGAGCCCATAAGAGTAAGATTATCCGAGGATAGCGGATTGGTCAGGACCACCGTGGGAAGAGTTATTTTTAATGAGATCTTGCCGGAGAAATTGAGATTTGTTAACAGGGTGATCAAGAAAGGAGAGCTCAAGGGCTTGGTCCGCGATTGTTTACGATTTTATGAAGAAGAGGAGACAGTGGAATTCATTGATAAGTTAAAGAATAAAACTTTTGAGATAATAACCAAGAGTGGTTGGTCCTTTGGCCTGGGAGACTTGGTGGATTTTGAGGAAAAGGATAAATTGATCCAAGAGACCAATGATAGTGTGGAAGAAGTGGAGGAGCAGTTCGCCGAAGGCTTGTTGACCGAAAGTGAAAGATCCAGCAAGATCATCGAACTCTGGAGCAATGCCAAGGAAAGGGTTACCGATATTATTCAAGAAGGCCTGACCTCTGATAGTCCGGTTTATTCCATGGTGGAATCCGGCGCCAGGGGTAGCTGGGGACAGTTGACCCAGATCTTGGGGATGAAAGGTTTGGTGATATCCCCGGCCGGTGATATTATCGAATTGCCGGTCAAAGGGAACTTCAAGAAAGGGTTTGGAGTTTTGGAATACTTTATCTCCACCCACGGTGTGCGTAAGGGTCTTTCTGACACCGCTCTTCGTACCGCTAACGCCGGTTATTTAACCCGTCGTCTGGTCGATGTATCTCAGGATGTGATAGTAACTGAAGAGGACTGCGGAGACACCGAGGGTGTGGCCATAACCAAAAAAGAAAGCGAGGAGACCGGAGAGGATTTTTACAAAAGAATTATGGGAAGATATTTGGCTAAGGATCTTAAGAATTCCCAAGGAAAGACCTTGCTTAAAAAAGGAGAGATCATTACCACCAGTATGATAGAGGAGTGGCAAAAGAATGAGGAAGAAATAGAGGAAGCCACTATCAGGTCCCTGTTGAGCTGTCAGGTGGGCCGAGGGGTCTGTCGTAAATGTTATGGTTATGACCTGGGTAACAACAGACCGGTGGAAGTGGGCACCCCGGTTGGTATTGTGGCCGCCCAATCCATTGGAGAACCCGGTACCCAGCTTACTATGAGAACCTTTCACGCCGGTGGTGTGGCCGGCGGGGAGGATATTACCCAAGGTTTACCCAGGGTGGAAGAGATCTTTGAGGCCAAGCCGCCCAAAAAGAAGGCCATCATGGCCGATGTTGACGCCAAGGTCAAGGTAGAGATGGGCAAAAAGGTGATCAAGGATGAGTCCGGTAAAGAGGTAACCGTGGATAACCCGCAGACCAAACTTTTGAAGCTGTTTTACAAGGGTACGGAATCGGAAAAGTTTTATTTTTCCGATGCGATCGAGAAGGCCAAATTAAAGGCCAAAGATAATTCCCAAGCCGACCCTAAAGTGGAAGTTTCGGTCAAGGACGAGGACAAGGTTTCCAAGGGTACAGAATTGTTTTCCGTAGGAGGAGATAAGATCAAAGCCAAAAAGAGCGGAACGATAGAGGTTAAGGACAAGTTTATCAAGGTCAACAGCGAGTCTGAAAAAGTGGAGGAGATAACCGTTACCAAGGGAACCGATATCCTGGTCAATGACGGGGATAAGGTGGAAGTAGGTCAAAAATTAACTGAAGGAAGTTTTGACCTGCATCAATTATATAGACTCCGAAACAGATTAGAGGTTCAAAAATATATTCTCAAAGAGATCCAATATGTTTATTCCTCCCAGGGACAACCCTTGAATGATAAGCATGTGGAAATAATCGCCAGGCAAATGTTCTCCAGGTACCTGGTTGCCGATCCCGGCGATACCGAGTTATTGTCCGGAGAAGTGGTGGAACAAGCGGTTTTGGACCGGGCCAACAAAAAGAGCAAGAATTCGGCTAAGGCCACCCAATTGTTGTCCGGTATAACCAAGGCCTCCTTGACCACGGACAGCTTCTTATCTTCCGCTTCCTTTCAAGAAACAGCCAGGGTTTTGGTTGATGCCGGTTTGAGCGGCAAGATAGATTATCTGGAAGGCCTGAAGGAAAATGTTATCATCGGTTGTTTGATCCCGGCCGGAACAGGTTATAAGGGAAAGAAAAAGAGGGCGAATTATTAGTAGCTTTTAGTTTATAATTGTTAGCTTTTAGGATATAAAAAATATTCCGGCTCCAACCGGAATATTTTTTATTGTTTAAAAACCGCGCAACTCACTTACAAGCTCAAAGTTAATATCTATTTCTTCCTACGATTAAGCCAATTATAGAGTATCGCCAATAGATACAAGGCCACAAAGCCGTCTATAAAGCCCAGGACCAAACCCCATAAACTACCGGCCGGGCTAATGCTGTAGCCCGGATAAAGAGCGGAGATGAGTTGCAAGAATTCTTCTCCGTAGCCGGTGGCTGTTGCTATCAGGGTTAGCAGAAATAAAGACCCTCCCCAGATAAGCCCTCCGGAGAGACCGAGATTTTTGGGATTTATTATAGCTTTCTTCATATTATTTTTATATTGAATTTTTTTAGCATTTGATAGGTTTCCCAAAGGGGAAGACCCACCACATTGGAATAACTGCCGTTTATGCCTTCTATAAGCAGGGCTCCCACTCCTTGGAGGGCAAAAGCTCCCGCCTTGTCCAGGGTTTCGCCGGTAGCTATATAGTTATCTATTTCCGTTTCCGAGAATCGGGCCATATGGATGTCGGTTTCCACTATTTGGGTATGTTCGCGGCGTTCCGGGGTTTCCAGTATGGTGACGCCGCTTACAGAGGAGATCTTTTGGCCGTTTATTTGATTAAGCATTTGCTTGGCTTTGGCCGGGGTTTGGGGCTTGCCCAACACCTGTCCTCTGGATATCACCAGAGTATCGGCGGCGATGATGATGTTTTCCGGGCATTTTTCCGCCACCGCCCGGGCCTTTTCCTGGGAGAATAATTGGGCCATCTCCCGGGGCGGTAGTTTCAAACTGAAATTCTCTTGATAATCACCGGAAACCACCTCAAACTCTAACCCTATCTGTTTTAAAAGTTGTTGTCTCCGGGGCGATTGGGAAGCTAAAATTATATTTTTCATATTTTATTGGAAGAAATTAAAATATCTTTTATAATTATAATATAAATAATCCGAATGCTCCGAATGAGTATCCGAATGCTCCGAATATTTGTCAGTATATTTTATTGTAGTGTATATGTTTTCTACTTTAATAATTCCGCATTAGTCCGTGTCGTGTCCCGTGGTAATTTTACGGGGTATATTTCGCGATTTTTCCGCGAATGAAAAAATTTATAATTCTTTTTTAATTTTATCACTATAAGAGCAAAATGTTAAATTTTCCCATAAAAAAGTTAAGGATTATTTTATGGTCTTTATTGGGCCTGGTAGTGCTTTTTCTTTTGTGGCGGGGGGTGATTCCCTCCGGAGAGATCACTTACAGCACAAATTTGGAGAAAAGGAATGATTTTATAGGCAGGATCAGTCCGGAAACCCGGGTCAAGGAGAAGGGCAAAAGGATAATCGGCAATCCGGTGTATTTTTCTTTACGGACTCCCAGAAATTTTCAAACTGCGGAGATAATCCTTTTTTATAAGAATCGGGATTTCCCCATAATAGAGGCCGGTCTGTTGGTGGACGGCCAGTTGTGGAGGTATAAGACCAAGCCCTTGCAGAACAAGATCCTGGATGACTTAAGTCAAGCTTGGTCCACCTTGGTCCGGGACGACCTGATGCTTTTGCAAAAAAAGAAAGAATTCTCCTCCATAGATGAATTTTTAAGTGATCCGCCTTCTGTGCAAGAGATAGCGGTCTATAATTATGATCTGGACAATAAATTTGTACTCCCGAATTATTCCGCTACCAGCTCCGAGCAAGTTTGGGACACGGACTTGAGAGGGGATTATCAATTTTATACTTATATCAAGCAGGAAAAACTTGATTTTGATTTTTCTTTTCGGGACATCAACCAAGAGCAGGGCGAGGATCCGGTGGATATAAGCTTGTATTTTCGGGATAAAATAATCGATTCCCGCCATTTATCCGATGACGGCCTGAGCAAGGGGGTCGCCGGATCTCGGCCAAGCAGGTCTGTTAATTTACAGGCCTCGGGGTTGCCGGAGGGGGTATACAAGATCGAGGTGAGAGCGGGAAATGACATAATAACCGAAAAGATCAAGACCGGCCAAAAAAAGTTAGCTTTTATAAACCAGCTCAGTTTAGCCTCTACCACCGGGAAGTTTGAACAAAAGATTTATACAACCGGCGATGAATTAAGCGCTAAAGTTTTGGACCCGCTTTATCTACAGACCTTGGAGGTAAAAAATAAGGACCAAGAAAAGAAATTGGATATCGATCAAACTTATAAAAGGTTTGCCTTGTCTTTAGTGGATTGTTCTCCATGTCGGTTAAATTTAGAGAAAGGCGGAATAGATCTTTTTAGCAACGGAGTTTTTAGTTTTAGCCGGGATTCTTTGTTGGATCCCTCTATTCCCCGGGTGGATACCGGTTTTGACCCGGATAAACAGGACATAAAATATGTTTTGGCCCGGTATACCTCGCCCCAAAAGGACAAAGGCCGATATAAAGCCACTGCCGGATTTGATCTATCCGCCGGATATAAGGAAGATAATAAGTATAATTTCATGATCTCTGTACCCGGATTGAAAGCGGAGGACGGGACGGAGGATTCTGTTGCGATAGAGAGAATAGAGATAAAATTAAAAGGAAAAACTTTGTGGGAAAAATTTATAAATTAGTGGGATATTGGATATTAGATATTGGATATTGGCGCCACTATGACCATTTCCAATATCCGGTATCCAATATCGAATTGTTATATGTTTTATATTTCTTTTTTAAAAGAAACATTCTATGTCCTGACCGGCGCTTTAGTTATTTTTACCGGCCTGGAGCTTGTTTGGCCTCGGTTGGTTTTGGCCTATATTAATATTAATTGGATATTGATTGGCTGGGTTTTTATTGGTATAGTTATATTAGTGGTTGATAAATCCCCTGATCCACGGAAATAAGTTTTAAAGTAAAATATGAATAATAGATTGGCTCAAAATCTGCCCTTTATTATCATTTTAGCGATTCTCCTTATAGCCATGACCGGCGGCAGGATCATTCCTTTTTTTATTTTGGCCGGTTTGGCCGTTTGGGGTTATAGAAAGCTAAGTGAGGCCCAGATGGACCGAATATTTAAAAATTTTAATATAAAAGATCTCTTCACTCAAAATTCCTTTGAGGCCGGATCTTCCAAAAATATGTCTCAAACCATTGATATGGACAAATTAAAACAAGGCAAGCATCTTAAAAAGCTTATTGCCACAGTAGTGGTGGTTATACTTTTGGCCTGGCTTTTCGCCGCTTCCATAGTTATAGTAGAGGCCGGGGAGACCGGTGTTTATTCCTTATTCGGACGGGTTAAGGACAAGGAGATGCAGTCCGGTTTTCATTTGGTCATTCCCTTGGCCCGGGTGACCAAGATGAGTATTCGGACCAATGATTATACTATGAGCAGTACCGAGGGCGAGGGGGAAAAGCGCGGACCGGATGCTATTACCGCTTTAAGTAAAGAAGGTCTGGATATAAGTTTGGACATAACCATTCTATATCATTTGCAGGAAGACAGGGCCTCTGATGTTTATGAAGATGTGGGATTGAATTACGAGGAAAAAATAATTCGTCCGGCTATAAGGAGCACTATTAGAAAGATCATAGCTCAATATGAGGCCAAGGTTATTTATTCCGACAAAAGAAAAGAGGCCAGTGACCGAATAATGGAAGAATTAAAAGAAAAATTGGAGCCCCGCGGGGTAGTAATGGAGGAAACTTTACTGCGAAATGTAAAATTACCTCCCAAATTAGCCAATTCCATTGAAGAGAAATTGCAGGCGGAGCAGGAGGCCAAGAAAATGGATTTTGTCCTGCAAAAAGAAGAAAAAGAGAAACAGAGAAAGATCATTGAGGCCGAAGGGCAAAAGGAATCCCAAAGAATAATCAACGAAAGCTTAACCCCGAATTATTTACAGTATCTGTACATCAAGAATTTGGAAAACCGGGAGGGAACCATCTATGTCCCGACCAATCCGGACAACGGTATGCCTATGTTCAAAAATATCGGTGGTTGATCGTTTTTTCGAGTTTTTCATCAATAATTCATTTACTTGTTTATGGATCTAAAGAATTTATTAAATCCCAACTCCATTGCGGTGGTGGGGGCGTCCTCGAATAAGAATAAATTGGGGTGGCAGGTTTTGGACAATATTCAAAAGTCCGGTTTTCGGGGCAAATTGTACCCGGTCAACCCCAAGCATAAAAAAATAGGGAAGTTGACCGCTTATAAGGATGTGTCCGAAATAACAGGCCAAGTGGACCTGGCTATTATTATTATTCCGGCCCGATTCGTGAATTCGGTAGTGGAGAGCTGCGCTTCCCGAGGAGTGAAAAATATAATCATTATAAGCGCCGGTTTTTCCGAGGCCGGCCCGGAAGGAAAAAAAAGAGAGGAAAAGCTGCGGCAGATAGCCCGGGAAAATGATCTTAATATTTTGGGCCCCAATTGTTTAGGTTTGATCAATACCAATAAAAGGATCAACGCCACTTTTGCCGATTTTGAGACCTCTTCGGGGCCGAGTCGCGCCGGCATAGCTTTTATTTCCCAATCCGGGGCCATTGGTAGCGCTTTTTTTGATTGGAGTCGCCAAGAGAACGTGGATCTCGAGTATTTTGTTAGTTTGGGCAATAAGACCGTTCTGGATGAGGTTGATTTTTTTGAACATTTTGCCGAGGATGAAAAAGTGGGAGTGGTAGTGGCTTATCTGGAGGAAATAGCCAGGGGCAAGAGGTTTATGGAAAAGGTGTCCCGATTGGCTCGAAGCAAACCGGTGGTGATATTGAAGGCCGGACGAACCGAGGCCGGTAGCAAGGCCACAATCTCGCATACCGGGAGTTTGGCCGGTTCTCAGCAAGCCGTGGCCACCGGCCTGAAAAGAAGCGGAGCTATAGTAGTGGACAATCTGGAGGAGCTTTTCAATATGATCAAGTTTTTACAGGTAAGAGCCGGCCGAAAGGTCAGCGAGCAGGCCCGGCCCAGGGATATCTACATTATTTCCAATGCCGGCGGTCCCTTGGTCACAACCGTGGATGAATTGGATCGGTTCGATCTTGATCTGCCCGCCTTCCCTTCCCGCTTGAGTAATTATTTAAAAAAAGACCTGCCGGAATTAACGGCTTATCATAACCCCTTGGATATTTTGGGCGATGCGGACAGCCAAAGATACAAAAAGGCCCTGGAGACGGCCGTAAAAAAGGGCCAAGCTTCTAATATTCTGGTCCTTTTAACTCCGCAAACCGCCACAGAAATAGAAAAAACAGCTACCATCATCGATCGAGTCGCCTCTACTAATCCTGATAAGTTCATTCTCACTAGTTTTATCGGTGGCGATTCCCTGGCTCCGGCCAGAAAGAAATTCAAACAAAATCGGGTGGCGGATTTTTCTTATCCGGGGCAGGCCGTTTCTTGTTTGGCCAGATTTTCCGATTACCAGGATAAAAGAAAGAATCTGCGACCCTATAAATATTCAGCCGAGAAAAATATCAAAGGAGAGAGTCGGCACTGGGATTTTTTGGAGAGTTTGAACCTGTTAAAAGAATATGGCATACCGACGGTGGAGACCGGGATTGTGGAAACATCCAGGGATCTGGCCAAGTTAAAGTATCCTTTGGCCTTGAAAATGGCCGGACGGGAAATAGTGCATAAAACCGAAGAGAAGGCCTTGGCGGTGGGTTTAAAATCGGAAAAAGAGGCCAAGACCGCTTTTAAAGATATGCAAAAACGATTCGGTGATAAGGGTTATTGCCTGGCCCAGCCCTTGGTACAGGAAGGCATGGAAATGATCCTGGGATTTAAACGGGACCAGTCCTTCGGGGCTATTATTATGGTGGGTTGGGGAGGAATTTATACCGAGGTTCTAAGGGATATAGAAACCGAAGCGGATGATGTCTGTAAGACTCGAGCCAAACAAGCTATAAAAAATCTGCAAGCTTATCCGGTTTTGCGGGGAGTTAGGGGAGGATCCGGTTATGATATAGACGGCCTGGCCCGGGCTATGGTCAATTTGGGCAAGTTAGCCAGACAGAATCAAGATATTCAGGAATTGGACATCAATCCCTTATTTGTTCAAAAAAACAGTTGCCTCGCGGTGGATGTGAGGATTATTGGAAGAAGTTGATATTGGATATTTGATATTGGTAATTAGTCAATAGCCAAAAGTGATTGGTAGATCATCCCACTGTGTCCAATATCTAATAACAAGTATCCAATATCTGAAAATTATCATGATCAAAAAGATTTTTTCTCGAAAAATAGATAGCATCACCATAGCGGCCACTTTAGTGGCCTTTTCTTCTTTGCTTAGCCGACTTTTGGGTATTTTCCGGGACAGGATTTTGGCCGGTGAATTCGGGGCCGGCAACATCCTGGATGTTTATTACGCCGCTTTTCGAGTGCCGGATCTGATATTCAATTTGTTGGTGTTAGGGGCTCTTTCCGCCGGTTTTATCCCGATCTTTACCTGTTTGATCAAGGATTCTCAGTGTCAACATACCACCGGTTTTGATACTTCCCCGAATAAACAGGCCTGGTATTTGGCCAACAATATTTTGAATACTCTAATGATATTTTTGGTCTTTATTTCCGCCTTGGGCATTCTATTTTCGCCTTTCTTGGTCAAATTGGTGGCCCCCGGTTTCAGCCCGGAAAAACAAAGTTTAACGGCCGAGATGACCCGGATTATGTTTTTGTCTCCCATTTTTCTGGGTCTCTCCAGTATTTTAGGCGGGATTTTACAGTCCTTTAAGAGATTTTTTGTTTACTCTTTGGCTCCCATAATGTATAACATCGGCATTATTATTGGGGCCTTATTTTTTGTCCCCTATTGGGGGATCCATGGCCTGGCCTGGGGAGTGGCCCTGGGAGCTTTTATGCATATGTTGGTCCAGCTCCCCTTGGTGGTCAGTTTGGGCTTTAAGTACAGGCCGATCATAAATTTGCGGGACCAGAATATGAGAAAGATAGGGAGAATGATGGTACCCCGGACCATGACCCTGGGGGTGTCCCAGTTGAATTTATTGGTAATAACCATCTTGGCCTCCAGTTTGGCCGGCGGATCCTTGGCTGTTTTTAATTTCGCCAACAATCTCCAGGCCTTTCCGGTAGGTATTTTCGGTATTTCCTTTGCTATAGCCGCTTTTCCCACCTTATCCAAGGTGGCCTCTGATAATAAAAAGTTGATCCGGAGTTTTTCCGCCACTTTTAGAAAGATCTTGTTTTTTGTGCTTCCGGCCACGGTTTTGCTTATTACTTTAAGGGCTCAGCTGATCCGAGTGATTTTGGGAAGTGGCAAATTTGGTTGGACTGACACTGTTTTAACCATGAACACCTTGGGATTTTTTGCTATTGGCTTGTTCGCCCAAGCTACCATCCCCCTTTTGATAAGGGTTTTTTATGCCAAGCAGAATTCCCGAACCCCCTTTTTTATAGGAGTGGTAGCGGCCGGTTGCAATTTGATCTTGAGTTGGTATTTTTCCCGCATTTTTGGCGTTCCCGGTTTGGCCTTGGGTTTTTCTATGGCCCAAATAGTTAATTTTATTCTTTTGTGGTTAGCTTTACATATCAATTTCGGGGATATGCAGGAAAGCAAAATACTCATATCCACTTCCAAGTTCACCTTGGCCGCTATTGCCTGCGGTTTAATGGTGCAAATGATGAAAGTGGCGGTCTGGCCCCTTATTGACATGACTAAATTTTGGGGTGTTTTTACTCAAGGAGCCGTGGCGGGCTTGTCCGGAATAATTATTTATATTATAGTGTGTTTTGTTGCCGGTTCCGAGGAATTTTTTGATATTTGGAACTCTTTTTCCAAACGGCTCCCCTGGAAAAAAGTGGAGACAGGAGACCAGGGAGAGGCGAGAGGACTATAAGAACAATCAAATTTAAATGTCAAAACTCTAATGACAAATTTCTGTTTGTCAACAGAAAGGGATTTTAAGGGAGGTAGAAGGATCAAAGATATGGGTTTTGTTATCCTGAGGGCCATGGTAAGGTAGGCCGGAATAACAAAACCCATATCTTTGATTCGTATCTAATTTAGGATCTTGGATTTAAATTTACTTTTGTGGCAATCAATATTAGAAATTTTAGTATTATAGCTCATATTGACCACCCCGCCGTTCGCGAACAGCGGGGCG
>CAZPEL010000015.1:0-4322 GCA_964585585.1 uncultured Gammaproteobacteria bacterium | reverse complement strand
GACCATGGAAAGTCGACTTTGGCCGACCGGATGTTGGAATTGACCAAAACAGTAGAGGGAAGAAAAATGAAGGATCAGGTTTTGGATCGGATGGACTTGGAAAGGGAAAGGGGAATAACCATTAAGCTCCAGCCGGTTACCATGAAATATAATGATTATACTTTGAATTTGATCGACACTCCGGGCCACGTGGATTTCAATTATGAGGTATCCCGAAGTTTAGCGGCGGTGGAAAGCGCCGTACTTTTGGTTGACGCCACTCAGGGTATTCAGGCCCAAACTTTGGCCAACTTGTATTTGGCCATGGAACAGGACCTGGTAATAATTCCGGTGGTAAATAAAATAGATCTGCCCGCCGCCGATCCGGAGCAAACCAAAAAAGAGATCCAAGATCTCTTGGGGTGCCGGGAGGAGGAGATACTTCAGGCCTCGGGCAAGACCGGGGAGGGAGTGGACGAATTGTTGCAGGCGGTAACCGAAAGGACTCCAGCCCCTTATAATGTGGACAGTGATGATCTGCCCCTGAGGGCTTTGATCTTCGATTCCAATTATGATGAATATTGCGGGGTGGTGGCCTATGTTCGGGTTAAGGAAGGCAAGATCAAAAAAGGAGACAAAATAACCCTAATGGGTACCGGCGCCAAAAGCGAGGCCATAGATGTGGGGATTTTCAGCCCGGACTATAAACCCACCGGAGAACTCAAGGCCGGAGAAGTGGGCTATATTACCACCAGTTTAAAGGATATTCAGGAATGCCGGGTCGGTGATACTATCACCCTACAAAAACAGCTTAAAGAAGTATCCCAATTAAAGGGCTATGAGGAAACCAAGCCCATGGTTTTTGCCGGACTTTTCCCCCGAGAGGGGAGCGAGATCCAAGACCTACGGGAGGCAATGGAGAGATTGAAATTGAATGATGCGGCCTTGACTTATGAACCCGAGTATTCCGAGGCCTTGGGTAGCGGATTTCGGTGCGGGTTTTTGGGTCTTTTGCATTTGGAGATAGTGGCGGAGAGATTGAGGAGGGAATATGACCTGGACCTGGTGGTTACCGTGCCCAGCGTGGCCTATAAAGTTTATAAGAAGAATGGAGAAGAAATAACCATCAGAACCCCCCAAAAAATGCCTGACCCCGGGGAAACGGAAAAAATAGAGGAGCCCTGGGTAACTCTGGATATAATAGCTCCGCAGAGCTATATGGGCAAAATTATGGAATTGGCCCAGGAAAAGAGAGGGGTATATAAAAACACCGAATTTTTGGATGAGAAGCGGGTAGTACTTCATTATGAACTTCCCATGGCTTCGATCTTGACCGATTTTTATGATAAGATAAAAAGTGTCAGTTCCGGATTCGCTTCGGTTAATTATGAATATTTGGGCTACCGGGAAGCGGATGTGGTAAAAATGGATATTTTGGTAGCGGAGGAACCGGTCGAGGCCCTGGCCACTATAGTTTATCGGGACGAAGCTTTTGAACAGGGTAAAAAAATTGTTAAAATATTAAAAGACACCTTGCCGCAACAGATGTTTGTGGTTAAGTTGCAGGCGGCCGTCGGAGGAAAGATAATAGCCGCGGAGAAGATATCGGCCAAAAGAAAGGATGTTACGGCCAAATTATACGGCGGAGATGTTTCCAGAAAAAGAAAGCTCTTGGAAAAACAAAAAGAAGGAAAAAAGAAAATGATGGCCGGCGGCAAAGGAAGAGTGGACATACCTCCGGACGCCTTCGTAAAAATACTAAAAAAGTGACAATAAAAAATTCGGATCATTCGGATATTCATTCGGATCATTCGGATTCTACTTAATATGACCAAGAAAAAGAAGTTCAAGATCAAGAAAAAGCATTTAAAACAAGTGGGCTGGTTAATTCTCTCCTTTATAGTGATCTTTAGTATGGTTTTCTGGAGTCTCAGTTTTGCCTTTATGGGCTGATGGTGGGATTGATCACAGTTTAATTATATTTCTCGTAATTTTCGCCCCGCTTTTTTTATAGTGATAAAAAACGCGGGATGAATTATGAGAAAAAATGGCGGGTCTTGCCCGAGCCCGGCAAGGATTTTTTTCTTGCCGGCCGGCCGGCAGGAAAGGATAAAACCGGTTACGATCGGTTGGTTTTGCAATTGCTTTACAACAGGGGCATCAAAAAGAAGGAGGAGATAAAAGAGTTTCTGGAAGCAGACCAGGTCTCCGGTTATGACCCCTTTTTGTTTCGGGATATGGAAAAAGCGGTTCAAGTGGTGATCGAACATATAAAACAAGGCAAAAAAATGTATATTTACGGTGATTATGACGCCGACGGGATCACCTCTTCCGCTCTTCTGTTCAGTTTGATCAAGAAAATGAAGGGTGATGTGAGCGTTTATATCCCGGACCGGGTCAAGGAGGGCTACGGACTCAACCAGGAGGCCATAGACGAGATCAAGATCCAGGGCGGAGAATTAATTATTACAGTGGATCTGGGTATCAGGAACAAGGAGGAGATCGAATATGCCAAACAGCAAGGATTGGAGGTGGTGGTGACCGATCATCATATGCCCCCGGACCAAAAAAAAGAATTACCCGATTGCTTAACTATAAACCCTATTGTTCCGGATAGCGGCTATCCCTTTGCTTATTTGGCCGGGGTGGGAGTTGCCTTTAAGTTGGGCCAGGCCCTGATCCAGAGATCCACCTTATCCGAGGATCAAAAGCGCCTTATGACCGAGCGATTGTTGGATTTAGTGGCTATCGGCACTATTGCCGATTGTGTTACCTTGTTGGGAGAGAATCGGGTTCTGGTCAAAAAGGGTATGAAGGTGTTGAATCATACCAAGCGGACAGGTTTGCAGGAATTAATAACAGTGGCCCAAATAAATAACAAGAGATTGCAAGCTTGGAATGTCGGTTTTCAAATAGGTCCCAGATTGAATGCCTCCAGTCGAATGGACCACGCCGACCGGGCCTTTTATTTGTTGGTGAGTGAGGACAAGCGGGAGGCCAAGCAAATGGCTCAGGACCTGAACACCAAGAATATCGCCCGGCAAAAGGATACCGAGATCATATTCGAGGAAGCCAGTAAGGACCAGGATCAAAATCAAAATCGGGTAATAATAGCTGTCAGCAAGAAGAATGAAGAGTGGTCGGAGGGTATAATCGGACTGGTGGCCAGCCGGATCTCGGAAAGATATTACAAGCCGGCTCTGGTGATAACCAAGGCGGGAGATATTTATAAAGGTTCGGGTCGGAGTATTGACGAATTCAATATTATTAAGGCCCTGGAACAATGCAGCGATCTTTTGGATAAATACGGCGGTCATGCCAAGGCCTGCGGCTTCAGTGTTAGCGAGGAGAATTTATCTCAATTCATAGAAAAAATAACCGATTTGGTCAATCGGGAATTAAAAGATACGGAATTAGCGCCCACCTTGGAAATAGATTCGGAGTTGGACCTTAAGCAGGTGGATGAAGACCTTTTTAACCAAATAGAGAGATTGGCTCCTTTTGGCCAAGATAACCCCAAACCCCAATTTTTGAGCCGGGGAGCGGAGATACGGGATATTGTCCGAATGGGCAAGAAGGGGGAGCATATTAAATTCCGTTTGGATAATATTTGGGCCCTTTCTTTTAATCATCAGGAAAAATGGCAGGATCTGAGAGTGGGAGATAAGGTGGATGTGGTTTATTATATTGACAGAAACGATTTTAATGGTAAAAGCGAGGTGCAATTGAAGATTATTGATATGCAAAAAAAATCAAAATTCAAAAATCAAAATTCAAAATAATTCTAAATTGATTATATGCGTTTACAAGTTTATACTGACGGAGGAGCCAGGGGGAATCCGGGGCCGGCCGGGATCGGGGCGGTTTTTTATGATGAGACCGGAAAGAATATCAAGGAAATATCGGAATATTTGGGCGAAACCACTAATAACCAAGCCGAATATAAGGCGGTCCTACGGGCTTTGCAGGAAGCTAAAAAATTGGGAGGCAAGGAGTTGAAATTCTATATTGACAGCGAATTGGTGGTTAAGCAACTGAATGGAGAATATAAAGTAAAAAACAAGAATTTGCAGCCCCTGTTTGTCCAGATCTATAATTTAACCCTGGATTTTAAGAAAGTGAATTTTTTTCATGTGCGGCGAGAGAAGAATAAAGAGGCGGATAAATTGGCTAATCGGGCGATGGATGAGAATGGTAAATGGTAAATGGTAAATGGTAAATGGTAAATGGTAAATGGTAAATGGTAAAAAATTTCCCTTTATAAAGGGAAATTTTTTACTGCTGACTATTTACTGCTGACTATTTACTGCTGACTATTTACTGCTGACTATTTACTGCTGACT
>CAZPEL010000014.1:0-24286 GCA_964585585.1 uncultured Gammaproteobacteria bacterium | reverse complement strand
CAATATTGGCCAAGGCCGCTTCTCCGCCGGCCTTTTCCGCCTGTTTTCTCCAAAAGTCCACTACAGTCGGGTCATTGCATTTTTCCAATTTCATATTTCGGAACTCGGCATCGGCCAGAACCCGGGGCACTTCCAAAAGCGTGGATCCGGACTCGGGATCACTCATGATCAAAAGCAGGGCGTTCCTCATATACTGCTCGAACATAGGTCCGCCGGTGGATTTCAGATCATATAATTTATCAAATATCTTGATGATCTCGTTGACCACAAAAGTTTTTTGTTCCGGATATCTTTCATCATACTCGATCAAGTTCAAACCCAAGGGTCTTTCCGTGTCTCCGGGGGCAAACAAAATAACATCCTCGGCTCTTTCCGGAGGTATTCTTTTTAAAATATCATCCACCAAGTCTCCATGTGGATCCAAGACCCCCACTCCTTCTCCGTTTTTAATGTCCTGAATGGCCTTGCCGGCTATAAAAGTGGATTTACCCGTTCCGGACTTACCGATGATATAGGTATGACGACGCCGGTCTTCCCTTTTGAACCTTATGTCCTTTTTGACCCCGCGATAAAAATTCTCTCCCAGCACTATGCCCTCGTCCGGAACATGAGACGGGGCCGGAGCGTGCTTGGCGGTAAGCCAAACAATATTCGGAGTTTCGATGTGGGGCAGAGGAAAATGAAAAACACTGGCCATTTCCTCGGTGTTGAACAAAAAGCTGTATTTATCGGAAAAGCGGCGATAAATAAAATCCTTTATCTTTTGGTTCTGTCTGGAAGTGGAAAGTTTGGTCTTAAAACTGTTGCCGTATTCGTAATGACTGTATTCGCCCAAGGCATTGGCCATATTGTCCAAGTAAGTTTGGGCTTGGCCCTTATTCTTGGCATTGACCACTACCCGAAAATTAACATCCAGCCCCCCTTTGGAATTCTTCTCTTCTATTCCTTTTAACATCTCCTCTTCCATGGCAGACATCTGGTTAGAATTCGGTTTTTCCTCCTCTTTGTTAGAGGCGGTTCGGAAAAGGTCGCCGATACCGGCCAAAATCTTGTTGGCGGTATTGGCCTTTAAGGCCTCTTGTATGGTCTTTCCCTGATGGATCTCGCGAACCAATTTATTTATCCGCCGATGCCAACCCGGTTTGGCGCTCCTGACAGTGAACTGCAAGGCCATACTCTCATCCTTATTCAATTTGGACATAACATTGACCAAAGAATTCATAGGGTCGGCCGCTTCTATCTGACGATAGGTCTTAATAGGAAATATAAAACTGCGCTTGGGTCGGACCGAGCTGGCCAGAACCTCGCCTTGAGAATGGAAAATATTATAATCCTCTACTTGCTCTATAGAGGCCTCCGGATAATAAGCATGGATCTGCTGCTCCATGTAACGGCTCAAATGCTGGGGGGAAACCACATAAAAAGCTATCTTTTTTTGATTAGCCACTATTTCCAGGGAAAAATGGTCATTCCTGCCCCAAAGCCAGGATTTAAAACCTCTTTGGGCCCGCAGACCGGCAATGGCGGAAAAAATGGTCTCGGCCTTGGCTATATCCTCCTGGATCTCTTCGGAGTTCGGTTCTCCTTTGTTCTCTTCATCCTTTTCCTTGGGCAAACGAACCAAAAAAATATCCTGATGGTCGAATTTATTCTGTATAATTATACTCCGGGCCAATTTAATAAGCATGATCAAAAGGATGATCCCCGCTATTAAGGTCACTCCAAAAACCAACCATTGGCTTATGGATACATTCAAAAATAGGCCCGCTTCTCGGGCTATGTCTATATTATTGGCTCCTCCCGGATAGCCCATAAAAATTATTGTTTTTTTAATTTGATTATCTCCTCGGCTTTCTTCTTGGCCTCTTGTTCCAGAAAAAATTTATTTACCTTGGGCAAAAAAGCCAACCATTTCTTGATCAGGCCGATTATATTCTTGGTTTTAATTTTAGCTTTTTTAAGCATCTCATTGATCCGGCGCGCCGTTTCCTCACCTTTTTGCTTGAATTGCTTCTGTTTTTCCGGCTCCAATTCCAAATAAGCATCAACCAGGTCCTTTTCCAGGATCTTTTCTATCTGTTGCCGCCTCTCTTCGTCCACACCGGCAGGAACCGAGGACGCGGCATGGGTCTGCTCTTCTTCTGTTTCCGGTATTTTCTCCTCTTCTTGGGAAGGAGTGGTTTCGGCCTTGGATCCTTTTTGCTCTTGTTGCTCTAAATTCTGTTCCTGTTCCCAAGAAGACCCCTCTTGCGGTTTCTTCTTTAAAATATCTTCCAAGGTTTCCGTTTCTCCGCTCCAATTTGTTTCTTGTTTATTTTTATCCGGCATAATTAAAACAAATAAAAATCTGAAAAATTAAATTGCTTATTTTTTTTATTATACCACAAAACAAAAAGGTCCGCCAAAATATCTTAATGCTTTTAAGGTTTTAATATTTTCTTAATGTCTTCCAGGGTTTCTACCTCCACTAACTGCCGACGTATATCTTTGGCTCCGGGCAAGCCCTGAACATACCAACATAAATGCTTACGCATCTCGATTATCCCCCTGCTCCCTTTTAAATCTTGGGCCAACTCGGCCTGTTTCCGGGCCGTATAAAATATGTATTCGCGAGTTTTCTCCGCCTCCCGACTCTCTTTTATCTCTGAAAACAGCCAAGGATTGCCCATTACTCCCCGAGCCAAACCGACTCCGTCCGCCTCGGTCTCCCGGAGTATTCTCTCCGCTTCCCGGCGGTCATAAATACCACCATTGGCCAAAACCGCTCCGGAAAATTCCTGTTTAATGTTTGCAATGGTCCGACAATCGATCTCGCCGGAAAAACCTTGGGAAAAGCTGCGACCATGGATCATAATGGCCTTGATATCCAGATCCTTTATCTTGTCCCAGAAATCAAAAAAACCTACTTGCCCCACTTGTATCCGAACTTTTATGGATATCGGTAAATTACTTGCCTCCAAACTGGCCTGGATAACCTCGCGGGAAAGATCCGGGTCCTGGAAAAGCTCGGCTCCGGCCTTGGTCTTTGTAACCTTGGGAGCCGGACAACCGAAATTAATATCTATACCGTCCGGAGCGATCTCTTTTTCCACTAATTTTATGGCTCGGCGGAAATATTCGGGCTCACTGCCGAAGAGCTGCACCACTAAAGGGATTCGGTCCGGCTTGCCCTTGAGCATATCCAAAGTCTTGCGGGGTTGATAACTCAAAGCCCGGACATTGGCCATTTCCGTATAGACCACATCGGCCCCGAATTCCTCACAGATCCGACGAAAAGCGCCGTCGGTTATCCCGGCCATAGGGGCCAAAGCAATAATAGGCCGGGTCAAATTTTTCCAAAAATCATTCTTCATATCTTAAGTTTAGCAAACCGCCACGGATAATAAAACCAAGGTTTGACATCGGCGATCCTAATTTACTACAATTTTTTATAAAGTGATCAAAACAATAATTTGGGGCAACAAAAAAGGAGGGAGGATTTTATGTCTTTAAAAGCGGTAGCCCGAGGACCGACTCTGATCGGAACCAGCCTTGGTAATTCTTTAGCCGCTTTGGACGGCACTTTTTTTGAAGCGATCATTCAAACTTTGGGGGCTAAAAAATTTGCAGAACCCCTGAAAAAATCGGTTTCCTCGGAGGGGCAAATAGGAGAGATGAATGATTTTGAAAAGGCCATGTACACCATATTTGTTTCCCATGAAAAAAATGGAAACGAAAGGTCGCTCCGATGGAGCGAAATAGCTTACGCTCTCCTGGAGGAGAACATTAGAAATCGTTATGGACAGCTACTTCAAGACCAGGGCAGGATCATTGAATTAAATTATCATCGGGGCTTCAAAATAAGCGCCATCCGCGAAACCGAGGCCGAGTCATTGGCCCAGTAGAAACAAAAACCCGGATCCTGTATCCGGGTTTTGAATTAACCGAAGAACCCATAAATGGCAAAAGATAAAAAAATCGGATTATTTTTTAAAAATCCGGGTACCCTCTTGGCCATCCTCTAAAATATATCCTTGTTGGGCCAATTCTTCCCTTAATTTGTCCGCCTGCTCCCAATTCTTGTTCTCCCTGGCCTCTTCTCTCTGCTTGATCTTCTCCTGTAAGTCTGGGGGCAGATCTTCTAAGGCAATATCAGAAAAAGCTTTCTCTCTTAACTTTAATCCCAAAACTTTATCAAAATCCAATATAGTAGCCAATTTATCCTCTGGCGCCAATGAAGATTTAAGCATATCCTGGACCACGGCCAAGGCCTCCGGAGTATTGAGATCATCGGCCAATTTTTCGCTGAATTTTTCTTGGTAGTTCGGATCGATCCGGCCTGTTTTTTCGCCCAAATCTCGGACCTGGTTATACAAATGATTCAAACCTTTTTGGGCAGCATCCAGGGCCTGCCAAGTAAAATTCTGCTTGGAGCGATAATGGGCCTGCAGGAAAAAATACCGCAAAGCCAAGGGGTTATAACCCTGGTCCTTTACAAACCCCACACTTAAAGTGGAACCGGCCGATTTAGCTATCTTTTCCTCTCCGGCCAATAAATGCTCGTTATGGAGCCAGTAATTAACGAATTTAGCTCCATTGGCGGCCTCGCTTTGAGCTATTTCATTGGTATGGTGGACCGGGATATGCTCGATCCCGCCCATATGAATATCCATGGTATTTCCCAAGAATCTTTGGGACATAGCCGAACACTCTATATGCCAACCGGGAAAGCCCTCACCATTGTCTACCAAGGAAGACTCAAAAGGAGAAGGCCAATACTGCAGAGCGTTCTTGTGCACTCCGGCCCGGAAAAACCACAGGGAAAAATCTAAAGGATTTCTTTTTTGGCTATCACAGATCTCGCCGGCTCCGGCTCCGGCCATTTTATCTTCCAAGCTCTGGCCGGATAAGCGGCCGTAATCCTTAAATTTAGAAACATCAAAATACACGGCCAGATCGGTGGTATAAGCATAACCCTTATCCAATAAAGTTTGCACCATATCTATCATATCCTGGATATGCTCGGTGGCCCGGGGTTTGTGATCCGGCTCCGTTAAATTTAAAGCGGCCGTATCCTCTTCAAATATCCGGATGTACTTATCCGCCACCTCTTTGGGGGTCTTACCTTCCCTTTTGGCCCCTTTTTCCATTTTGTCTTCACCTTCATCATTGTCCGAGGTCAAGTGGCCGACATCGGTATAATTCCGGACATGGGTAAGCTCATAGCCCAAATATCGCAAGGTCCGTGCCACCAGGTCCCCGCAGGTCATGCCCCGCAAATTACCGATGTGCTGGGTCCAATACACGGTCGGTCCGCAATGATAAAAAGAAACTTTGCCTTCTTGCAAGGGTTGGAATTCCTCCTTTTTTTTGCTTAAAGTGTTGGTCAGATATAATTTACTCATACTCCAAGTTTAACTTATTGCAAAAAATAAAACAATATCTTTATCTTCTTAAATTAAGTCTATACAGACTGAAGTCCGAATTGATTCTTTTTGTTTTTTTAATATTCAGATCATATTCCTTTAGTCGTCTGGAATTCAAATACTCTAAGTCCTCATCAGAAAAAGAAAAATTAAAATAATACAGGGGCAAGCGTTCGGCTATCCGGGAGTATCTCTCGATCATGTTGGGGTCATTAAAAAGCCCATAAACAACTTTTCTTTCCGGGAATAACAACTTATCGTGATACTGAGTTACAACCACGGCATCCCTTTCCGTGTTGGCCAGAACTTCTTGAAAAATTTCTTTATTGGCCCGGCTTCTCTGGGCGGTATAGATCAATCCTTCTTCAGAGCCATAAAGAACAAAATTCAAGGAAAAAAAGATAAAACCGGCCACTATAAGCACTCGAATGGAGTTGACCACTATAGAAGTTCTAAGACTGAACAGGTTATCCTTTTTGGCCTCCCGAAAACAATCCTGTAGATTCCGGGGATCTTTTTGTTTGTAAACCCGGATACTTTTTTCCCTTACCGGAAAAAGTCCTCGGCTAAACTTGATCAAAAAAAAGCCGGCCAAGGGTATAGCTCCCAAATAAACCGGCAGCCAATACCGAGTATAAGAGTTGCCTATGGTAACACTCGTTTGATCCGGGTTATCATAGAACTTCCAACTGCCGTAATAAAAGACTAATATGACCGAAACTATTAGATAACCCAAAAAAAACACCCAGAACTTTTTTCCTCTTCGGTGCCAGAACTGCAAAAAAAGCATCAGGCCCAAAAAGGCGGAAGCGGCTAAACCCGGAAACATTTTCAAAAAATAGTCCTTAAAGGCCTGCCAGGATCCGGCCGGATCAAAACCGAAATAAAAAACAGTATCGGTTATTTTATGGAATACGGAGCTAAACATGGATAATTCTCCTTGGACAGTGTTGGACATCAACCGGCCGCCGGAGTCGGCCAAGGTGTGAATAGAGCGGTTCATTTCCGGATAACCTCCGTTTATAGGCGATCCGTAAAGGATTTGGTTCCAATAAGCAGTCGGCAATAAGGCCAAAAGACAAACACTGCCTGCTATTACCAACTTGGTAATACCCGTCTTTTTGATATTGAATATCCACAAAACAAATAACAAAGGCAATAGCCACAAGGCCTCGGAGGTCCGGACCGATAAAGCTAAGCCCATAGCTCCTCCTCCGGCGGCCGCGGCCAGCCAACCCTTAACCTTGTTCCGCCATCCGGGATCAAAGAAGGATAAAAACCTCTGTTTAAGACTTGGATCCTCCCAAGAGGTCATTTTAACCAAAAAATACAACCCTGTAATAAATAAGGATACAAAAAGAACATTATGGAACATACTTCGGGTGGTGTAATAAATATAGACCGGAAAAGAGGCCAATAAAAAGGCGGATATCAGGGCGTTCCTCCGACCGAACAACTCTTTGACCAATAAATAAAAAAAGATTATGCCCAAAGAAGCAAAAACAGGAGTTAAAAAAGGTAACATTTGATACCCCCAAGATCTAACTAAGCCCCCATAGATCAAAATGATCCCCAAAAAACTTACCGGCTTAATATTGCCGTGATCACTTCTGGTACTTCGAGGATGAATAATATCTTCGGCGTAGAGATTGTATTTTTCAAATATCTTGATCTCTCCGGTTTGGCCGTATTTTTTGGCAAAGACATAATTGGCGTTCTCGTCCGGAGATCCCCATTTCATAAATTCCGAAGACCGAACCTGGGCATTATAAAAAGCCGTGCCACTAAAAAAAACCGCGGCTACAAGGATAACCACCACTAAGGGCCAGTTGTTTTTTAAGATTGAAGCTAATTTCATAAAAATGTTTGCCTATATTACCAAAAATATATTTTCTTAGCAAGGGAATGTTTCCGGTTTTAAAAAACTCACCTCTCCGCAAAGAGATGAGTTTCGAAACCATGATAAACATTATTTTATATTCCGTAGGTTAACAAGCTGATTATAGCAAAAGCAATAGCTAAGTAAAGAGCGCCCGAGGCCAGGGGTAATATCTCCGCCCAATTCAAAACCACAGAAAGAAGAAGAATGATCACTCCGGTCACCTGAAGAAGCATTTTGATCTTGCCCCAGATATTGGACTGGATCCTGGCGCCTTCTTTTTTGCGGAACCAGGCCACTAAAATGATCGCCGCCTCTATCCCTATGATCAGGGCGGCCGTCCAAAGGCCGATATATCGAAGAACGATCAAAAAAACCATCAATCCTATCAGTATTTTGTCCGCCAAAGGATCATAGATCCTGCCCCAATTGGTGACCTGGTTCCTGGTTCGGGCCAGGGAGCCGTCTATGGTGTCGGTAAAGGCGACCAATAAAAAAGCTATCAAGGCCACTGTATAGTGCTGGTAAAGGATCAACAAGCCCACTAAGGGGGCGGTTAAAAAGCGTAAAAAAGTAAAATGATTGGGAACCAATTTTCGGGGAATCAACTTCAAAACAGTGATCCGCATGATTTTGTCGTGGAAAAAAAGCTTGTCGCTCTTTTCGTAATTGGAATCAAACATGTATCTTTGCTAAAATAAAATAAACTATTCAAATGATACCTGCGAACTAAAACGCATCGCGTTAAAGATCTTGCTGCCCGGAAATAAATCCAGAATATGATCTTTTATGTCCATTTCTCCTTCCACAAGAATTGAACTATAAAATCATCTAAAAAATCATAAAATAAACTAAAAACAACCGAAGTCAATGTTGAATTTCCTGAAAAACAATTTTATCTACGCCCTTCTGATCCTTGCGGCCCTGATCTGTTTCTGGGGCGGTTTGATCTATTGGCTCTACGCCCTGACTGTTTGGGGGGTGGTTTTAAATTTAGCCCTATCTTTGGTTTCTTTTATTATAATACTAAGGCCTCTCTCCCGCAACCATAAGGCCGGTAACGGAAGGCCGAAACCCTCGGGTCGATCCGGCAAGATCTTAACCCTGATCTATTTTTTATTCTGGGCGGGGGGGCTTTTATTCCTAATATCGGCGCGAACAAGTAAAAGTTTGGTCTCTCCCTGGGATGTCGTGTCCGAATGGTTCTTTATTTTCTTTTTTGGAGCCGGCCTCGTACTTTTCTTCCTGATACTCAAGGATAAAGGTCGAGCCAAGCCCCTCCTGCACTTTCACGCCTTTTTGATGTTTAGCGTAGCGGTTATTGTTTACCAGATCGGCTACGGCTTTGACCCTTTTATCCATGAGGCCACTTTAAAACTTATAGATAAAGCCGGCCTAGTCACCCCTAAGCCCGTGTATTACTTGGGGCAATACTCCCTGGTGATCACCTTGCACAAAATAAGCTTTATCCCCATTGCTCTGCTTAATAAATTCCTGGTGCCGGTTTTGGGGGCCCTATTCTTACCAGAAGTGCTGGATCGGGGCTTGAAGCCGGTGGTCGGAGCTAAAAATTCCTTGCTGATAATTTTCTTCCTACCCCTGTTGACCTTTGCCCCCTTTATTATCACTGTTCCGCAAAGTCTGGCCTATATTTTTCTTATAGCCGCTGTCGCCCTGGCCGGCCCGGCCCGGACAAAAACACAGCTGGAGGTGGTGATCTTATTGACCTTGGCCGTTTTGGTGATTCACCCGCTGGCCGGAATCCCGGCTCTTTTCTTCAGTTTGAGCTTGCTTATTTTCCAAACTGAACGGAGACATATCCTCCGCCTCCCGAAAAGATTCTATCACACCGCAATCTTTCTGGCCTCGGCTTTTTCCTTGCCCGCGGCCTTTATTTATGGGGCTCGAGCCCAATTCAGTCCTCACCTCCTAACCCAACTTCTGCCGGACCTAAAAACAAACCTGCCGGGCAAGGAAAATTTTGTTTTGAATTTTGTCTATCTTTTTAATACTTACAAAGAAATAATAATACTGGCCCTGGTTTTGGTCGGAGTCTGGACTATTTACCACTGCCGAAAGAAGCTGCGATATAAAAATGTACATTTAAATGTACATTTCAATCTGGGCCTGGCCCTCTTGATAGCTTACTTTATTTCCAGAGCTTTTTTGGATTTTAATTTTTTAATAGATTATGAACAAAACAACTATTCCCAAAGAATACTTGTTCTGGCCTTGATATTCTTTTTACCTTTTATAGTCGCCGCTTTTTATCGGCTGATCCAGAAAATATCTCTCCAGGACAAGGCCGTAAAGATCCCCATGCTTGTATTCGGCCTCTTGTTGTTGCCAAGCTCTTTATATTTGAGTTACCCCCGTATGGACAATTATCACAATCCTCATTTCCACTCGGTGGGCTCTGCCGACCTAAAAGCGGTGAAATGGATAGAGAAAAACGCTCAAAAAGATTATATAGTTCTGGCCAACCAACAGGTCGGCGTGGCCGCGCTCCGGGAATTCGGCTTTAACCGATATTACAAGAATGATATTTATTTTTACCCCATACCGACCGGGGGGCAACTCTACCAATATTACTTGGATATGGTCTATGAAAAACCAAGCCGGACAACCATGCTTCGGGCTATGGAGTTTGCCGGAGTGGATAAGGGTTATTTTGTCCTAAATCAATATTGGTGGGCCTTTGACAAGATCAAGCAAGAAGCCAAACTGGAAGCAAATTCCTGGAAAAGTATAGACCGAGACAAGGTCCTTGTCTTTGAATTCAATAAATAAAACTTCCCTTATTCGCAATTAAAACCGGATCTTTTAGAATCCGGTTTTTAATATTGGTTGATATTGTACGAAGCTTTATATCCTCTTCAATCCCTTTAAGATACCCCAGGCCAGAACCCCTCCGGCCACGGCGGTAGCGAATTGAGGCCAGCTCATCATCTGGGCCACCTTTACCGCCAGTTCTTGTTTGATGAGTAAATTCTGAATCCAAGTAACGCTAAGAAATAGGAAAGCGAATTTCAAAGCGGCTCCGATCACCACTCCGGACCAATACCCCGCAACTTTATTCGCCATTCCGTTGTAGAAAAAATCGATAATAAAAATAAATATTATATTACCGATCATAATAAAAGGGACCGCCGGAGCCAAGACCGCCGGCAATAATCCGCCGGACAAGGCCATTAAGCTGGGCACCAAAGCTATAACCACTGCACTCCTTATACCCAACAAGAACAAACTCAACACAAAAACGGCGTTTATTATGGGCCCGGTAACGAATTGAACATGATAAACAAAAGGCAGGAATGTGACCACTCCGGCCAGAACCAAAAAATTGGCCAGGGCTTGATAGTTGGCCCGAACCAAGGCGTTTTCTTTGTTATAATACATAACTCCTTTAATTTAATTTTAATATATCTTATTCGGTTACAATACTTTTTTGGGCCACAATGCCGTAAAGAGAATCTATCTCTTCGGTCAGATCATTGATCTGTTTGGCAGTTCCTTCCACTGCCACTGTTATCATACCGGTACAATGTTTCACACAGGAACGTTGAAGATTCACGCCCAGGCGCGCCATTATAATGTTTCCATTGTCGGTTAAGATCCTCTGAACATCCTTGGCGTGCATCTTCCTGTCCTTGACCAAAATAGTGATAGTGCCCAAATGTTTTTTTGAAGGCATAATTTTAATGTTATTTTCTTCTTTTTTTGTAAGTGGTGTGCAAAACTTGCGAGGCCAATCTTCGCCTATTTTTTAACCAATCCAAAACTTCCAGAGTCGCCTGATTCTCATGGGCCTGCCTGACCTTTTGGCCGGTGTCTATCTTATACAGGGCCCGGATCCTTTTTTCCCTTATTTTTTGAGTGGTGGGAATGGGCTGGCCTCCGCCTCCGATACAACCGCCGGGGCAGGTCATAACCTCCACATAATCAAAGCAATCCAGATCCTCGATAACCGGTTCCACATTGCCTATACCGTTAACCACCGCCACTCGAAGATCGTTACCTCCGATATTAACCTCCGCTTTTTTCACTCCTTGCATACCCCTAACTTTTTTGAACTCCAATCGGGGCGGGCAATCCTTCTTACTTTGACCCTGACAGGCCATATAAGAAGCGGTCCTTAAAGCTGACTCCATCACTCCGCCGGTACCGCCGTAAATGGCCGCGGCCCCGCTGTATTCCCCCAAGGGATTATCGGACTTGGAATTTTTTAAATGACCGAATTTGATCCCGTTCTTTTTCATCATCCAGGCGAATTCCCGGGTGGTTATCACATTGTCCACCGGATATCTTTCCCGGATCCTCATCTCCTTCCGGCTGGCCTCGAATTTTTTGGCCGTACAGGGCATAATGGAAACCACTTCTATTTTTTCCGGGTCTATGTTCATTTGCTTGGCCCAATAAGTTTTAATAATACCTCCCAGATGGATATGCGGAGACCGGGAGGTGGTCAAATTCGGGATCAGATCAGGATGATAGAATTCCACATACTTGACCCAAGCCGGACAACAAGAGGTCATCATAGGCATAGTGCCCCCTTCTTGTATTCTTTCCAATAATTCTTCCGCCTCCACCATAGTGGTCACATCGGCCCCGAAATTAACATCAAAAACATGGTCAAAACCCAGGGCCCGCAAACCGGAAACCACCTGCTCGGTAACTATCTTACCCTGCCCCAAGCCGAACTCCTCCCCGATACTAACCCGAATAGAGGGGGCGAACTGGGCCACCACTACCTTGTCCTTATTATTTATCTTTTTTTCCACTTCTTCCCATTCGCTCTGCTCCTGGGCGGCGCTGACCGGGCAATGCAGGGCACACTGGCCGCAATAAATGCAATCAATGTCGGCATCCCGAGTGGGCACCACTTCCTGGTCATAGCCCTTACCTTTTAATTTTAAATAATGAATATTTTGCAAAAGAGCGCAGGCGTCCACACAATTCCGGCAGTCAATGCATTGGGTGCCGTCTATTTCCACCGCATTGGCGAATTTATGAACCTTTCGGCTGCCCTTTCTATCCTTGAATCTGGTAACCTTGATATCATAATCCCGGGCTAACTTGAGCAAGGGGCAATTCAAACTCCAAACACAATTAGCGCACTCCTGGACATGTTCCGAAAACAATAGTTCAATATTCAAATTCCGGGACCTCTTAACCCGTTCCGAATTGGTCAAGATACTCATACCCTCTTTAACCTCGGTGGCACAAGATTTTACCAATTTATCTTCTCCCTTTAACTCCACCACACACACCCCGCAATTGGCCTTGACCGGCAGATCCGGATGATAACACAAACTGGGTATCCGGATATTATTGCGGTGCGCGGCCTGTAATATACTTTCTCCCGGTGTACAAGAAATTTGTTCACCGTCTATAGTAATTTTTATCTTCTTAGTAGCCATATTCCTAAAAAATTTTTTGCTTAGGTTCTATTATTTATTAAAACATTCACAGATCCTGTCTTTTTCTTGTCGGGAAATATCAATTTTTTCGTTGTCATATTGATCGACCACATTCCGGACATAGGAAAAAATGGGTATGGGAACGGCGCAACCCAGGCCGCAAAAGGAGGTTTCCTGTAAATTGCGCAACAACTCCTCAAATAAATGCCAATTTACTTTATCCTTGTTACTTAACTGCATCAATCGAAACACTCCCTCCCGACAAGGGGTGCACTGGCCGCAGGATTGGTTGATAAAAAAACTTAGCCATTTCCTTATCATCTCCTGGGGCGGGGTGTTCAATTTATAAACAGTTATGGAACCTGATCCTTTCGCCTTTTGTTTTAACTGAGAACTGTTGTAAACCCCGCCGGAAGCGTCACCGCCCACTTGGACAAAAAAAGGAAAGCGGGGGTAATTATCCGTTTGTTCCAATATTTTTTCTATGGTAATTTTTTCGGACAAACAATAAACTCCCTTTTTTCGACAAGCACCTCCCAAAGTATAAAATCTTTTATTCTTGTACTCGTCCCGGCTGACCAAGCTAACATTATAAAAGGTCTCCACATTGTTTATCAGGGTCGGTTTACCCCACAGACCCTCGGTGGTCGGAAATGGCGGGCGCAATCTGGGCTCTATTCTTTTACCTTCCATTGCGTTAAGCAAGGAAGTTTCTTCTCCTCCGATATAACCCCCTTCTTCCGGTTTTACAAAAAATTCAATATCATCATCCTTTTGCATAACTTGTTTTAGATCTTCTTCAAACTTTTTAAAATAAGAATGATTAATATAAATATAGGATCGGACCTTAAGCCGAGAATTCCGCTGTTTTAAGTACTGTTTAGCCAATCTCATGCCCTCTATTACTTCCTCCGGATGATTCTCCAGAATATAACCATCTTTTTTCACTCCCGGCTCCCCTTCCGAGGCGTTGCAGATTATGTATTTCTCCCGACTCGAAGCATCCCGGACCGCCCGCCATTTCACATCAGTCGGGAAACAAGAACCGCTCCGCCCCAGCAACTGCGCTTGTTTTATCTTTTTGATTATGTCCATATATTATTGATCTTTTTTCTTGTTATCTTGATCTTTTTTCTTTTTCCCTTGGTCCAGAGGGAAAGATAGTGTGAATTCGGATCCTTCTCCCTTAATACTGTCCACAAATATCTCCCCGTCCATTTTTTCCACTATCTGCTTAGTTAGCCACAGACCTAAGCCGGTACCGGTAATGTTTCTGGTTTTGTCTGTCTGGACCCGATAAAACTTCTGGAAAAGATTCTCTCTTTCCTTGGCATCCATGCCTATTCCGGTATCCTTGACCTTGATCTCCATTCTTTCCTTTCTCTCGTCCAGTTTCAACTTGATCTTAACTTCACCTTCTTCGGTATATTTAACGGAATTACTGACCAAATTGACCACTACTTGCTTAAACTTATCCTCATCCACATAGATCTTTTTGTTCTTTGCTTCTTGCGGAATCTTGTCCAAGCGCAGATTCAATCCTTTTTGTTCGGCCTGGAAAGAAAATTGATCTATTATTTCCTTAGCTATATCAATCGGCTTGATGGCCTGATACTCAAAACTCATTCTACCCTGCTCTATCCGGGAAACATCCAACATATCCTCCACCAGGTCCCCCAATCTTTTGGAAGATGAATCTATGGAATTGGCAAATTCTTGGATCTGCTTTTCGTTCTTGGTAAGCTTTTTCTTTTTGTTTAAAACCTCCTGCATCATGGAAGTGAAACCGCGGATAGCTGTTAAAGGGGCCCTTAATTCATGAGAAGCTATGGAAATAAATTCGTCCTTCATCTCATCTACTTCTCTCAACTTTTGGAATCCCACCACATAGCGGAAAAGCTTAAAGTTAGTGGCCACAAATAAAAGCAAAGTTAGAACCAAAAGTATAGATATCATCCAGGACCAAAAAATAAGCTTTTTATTCAACTTTTCCACATCCTCCAAGGATATCTTCATACTAAGCATCCCCGCCTTCTCCCCTTGATTGTTGCTAAAGGTCCTCATTACCATCTGATATCTGGTGGGAGAAGTGGCATCCTCTCTGGTCATTCTCTGTAAAGAGGAAGAGGCGCTGGAGTTGGTGGTAAAAGCAATGAATTCCTCATTCCAGGCAATATTGTTCAAGGTTTGGCCGAGCACCTCTCCCCTTGCTTGCGGAGACAAGCTGCACCATATTTTAAAATCTCCGGAATTATCCACGGGAACCAAGACATCCAAGGCCTTTATCTGGGGATTGCTGTCGCCTATCTTGTCAATCTTTTCTTGCATTGCTTCCTTGTCCGGCCAACTCTCTTTTATCGCTTCCCTGGCTATACTAATGGACAAACTCGCCTTATCCCGATATTCAAAATCCATGTTCTCTTTAATGGTGCCCACCAGAAAAAAATTATAAAGAAGCAAGGAGGTGGGAATAAACAAGATCAAAACAATAGCAAAAACCAACTGAAAATTCTTAAGAAATTTTACCTTTATCTTCTTCATATTTTATTACCGCCTTTTATTCATCGAATTTTTCCGGTTAGGTACATAAAGAGCAAAACCACTAAAGAAAGGGCGACCAATATCAAAACTCCAAAAAATATCATATATTGCAGAAGCATCTCCCCCGATTCCTCTTGAACATTAGCGGCCCCGCTGGTTTCCAAATATTCATCAGCGCTAACAGCTCGGGCTTGTTTCACAAAAAAGGAAAAGGGGCGGGATTTGGCCACTATCCGGCCGGAATTATTGGTAACCGCGGCATAAACCTCATGACGACCGTCCTTCAGGGTCTTGTCCAACATATAGGTCCAATTTCCGTTTTCATCCGTCTTTACTGTAACCACGGTCGGTTTTTGGGAATATATATAAAGAACCACAAAACTATTGGGTATGGCCTTGCCTTCTATTTTTATCTTATTGGAAGCAGCAGCAGTGGAGGTGGAAACTGGTGCTTGGGGGATCGATGAAGTAGAAGAGGTCTCGGTGCTGGTTGCTCCCGGCTGAGGTTTGGGGGCGGACGGTGTCTCCCGCTCCACATTGGAAACCGCGCTTACTTTAAATATATCCTCCTTTGTTTCCCCGGAATCACTGGGTTCTTCATATTCAATAGTATCATCCGTATTCGAATCCAGAGGGTCGGTTCCGTGAGACACTTCCTCCCCATCCAGCTTGCCGTCACCATCAGTATCCGGATTAAGAGGGTCGGTACCGATCACTACTTCTTCGTGATTGGCCAAACCATCGCCATCGGAATCCTGGGCTATATTTTCAGGTGTTATCTTGTCATCAGAAATAAGATGGGGATTATTGGTCAATTTTCCGGAACCGACAGGATTGTATCCGTTATCAACCTCCACTCCATCCAAATATCCGTCATTATCAGTATCCGGATCAAATATTTCGGTTCCGTATTTTCTCTCCTCCTTATCCGCTAGCCCGTCTCCGTCAGAATCAAACAAAATATCGTTATTGGGGGTAAATTTTTGGAAAGAAGATCCGTCTTTTTCTTCTTTTTTCTCTTTTTCATTTGCTTTCTCTAAGGATCTTTCCGACTTTCCTTCTTGGGATTTTATTTTATCCACCTTTTCCTTAATGGTCTCGCTCTCTTCTTTGGTTTCTCGAATATCCTGCTTGACTTCTATGATCTTTTCGGTAATATCGTCTACTTCTTTCTGTTTTTTCTTGTCCTGTTTCTCTTCCTCTTCTGTCTTTTGCTCCGGTTCTTCCCTTTCTTTTGTTTCTCCTTCAAATCCTTCTTTTTCCGGCTCCTTTTCTTTTTTGTTTTCTTGCTCCCTTTGAGGCGATCTGCCCTGAGCACTCTCAATATTTTTCTTAATATCCTTGATCTTGGTTTTTATCTGTTCCGCTTTGTTCTTGTTTTCCTTTATCTCCTCAACTACTTCATCCACTTTTTCCTGCTCCTCCGCAACGGCCTTATCTTCATCCTTTTTAGCTCCTTTCTCTATCTCTTTTTTCTCCTCCTCTTCCTTTTTCTCTTTTTCTTCCTCCTTCTCTTCTTTCTCATCCGGACCTGTTCTTACTTCTTTTTGGTCCGCCCCGGATCCATCCTCTTCACTTTCTTCTTTTTCTTTTTCTTGGTTCTGCTTGTCTTTTTCCCGATCTCCATCTTCCCGGCCTTTGTCATCCTTGTCCTCTTCGGCCTCCTTCTTTTCTTTTTCCTTTTCCTTTTTCTCTTTTATCTTTGTGATCTTGGAGACAAAATCTTCGCTTTCTTCCACTTCTTTGTCGATCTTTTTAATTATTTCTTTTAATTTTTCTATTTGCCTTTCCAGATAAATAAGGGAACTAGAATCTTTTTTCTCATTCCTAACCACCACAAAGATCGAATCTTGAAATTCTTTGTCTTTGGTTCGAGCGATCAAATAATAAGTGTCGTTGGGAGATTGATCGGTATCCCAGTTATAATTGGCCAAGCCGGAGCCATTCAAGTCCAGGGTGGTTAAATAATGAGGCGGTGAATTGACCTTCTTTTTGTATAACTCCACTTGATCGATATCTTTCTTGTTTTCCACTTTTATTCTTATCCTTGCCTGGCCGCTTAAAATAACATTTTTATCGGGAGATAAAATAGATAAACTGGTTTGAGGCCTGTTCTGAAAAGGGGTTCCTCTATTTTTGTTTTCCCATTTGCTTTCCCTGTCCTTACTCCCTTCTCCCTCCTCTTGTCTTTTTTCCCGATCTTTTTTACTCTGATTGCCCCTGTTTTCCGGATCTATCCTGTTTTGACTTGGATGGTCAACCCCAAAAGGTTGAGCCCAGGTTAAAATAGGCACAGTTACCAGACCTACTAAAACCAAAAATAAAGCTAATTTGGTGATATTTTTTTCCCACATAATAATTAATTATTAAATCAATTTGTTTTTCTGAATATAAGATACGGTGTCGGCCATTCTGTTGCCATAGCCCCATTCATTGTCATACCAGGCGATCACCTTAACCAGATCCCCGTCGATCACTTTGGTTAGGGAAAGGTCTACTATCGAGCTGGCCGGGTCGCCAACAATATCGGAAAGAACTATCGGGTCTTCGGTGACGGTCAAGATCCCTTTTAATTTTTTGGTCTTAGCGGATCTTTTCAAGGCCTGGTTGACCTTTTTTTCGGAAACATTTTTGTCAGTAACAAAAACAATATCACATAAAGAGCCCACCGGGGTGGGAACACGGACGGCCATACCGTCAAATTTATCTTTTAGGGCCGGTATGGTCTTGGTGGTGGCCTTAGCGGCTCCGGTGGTAGTGGGAATGGTGTTGACCGCGGCCGCTCTGGCCCTCCGCATATCTTTGGGGTGGGGCCCGTCTATTATATTTTGAGTTGAGGTATAAGAATGAATAGTGGTCATTATGGCCTTTTTAATACCAAAATTCTTTTTAACCACATCAGTAACCGGGGCCAAACAATTAGTGGTGCAGGAGGCCATGGAAATAATGTCATCTTTTTTGGCTATCTTGTTTTCATTAACTCCTAAAACAATGGTTTTAATATCTTCGGATTTGGCCGGCGCGCTGATAACCACTTTCTTGGCCCCGGCCTCCAAATGGCCGCTCGCCTTGTCCCGGGTTCGAAACAAACCGGTACATTCCAAAACCAGGTCCACTTTCATCTTCTTCCAGGGCAGTTGGGCCGGATCCTTTTCCGCCAAGACCTTGATCTTTTTTCCGTCCACTACCAAGGAATCCTTGGTGGTAGTGATCTTCTTGGCATACCTGCCGTAAACCGAATCATATTTCAATAAATGGGCCAGGGTTTTAATATCGGTAAGGTCGTTGACGGCCACCAGATCGGCCTTGATGTTTTTATCCAAGATGGCTTTAAAGACCGTTCGGCCGATCCGGCCGAAACCATTGATCGCTATTCTCATAAGTTTAAAATCTTAAAATTAATTTATTGTATTATTTTAAATTTGAAATGCACCGGACAACCCTTCCCAACTAAGATGAAATTTTTGCGAACTCGCCTGCCTGCCGGTAGGCAGGGGTTGGCTGTGGGCTCCTACAGAATATAATTAATAGCCGTGCGAGCAAAAATTTCATCTTAGTTGGGAATTCTATTGATTTGTTCGATGGTGTATTTGACTATTTAATATAGGTTGAACTTACTTTTTAAATTATAACATAAAATACCAAACCCTAAAAACCATTGGTTGTTTTTTTACAGAACTTATATTATAATTAAATTAGTTTTGGCAATAAAATTAAACATTTTCCATAAAAAAAGAGGCAGTGTTTTTTATGGAACTGGTCACCAAGAAATATGGCTAAATTCACTCCTAAAAGAATTGTTTTCTTTTTCTTATTAAGTTCCGCTTTCTTGTTGGTTTTTTCTGCTACCGCCCGGGCTCAAATGCCGGAGAAGGAATTCGACCCCGACTACATCATCAGTGATTCGGAGATGCTCGATCATGACACCATGGACAAGGAAGAGATCCAGGATTTCCTGGAAGAACATAACAGTTTTTTGGCTGATTACAGTTGTGAAAGCGCTTATGGTGAACATAAGACAGCCGCGGAAATAATCTATGACGCCTCTTACAATAATTTTGACTGCGAAGGCAAGGTCCTGGGGAACAAGATCAGCTTAGCGGAAATGGAATTCAAGTGCGACAGGGACACCACTATAAATCCGCAGGCACTCTTGGTCCTTTTGCAAAAGGAAATGAGCTTGATAGAAGACCCTGATCCCCAACAAAGCCAATTGGATTGGGCCACCGGTTACGGCTGCCCGGATGGACAAAGCTGCAATCCCAGATGGAAGGGCTTTGGCAAGCAAGTTAACAGCGCCGCCCTGCAATTCAAGGATTATATGGAAAACCCGGATCATTATAATTACCGGGCCGGAGAAACCTATGAATTGGACAACCCTTACTCCAACCAAGAAAGCACGACCATAGTAACTCCGGAAAACCGGGCCACGGCTGCCTTGTACAACTACACTCCGCACGCTTATAACGGTAATTATAACTTCCACAAGTTATGGCATTCCTATTTCGGATCTCCTCAAAAATATCCGAACGGCTCCTTGTTGCAGGTCAAAGGGGAACCCGGGGTATGGCTGATCGAGGACGGCCAGAAAAGGCCCTTCCACTCTCTATCCGCTTTAAGATCCAGGTTTAATACCGACAAAATAGTCCAAGTGGACAAAAGCGCTTTAGCCGGCTACCAAAAAGGAGTCCCCATAAAATTGCCCAATTATTCCATAGTCCGAGCCCCGAACGGTAGTCTATATCTGCTGGTAGACGAATCTAAAAGACCCTTTGCCTCCTATGATATCTTTAAAAATATCGGTTTTAACCCGGAAGAAATAGTAAATGCCAGCTGGCAGACCATAAGATCCTACGACACCGGGGAAACTATAAGCTCCACCTCCACTTACCCCACCGGCGCACTGTTGCAGAACAAAGATAGCGGAGGTGTTTACTGGGTCTATTCCGGAAAAAAACACCCCTTGCTACACCCCGTCCTACTCCACACCAAATTCCGGGAGGAAAGAATTATTCCGGTAGCGGCGGAAGAGTTAGCCCAATACGAAAAAGCGGAAGCGGTAAAATACGACAGTGGAGAACTGCTGACCACCGCTGATTCCCCGGGGGTATACCTGATAGCCGGAGAAGAAAAAAGAGCTTTTACTTCCGGCCAAATATTTTTGGAAAGGGGTTACCAATGGAAGAATATAATCAGCGTCCCCAAAAGAATAATAGATCTCTATAGCACGGGCGAGCCCATAAGCGAATAATTATGTCTTTAATAACTTCCGCCATAACACCCCACTCGCCCCTCCTTATACCCAATATAGGAAAGGAAAATTTAGAACTTCTTAAAAAGACCAAAGAGGCCTATAACCGGATCCGGGAAGATATTTACGCCGGCCAAATAGAAACCTTGATAATAATCTCTTCCCACGGCGGCTTTGAGGATGAAACTTTTAATGTCAATCTTGCCCCTTCCTTTCATATCAATTTCGAGGAATTCGGCGATTTTTCCACCAAAAAGGAAATAGAGGGAGATATAGTTCTGGCCCACGAGATCAAAAAGGAATCAGAAGACAAGGAGGAGCACATCCGAATATTGGACAAACCAACCCTGAACCATGGTATAGGCATACCGGCTTACCTTTTAAGCGAGGAAATAAAGAACTTAAAAGTGCTTCCTCTGTATTGTTCCGAGGCCGGACTGGAAAAGCATTGGCAATGGGGAACCCGGATCAAGGAAGCGGTACTGAAAAGCAATAAAAGAATAGCCGTAATAGCTTCGGCCGACCTATCCCATAAATTGACCAAAAAGTCCCCTTCCGGCTACAGTCCCAAGGCGGTCAATTCCGACCAAAAAATAATCAACTTCATCCAAAACAAAAAGATCCCGGAACTGACTGCCATGGATCCGGGATTCTTTCAGGAAACGGCCACCGAAGGAATAAAATCCATCTCGGTTCTGGGCGGGGTAATGAACAAAATGGAATACCAACCCAAATTGCTTTCCTATGAATACCCCTTCGGAGTAGGGTATATGGTCATGAAAATGGATCTTTAATCGGATCCCTCTTGTTCCGAATCACTGTTTCTCTCATTAACTATTTTAAAAAAATACCTCCATTTATCCTTACTGTCACAAAGCTCTTTGGTATCGGCCAGGCATTGTTCTATAAACTGCCGGGAATTCCCCTTACAGGCCTTAAAAACAGAGGATCTCTTGAAATTGGGAATATTCAATTCCTTTATCACTCTTAAGGCCAGATCCTGCCACTGGTAAGCCGGCGGTTTCTGGGTTTGTTGCTTTTTCTTAAAGATATCGCCTATATTTTCAAAACCATTGTTTTTTGGCATAATTTCTGTTACTATTGTCTAACTACCTATATTTATTATATTATATTTTTCTTATTAATTGTAAAGCCGGATACCGATTTTGGCAACAATAGACAAAAAATAAAAAGTTAGGACTTCTAAATTTATAATTTAAAATTTATATGGCTAAAAATCTAAAAATAATAACAGATCCGGATCCGAAACTAAGACAGGTGTCCCAAGAAATAGATATCGGGAGTGTTAAAGACCCTAAAATGCAAGAATTCTTCCAGGACCTGGAAAAAACCATGCTGGAAAATGACGGAGTGGGTCTGGCCTCTCCGCAGGTAGCGGAAAACATTCGGGTAATAGCCGTTAAAAACGGTCAGGAGACGCTGTGTATGGTAAATCCGGAAATAACTAAAAGGTCCTGGGCCAAAGAATGGGGCGAAGAGGGTTGTTTGTCTGTGCCGGAATATTACGGCGAGGTTTCCAGAAGCAAAAAAATAAATTGTCTTTATTGGGACAAGAAGGGAAACAAAAAAAGAATAAAAGTTCAGGGATTTCCGGCTCGAGTGATACAGCATGAAATTGACCACTTGGATGGGATCCTTTTCACTGACAAGGCCAAAAATCTAAAAAAATCTTCGGAATAAAGATCTGCCTTTGTTTTTCCGTATCCTTTTGGCTATTATATAAATAATAACTCCGGCCAGGACCAAAAATAAGAACAAAAAGGATATCTCCTTATAATAAAATTTCAAAAGCTCCTGGTTAGCTCCGAAAAAATAACCCAAAACCGCCAAAACAACCACCCAGATACCGGAGCCCAGAGAAGTGAATAAACAAAAACGCTTGAAATTCATCCGGGAGAAACCGGCCGGCAAAGATATCAACTGCCGAACCACAGGGATTAAACGGCCTATGAAAGTGGAGACATTGCCGTACTTCAAAAAAAATTTCTCCGATCTCTCCACCTTTTTGGAATTTATGAGCAAAACTTTGGCCGCCTTGGTATCGGCCAATCTGTAAATAATGATCCGACCCAGGTAATAAGCCAAAAAATAGTTGATAACAGCCCCGGCCAAACTGCCCAAAATACCGGCCAATATCACCCCAAAAACATTCAATTGTCCTTGCTGGGCCAAATAAGCAGCCGGCGGAACTATGACTTCAGAGGGAAAGGGAATAAAAGAGCTTTCCAGGGTCATTAAAAGAAAGACAAATTTATAGTCCAGAGTGTTGATATAGGTAAAGATGATGTTAATCAATTCGTGCATAGATAGAAGTAAACGGTCAACAGTAAATAGTAAACAGCAAGAACAACTATTTACTGTTGACCGTTTACTGTTTGCTATATATCTTAATTCTCTTTAGAATTCCTTAATACAATAATTATGATTTTAAAATCAAATCTTTAAGTATCTTTAATCATTAAATCATAAAAATATTCAGTTGTCATTATGTCCCAGGAAAACAAATACAAAATTATCTTCGCCGGGACTTCGGAGTTCGGTTTGCCTTGTTTAAAATCCTTAATCGAAAGCGATCTTTTTGAGGTTGTAGCCGTGATCACTCAACCGGATAAAAAGAAAGGTAGAAAACAGGAGCTTACTCCTTCACCTGTTAAACAAGAAGCTCAAGAAAAAGGTTTAAAAGTTTGGCAACCGCAAAGAATAGAAGATGAAGCCGACTCCATTCAAGAATTATCTCCGGATATAATGGTGGTGGTCTCTTACGGCCAAATAATACCCGAGGAAATACTGAATATCCCGAAATACGGTTGCGTCAATGTCCACGGATCTCTTCTGCCCCGTTACCGCGGAGCCGCCGTTATCCCGGCTCCGATCCTTAATGGGGATGAGAAAAGCGGAGTAACCATAATAAAAATGGACAGCGGCCTGGACACCGGAGATATCCTGGAACAAAAGGAATTAGGGCTTGAGCCCGAGGAGACCGCGGGCTCTCTTCATGACAAATTGGCCGCTCTGGGAGGAGAAATAATAATTCCGGCTCTTCAAGGATACATCCAAGGAAACATCACTCCCCAGCCCCAAGATGATTCCCGAGCCAGTTATAAAAAAATGCTTAAAAAGCAAGACGGACACTTGGACTGGAAAGGAACAGCTAAAGAAATAGAAAGAGCCATCAGAGCTCTGAATCCCTGGCCGGGAACCTTCGGTTATGCTGATGGCAAATTGATAAAAATATTAGAGGCGGAACCGAATATCTTGAACAACAGCGGCCATTTACCCGGCACCCTGTTTGTGGATAATAATGGTCATTTATCCCTCCAATGCGGCCAAGGAGCCCTAAGGATCAAGAAACTCCAACCGGAAGGCAAAAAAACCCTAACAGCCGAAGAGTTCTTACAAGGATATCAGAAACACCTGCCTCAGCCCCTTGAATAACCTTAAAACTTTTGCTACATTAAAAAAGTAAATTCGAAAATTGACACTCGAAACTCGAAATTATCAATATGGCCCGTTCGTCTAATGGTTAGGACGCCAGGTTCTCATCCTGGTAATAGGGGTTCGATCCCCCTACGGGCTACTAATAAAAAAATAATCCCTTGTGGGTTGTTTTTTTATTAGAGCCGTTAGGGGCGTGGAGAAGCCCTAAGTCCCGGCCGGAGAAAGATACTTCGGTCTTTAATTCTATAAAAATTAGGAACCGGCAAACCAGCGGTGAGATCCCCCTACGGGCTACCAAAAATATACTCATTTTTCTATTTACAAAATTTTG
>CAZPEL010000013.1:10497-24535 GCA_964585585.1 uncultured Gammaproteobacteria bacterium | reverse complement strand
CGAAAAGTGAATTGGGCTGTTTTCAATTTTATCATGGATCTTTAGAGATATCTCTTCTTCTTTTGATATTTATATTTGCATAAACAAAAATTGTTTTATATAATAGCAATCACTTTATCGAACTTTGTACAATTCAAGAAAGGAGGGTCAAATGAAGGAAAAAAGATATTTTTATTATTTGTTCGCGGTGTGTTTGTGGCTTTTGATTATTGTCGGCGTGGGCGGCTTTATTGTTCACCAAATTCACCAAAAAAACCAGGATTTACTTCGGCACAAGAAGAGCTTAGAGCAGCACTTGGCGCAAGTCAATCAGGAGCAGAAAAGGATCCGGGAAAAGCTCCGGGAGAAGGAATCTTCTTTTGAGCGGCAAGTATCATCATTACAAGAGAGTTTAGATCAGGAAAGGCGGCAGAACCGGGAACGGGCGGCCCAAAATTCGGAGTTGAGGGATCAGGTTTCTTCCTTGAATCAGGAGCTGGAGAGTTTAAAAGAACGGAACAAGCAACAGCGGGAACTCTTGGAGCAACGGAAGCAAAAAGTGAAGGAAATATCCGGGAAGAACCAAGCTTTACGAAAAAGATTAAAGGAATTATCTCGGGCCAAACGGCAGGCGGAGCAAAAATTCCAGCGGGAAAAGGACCGCCTTGTCTCCGATATTTCCTCCTTGAAGTCGGAATTACAGAGAAAAATTGAGGAAAAAAGTAAGTTAAAACAAGAAGTAAAGGAATCGGAGGCGGACATTGGTCAATTAAAACAGACTAATCGGGAAAAACAGGTTCGGATTCGGAGTTTACAAAAGGAAAAGAGTTATTTGGCCCAAGAAGTGGTCGCCTCCCTGCAGGGTAATTGGCAGCTAAAACGGGACTTGCGGGGTGATCTTGATGTTTTGAAGCGGGACTTGAAAGAGCAAAAAGACGAAGCGGAGCAAAGGAGGGATTTGCTCCGCCAATTACGGGAACAGAACCGCCACTTGCGGCAAAAATTAGAAGCAAGGCAAAAAACAGATAGATCCCGGAAGATCAAGAAACCCCTGAATTTAAAGAGTTCTTCGGAGAAAAATAACATTATCACAGTAGAGACAGGCGACACTATTTGGGATCTTTGGATCGAACATTATGAGTTTTTTCCAACTTGGCAAGAAATGATCCGGGTGGGCGAGAATAATGATCTGGAAATAAAAACAAGGGAAGAGTGGTTAATAATCTATATTTTCCCCGGCCAAAAATTGGATCTTTCTCGAAATTGATCAATTAAAGTTCAGTTTTTCAAAAAGGAGGTTTTTATGGAATCGAGGCCCGCTATAATCGCCAAAGAGGAGATCACTCATGAGGAGCTGGTAGATATTATTAAAGCTGCGGACAGTTCTTTCGGCCACATGGGTTCGGGCGGATTTGAAGTAAGGGCTTTCAGGTGTGAGCATCACATTACCATTGTCGTTTTCTTTGCTTGCGATTGTGCTCCGACCCCGGCTTTTGGGGCCATTATCAAAGAGAATGTGGTTTATTCTCAATCGGCCGCCGGAATTATCAGTGATATTCTGAGAGATTGTAATATCAGTCATGAATTTCAGCCCCAGGCTTTTATTTCCTCGGAACTTCTTCTGGCCTGGGAGCGGATAAAGGCATCTTTTTAATCTTTTCCAAGCGGTTATTGTATAATAACCGCTTTTTTTATGGCGTTTTTTGGTATATACTGTAAGTAATTACTTTCCGACTAATAAGTGCGGAAAAGACCATTGAACTATGAGTTGTAAGTGGTTTGAAAGTTGTCCCATGAGAAGATGGGAGGACCGGGGAAAGATCTCCCTTAAATGGAAAGAGGAGTATTGTTTGTCTGAAAAAAATTGGAAAAATTGCCGGAGATTCCAAATGGAGGAAACGGGTTTGCCTCATGGAGATATTCTGCCGGATGGAAGTAAATTAGAAAAATAAATATAGTAATATGAATACATTCGCTTGGATTGCCGTTTTCGCTATCGGCGCGGCCATAGTCAATACTATAGGAATTTTTGCCGTTTACAAGAACAAAGTTTGGGCGGAGAAAACCAAAACCCTTTTAATGTGTTTTGCCGCCGGGGTTTTAATATCCACACCTTTAATGTTGGCTTTACCCAAGGCGGTGGAGAAGAATTCTTACGCCGGATTCGCCGCTTTGGCCGGTTTTTTATTTATGTTTTTCAGCAATGCAATAATCAAGAAAAAGACCCGGCAAAAGAGTTTGGCTTTCGGGGTCACCGCCCTGGAAGGTATAGGCATTCATTCCTTTGTGGACGGTATTACTTATACCATAACTTTTAGCGCCAGTTTGGCGGTTGGATTTTTGGCCGGTATCGGTATGGTGCTCCATGAGTTTGCCGAGGGCCTTATAACCTTTTCGGTCTTGAAGAAAGGTGGAGTTAAGGAGAAAAAAGCTTTTATTTTTGCTTTTTTGGTGGCCGCCCTAACCACTCCCGTGGGCGCTTTTGTGGCCTATCCTTTTGTTAGCAGTTTAAGTGATCCTGTGTTGGGATTGGCCCTGGGATTTGTGGCCGGGGTCTTGATCTATGTTTCTTCCGCCCATTTGTTACCGGAAGCCAGGGAGCACGAAAAAGAGCATTCTGTGTGGGGGTTTTTGACCGGAGTGGCCCTGGCCCTGCTGATCGTTCTGGTCAAATAAGATATTTATTGGCACTGTTTTCTTTTTCTGCTAAAATGAAATTAAATATATAATTTTTAAAAGTTGGATATGTCTCAAACAAAGAAGAAATCCCTTCCTTTGAAAGGATTGGGAATATTTCAATTTGGTACTAAGAACCTTCTTTTTTATATTGAAAGAAAAGGAGGTCTGAATATTTTTAAAATGGCCACCAGCACTAATGGCCATAGTTTTGTACCCTCATCTAAAAAGCCCATTATTTATCGCAAGGGCTTATTTAAAAAGAAAACCGATATTTCCAAATGTTCCGATTTTCATATCAGCAAAACTCGGGAGGGGCAGTATTTATTGATCTACAAAAAGAACAAGGGTAATCTGGAGAATTTGCACGGAGCTTTATCCAAGGACCTTATCAGGTGGAAGGAAAATTTTACTTTTTCCAACCTAAAAGAAAGGGGAGTGGTGGTGTCCGATTTTTTGCATGATGACCAGTATATAATGTTTACCGGAGAAAAGAATATAAAAGTGGCCTTTTCCCATGACCTAAAAAAATGGAACCAGTCCCGAAGTCCGCTTTTAAAGACCCGTAAGAGTTATTTTGACCATTATCGCATATCTCCGGCCCAGGTATTTGTGAGAAGCGAGGGGATCGTTTTGTTGTATTATGCCTGGGATAAAAAGGAGAATTATTCCTTGGGGGTGGCTCTTTTTAGCAAGAACGATCCTAAAAAGATATTATGGCGCAGCAAGACGCCCTTGTGGAGACAGAGCAAGGAGAAGAATTTGAAAAACATAGGCCTGTCCCCCGTTGGGGTCACTTCTTTGCGGAAAAGGCCGGTTTCTTATTGGCAGAACGAGGCCGGAGAATTTGTTTCCGTCTTCTTACCCCAGATCTGGTTTTTGTCCCAGGAAGAAAAAAAGGAGGCCGAGCAGGCCGGTCCGGAACATGCTACTCCGCAAATGAAAAAGAGTCGAAAAAACCCCATAGTGGAACCGAGGGGCGGAAACAAGTGGGATTGCGACGCCGCTTTCAATCCGACCGCTATGAGAAAGAAGGACAAGACTTATGTCCTTTATCGGGCCATGGGGAAAGATCCGATCTCTGTTTTGGGTTGCGCCGAGACCTCGGACGGCACCCATGTGGATAATATTTACGAGGAACCGGTCTATATACCGCGCTCCAAATTTGAGGGGGCCAAGCAGCCCATAGATCCGGCCAGTGCCGTAAAGTATATGTCCGGCGGAGGTTGCGGCGGCTGCGAGGATGCCCGGATCATCGAGATAGAAGGTAGGTATTATTTGACCTATGTGGCTTATGACGGAGCCAATCCGCCCCGAGTGGCCTTGAGTTCCATCAGTGTGGAGGATTTTCACAACGGTAAATATGATAATTGGACCGAGCCGGTTTTGATCTCCCGCCCCGGCGTAGTGGATAAGAACGCCTGTATTTTACCGGAAAAGATCAATGGTAAATATGTTATCTATCACCGGATCTACCCCAATATTTTGGTGGATTATGTGGATAGTTTGGATCAGTTCGACGGCGAGACCGTATTTTTACAGAATGAATATGTAATACCGCCCCGACCTTTGATGTGGGATAGTAAGAAGATAGGAGTCGGGCCTTCTCCTATAAAGACAAAGCACGGCTGGTTGGCCATTTATCAGGCCGTGGGCAGGCAGGACCCGGGACGCTACAAGATCGGGGCCATGCTTCTGGACCTAGAGGATCCGACCAAGGTCATTTGCCGTTCCAATGAGCCCATAGTGGAGCCGGTGGAGTGGTATGAGAATAACGGTCATAAGGCCGGAGTGGTTTATCCCTGCGGGGCCACGGTCCATGACGGCAATCTTTTTGTCTATTACGGCGGAGCGGACAAATTCACTTGCGTGGCCACCAGGAAGATAGATGATTTCTTGGAGCAATTGCTGTCCTCTAACAGACCTAAATTGAGAAAGGCGGTTTTGACTAACTAAAATTAATTTGGAATATATTTATGGTTATAGCTAAGCGTCATCCCAAAAATCCCTTGTTGTCACCCAATCAAAACAATAGTTGGGAAGCGGTGGCCAGTTTTAATGGTTGTCCGGTGGAGCACAACGGGGAAATTCATATGTTCTATCGGGCCATGTCCCCGGATATTCATCATGCCGGAACCGACATGAAGCTCTCCACTGTCGGCCGGGCCAAGAGCAAGGACGGCATAAAATTCACTTCCCGGGAGCAATTCATTCGGCCGGAGTTCGGCTGGGAAAAATTCGGTTGTGAGGATCCGCGGGTGGTGAAATTGGGTAGTAAATACTATATTTTTTATACCGCTGTTTCCGAATACCCCTTTACTCCGAATGGCATCAAGATAGCGGTGGCCATTTCCCGGGACTTAAAGAATATAGAAAAAAAACGATTGGTTACTCCCTTTAATTCCAAGGCCATGAGTTTGTTTCCGGAAAAGATCAAGGGTAAATATTGGGCTATTTTGACCGTGGATACCGATATTCCGCCTTCCAAGATATGTTTGGCCCAGTTCGACAAGGAAAGCGATATTTGGGATGAAGCTTATTGGCATAAATGGCGGGCCGATATCAATACCTATAATTTGTCTTTACAAAAACGGCCCTCGGATCAAGTAGAAGTGGGAGCGCAGCCGATCAAGACCGCCAAGGGTTGGTTGATAGTTTATTCTTATATCAAAAATTATTTCAGCCCCAACCCCTCCTTTGGAGTAGAGGCGGTTTTACTCGACTTGAAGGACCCCTTGAAGATCATAGGTCGCACCAAGACCACTCTCTTGAATCCCCAGGAGAATTATGAATTGCACGGAGAGGTGCCCAATATAGTTTTCCCCAGCGGAGTCAGGGCGGACAAAGATAATCTGTATTTGTATTACGGCGCCGCTGATACCAGTTGTTGCATGGCCAGTTTTGACCTGAAGAAGTTGTTAAAGGAAATGATGGCCCCGCCCTCGGATCCGGTTAAATTGAAGCGGGTGCCGGGAGGACCTATTTTGAAACCCATAAAGGACAATCATTGGGAAAGCAAGGCCGTATTTAATCCGGGAACCATAAAACTCAACAATCAAGTGCATTTGGTTTATCGGGCTATGTCTGATGACAATACTTCGGTTCTGGGTTATGCTCGGAGCAAGGACGGGGTAAGTATAGAGGAAAGGTTGGATTATCCTATTTATACCCCCAGAGAAGAGTTTGAGGTCAAAAAAATAGAAGGCGGCAATTCCGGCTGCGAGGATCCGCGTTTGACCAAGATAGGCGATCATATTTATATGCTTTATACCGCTTTTAACGGAGTGCAAGTACCTCAAGTAGCCATGACCCGGATCAAGGTAGATGATTTTTTGGAGAAAAAGTGGAATTGGGACAAGCCCAGGTTGATCTCGCCTCCGGGTAGTGATGACAAGGATGCTTGTATTTTAGAGGAAAAGGTCAAGGGCAAGTATGCCATTTTTCACAGATTGCAGAACAGTATTGATGTTTCTTTGGCCGATAATTTGAATTTTAAGGATAGGAGCGAACTTCAAAATACCGATCTGGTCAAACCCAGAAAAGGTAGGTGGGACGGCAAGAGAGTGGGACTGTCTTGTCCGCCCCTAAAGACCAAAAAGGGTTGGCTTATGCTCTACCACGGGATCTCGGAAAAGGATTCCATTTATCGGGTCAGTGCTATACTTTTGGACCTTAAGGACCCCCGAAAGATCAAGAGCCGGATCGATTATCCCATCTTTGAACCCCTGGCCGATTATGAAAAGAACGGCTTGGTGCCCAATGTGGTCTTTCCTTGCGGAGCGGAAAAGATCAAAAACAATCTTTATGTCTATTATGGAGCCGCAGATGAAGTAACCGGCGTGGCCGTGGTCCAGTTGACCAAATTATTAAAGGAATTGGATTAAAATTTATTCCTAAATGAAATCAGAAAAGTTTTTACTCGTTAGAGATAAAAAGATATTTTACCGGATTCGAAAAAGCAAAAAAGCCAGGCAAATAAAGGTAGCCGTCTATAACACCGGAGAAGTGGTATTGACGGTTCCTTTTTTTATGGGGGTAAAACGGGGAGAGAAATTTTTGGCGGACAAGAAGGATTGGCTTTACAACAAGGTTCCGGAGCAAAAAGATATCGTTCCGCCGGCCCGGGCCCGGCGGGAATATTTGGGCCATAAAGAGGCGGCCCGGAAGTTGGTTTGGCGAAAATTAGAATATTTCAACAGTTTTTACGGTTTTCCCGTGCATAGGGTTTCTATTCGGGATCAAAGGACCAGATGGGGGAGCTGTTCCAGTAAGGGAAATTTGAATTTTAGTTATAAATTGATAAAATTACCGGAACATTTGTGTGATTATGTGATCGTGCATGAACTCTGCCATTTGCGGGAGATGAATCATTCGGTTGATTTTTGGAGGTTAGTGGAAAAAGTAATTCCCGACCATACAGAGAGGAGGAAAGAGTTAAGGAATTGGAAATTTGATATTTGATATTGGTAATTGGATATTAGACAATCAATTTACCACTGTGCCCAATATCCAGTATCCAATATCTAATATCATGTAATTTATGGTTTTCAACGAATTACAACAAAAAATTATAGACCAAGTGGAAGGAGTGAATCTTATTTCAGCTCCGGTCGGCACCGGCAAGACCACGGTTTTAACGGAGAGGGTGGTCAAGGCCCTGGAAAAAGGCATCAAACCGGAAGAGATCCTGTGCTTAACTTTTACTAACCGGGCAACCGAAGAAATGATGGAAAAATTAAAGAAACGAATCACGGAAAAAGAAGTAGTGGACGCTTTGACCATAAAGACCTTTCATGGTTTTTGCGCTTATTTGGTTCGAGCCGAGGCGGAAACAGTTGGGGTGGCTTCGGATTTTATTATTTTTGACGAAGAGGAAAGGATGGAAGTCTTGGAGGGAGTTTTGGAAAAATATCCGGAATATTCTTTATGGAACAACGGAATTGAATCCAGGAAGAGTTACTTGAACAATATATTTTTTCGTTTGTATAAATATCGGCTTAACAAGATAGAAAAGGATATAGGTTGCCAAGTCGGGGAGTATAACATCGATGACACCCTGATCCAGATAGGGGAGGAATACCGCCGGTCCCTGGAGGAACAGAACGCCCTGGATTTTGATGAATTGGTTTTTTTAACTGTACAAATTTTGTGTACAAATCAAAAGATCAGGAAGAAATGGTCCCGAAGATTCAGATTTATTCAGGTGGATGAATTCCAGGATACTCATTTATCCGAATACTTGGTGGTCAAGGAGCTGGCCAAAACCCACAGGAACATTTCTTTTATCGGGGACTTGGACCAGACCATTTATACCTGGCGGGGTTCCCGGCCTTTTTTCATAAGGAATTTGGTCAAACATCACTTTCCGAAATGCCGGGAGTTCCATTTGGAAACCAATTATAGGTTTGATCAAAATATTCTGGAAGCAGTGAAGTCCTTTTTAAAGAGCTTGGATCATTCCACTACCAAGGAAATGAACTCTTTTGACCAAGGGGATTCCCGGGATAAAAAATGCATTGAGGTTTTTCGCGGCTATAATTTCCGGGAGGAAGTGGATTGGGTTGTTTCCAATATTAAAACCTTAAGGGAGCAAGACCCCGGGTCCCGTATAGCCGTTCTCTCCCGGACCAATTATTTGATCAAAAGAATAGCCGAGGTTTTTAGCCAGAAAAACATTTCCCATATAACCGTGGATAAATATGAATTTTTCCGCAAACAAGAGGTTAAAGATATTTATGCTTATTTAAAGATCATTTTTAACCGCTTTGATCTGGAAAGTGCTTATCGAGTGGTTAAAAGGCCGGCTCGCAATATCGGACCGGCCACTATTAAGAATATTCGGGACGAGGGCGAGTCCATAGCTTTAAAGGTCTCCGATTTTTTGAATTTTAAGAATTATAATTTCAATGAACCCTTTGAGAATCTGATCAGGGGCTGGGACGAAGGCCGGATAATAGTTTTGGACACCGAAACTACCGGCACTAATGTCTTAAAGGACGAACTTATCCAGATATATGCCGTGGAGGTGGTCAACGGCAAGCCGGGCAAGGATTTTCATTTTTTTGTGAAAAACACTCGTCCGGTCGGATCTTCGGCCGAAGTGCACGGCCTGACCGACGAATTTTTGCAGGAGAACGGCCGGGAACCGGCGGAGGTTTTGCGGGAATTAAAGGATTTTATAGGCGGAGATATGGTGGCCGGCCATAATATTATTTTTGATCTGTCCATTTTGGCCGAGAACGGAAAAAGGCATGGCGTGGAATTTGATTTCAAGGAATTTTATGACACTTTGGACCTGTCCCGAAGACTGTTAACATCAGAGAATTATAAATTGACCACTTTGGCCGAGAATTTGGGCTTGGCCCGGGCCACTCATGACGCCAAGGATGATGTATTGGCCACAGTGGACCTTTTGGGCATTTTAGTGGAAAATTTAAAAAAGGATCATCAAGCCAGGGTTAAACTTTTCGGAAAATATTCGGCCAAGTTTCTTAAATTGGCCAACCTTATCAATACCTGGCAGGAAAAGATAAAAGAAAAAAGACCGCCCCGGGCCTTGGAATATATTTGGCAAGAATCCGGATTAAAGGATTTTTATGAACAAGACAACAGAAAAGAGGAGAGATCTTTATCTATTGAACAGCTGGTTAATTTATTTAAGCAAAAGGATGATACACAAAGGCCGGCGGAGGAGGTCTTGCGGGAGCTTATTCATTACGCCTCTTTTAATAAGGGGGTGGATTTTTTGGCTTTGGAAAAAGGGGAAGTGCCCATAGTAACTCCGCACCAGGTTAAGGGTTTGGAGTTTGATTATATCTTCATCGTGGGCTTGAATGATTATAAATTTCCCATAAGAAGCAAGACCTCGGACCTGGAGGAGGAAAAGCGGCTTTTTTATGTCAGTTTAACCCGGGCCAGAAAGAGAATTTTTTTGAGTTACAGTCAGTTCGATGATTATAATCGGCCTTTGATAAAAAGCCCGTTTTTGGATCTGATAGACAAGCAATATATTGACGAGATAGGGGAAGCATTATGATTCGATTGACAAACACAAAAAAATTTTATACAAATCGAGATAAGTTAATAAGATTTCTTTTTCTTATCAAGAAAGAAATCACAACCGGAAGTTCTTTAAAAAAAAGGAGGTTTTATGGTTTCCAAGGATGATGGTGATCTGATTGATTTTATGAGCTTTACGGAAAGCGTTCAGGTTCAGGGAGTTTTTGTTCAAGCCCTGGGAGCTTTACTTTTTATGAGTTTGTTCCTGCCCTGGGTTCAGGATTTTCCCTGGTTGTTGGGGGATGCACCCGAGATCTCCGGATTTAGTTTTAATCCTATCACCGCCGCCTTCGGTTTTTTCGGCGGCATTCTGGTGTTGATAGCTTCCTTTATCCGGGATATTAGGATCAGAGCCAGTGTTTATTTGGGAGTGGGATTCTTTGCTTTTATCCTTTTTTTAGTGGTACAAGCTATTATTTTGGGTTCCCATATCCCTGTCGGGCAGACTAAAGCGCAGGCGTTCCTGGGTTTCATAAATGAGGTGATCGGCTGCGGGGCTTTTCTGTATTGCTTTTCCGCTTTGGCCATTTCTCTTTTCGGAGCGGCGCAACTACTGGCAGGAAAAGATTAAATTTTTTAAAAGGGCTGAAATTGGCCCTTTTTTATTTGACAGATCAAGAAATAACGATTATAAAAAGAATAAGTTTATTTTGGAATTTTAAGCAAACAAAAAACAGTTCTTTAACAAAAAGGAGGTTAAAATGTCCACTGATTCTAGTTTTTATGTTGATACAAGGCGTGCTGTTGCCATTGTCTTCGGCGCTCTTTTGTTGGCCAGTGTTTTTTTGCCTTGGTTTACTGTTCATTCTTTTGGTATGGATGTTTCGATATCCGGATCCAGTATTAGCGAGACAATGATGGCCATGGCCGCTGTCGGGGGACTGATGGCAATCGGAAGTTCCTTTATTAAAAATGACGGCCTCAGCAGTTTTATTTGTGCCGTTGTGGGTGTTTTGGTCCTTGTGTTTATTTATATCAAGGCCTCTTCCTTTCCCAGTTTAAACATTAAGGAAGGCCCTTTCCAAGGCATGAATTTGGATGTTCTGGATGTGGTCAAAGAAGCGGCCGGGGTCGGTTTTTATTTTTATTTTTTGGCCGCTATAGGGCTGGTTGTTAACGGATTGGCCGGGATAGTCTCAGCCAAAAAATAAAAAGGGCCAAAAGGCCTTATTATTCTCAAAGTCCTTTTTTTCGGAGAGGTTCGATCGAACCTCTCTTTTATTTGACAAAAGACAAAAAAATTTTTATAATAACTTGATTTTATTGAAAAATAAGATCAACAGTTTTTTAGTTCTTTTAACAGTAAAAAAAGGAGGGAGTTTATGATGAGTATTAAAGAGATGTTCGATCAGGACAGATTGGCCCCGGTAATTTTGGGCGTTCTTCTGGTGATAAGCGTTTTAATCCCCTGGCTGCAAAGCTCCGCCGTTTCCGGCTTAGTCTTTAATCCGGTGACCGGACTGGTTGGTCTTTTGGGCGGTGCCTTGGTTATCCTTGCCCCCTGGACAAGAAGTAGAACATTCCAAGGAAGCGTTTATTTTTTTACCGGTGTCTTGGGTTTGTTGCTGCTTATTGCGGTTTGTTTCGCCTCTCCTCAGGTGGAGGCGGCCAATAAGCAGGGCTTACAGGCCTTGTTCCAAATAATCGACACTAAAATGGCTTTTGGGCCGATTTTATACGGTCTGGTCTCTTTCACTCTTGTCTTCTCCGGCCTGGAGAAGCTTAAAACCTAAAAATTTGAAAAGGGATGCCCAGCATCCCTTTTGTTTTTTTAGTTTTAAGAATAGCTTTTAAGAGTTGACACAGGTAAAAAATTTTTATATAAAATTTGGAACACGCAGGGGGCGCTCCTTTTTCGGAAAAAAAGGGAGTATTTTTTAAGATCTTTAAAAAGAGGAGGTTAACATGTCTAATGAAACCGCTTTTATCAATGATTCCGAGGAATTTTTTCATTTCAGGCGGATAATTCCTTTTCTTTTTTCCGCCGGTTTAGCACTTTGTATTTTCCTGCCTTGGTTTTCTTATTCTTCGTTTGGTTCCAGCATTTCGCTTTCCGGAATCGATTTAAATGAAAAGTTGATCTTTGCCGCCTTGGTGGGAGGGGCTATTAGTATGGTCGCTTCTTTTGTTAAAAGTTTCAAAATCAAGGGGCTTGTCCATCTTTTTACGGCGGTGGTGATAGTTATATTGATCATCGCCATGTCCCCTCAGGAAACTTCGGGGATAAATGTAAGCGCCGATATGCTATTTGACGCTATTTTGAAGATAGCCACCTTCGGCTTTTATTTATTCGCCATTTCCTTGTTGGGGTTGTTTATTAGCGGTTTGGCCGAAATCGCCTATGAAAGCGATTAAAATATCGGCCCCGGAGCTGTATTATTAATTTAATGCAGCTCCTTTTTTTAATGGTGTTTTTTAAGGGCGGTTTATGATATAATAAAAAGCATTGTTTAATAAGTTTTAGGTTTCAAAGGGCTTTTAAAAGACCTTTGAAGCCGTTTTATTTTTATGAGCAGCAAGATCCAAGAGATTTTTAATCGTATCCAAGAGGCCAAACAGGAACAAAAAAAGATCCGGGACATGTACAAGGACGCCCTGGCCAATTCCGCTCAGTATCAGGAAGTAAGCGAGAAGTTAAAGGAGTTGAAACAAAAAAAGAAAGAGCTGGAGGACAATATCAAACAGGATTTTCACCAGGAGTTTGATAAGCTGGAAACCCTGAAAGCGGATATTGAGAATGATCAGCAAGTTTTGAATGACCTGGCCTTGAGCAAGATCTCCAAGGGCGAAAGTATCGCCGTGGCCGATCAGAACAATGTCCAATACGAACCGATCTTTTCCGTAAAATTCAAAAAGAGACAATAATAAAGAGGCAATATAATGGTCTTTATTGACTGTTATTAAAAAAATTGGTAGTTTTATCTGATTGTTGTTCTTTTAAAAGCAAAACTCGGTAACCGCAACCAAGGAGGTTTATTATGCCCATGTCCCAGGATTTTAAAGACAGATTATTTCCGCTTTTACCGGAAATAGTGGAACATTTCGGTACTCCCTTTCATATTTATGATGAGAAAGGGATCATGGACACTTGCGATCGGTTGATCGCCGCTTTTTCTGGTAACGGGATCAATTTCCAGGAATTCTTTGCGGTCAAGGCCAATCCTAATCCGGACATAATGAGGATATTCAGAAAATATGACTTCGGTTTTGATTGTTCCTCCGCTCCGGAAATATTCTTGGCTCGACGCATCGGCACCCCGCCGAAAAACATCATGTTCAGCTCCAACAACACCAAGGAAAAGGAGTTCGTAGAAGCCATGGGAGGCGGCGGTTGTATCCTGAATCTGGATGATATCAAACTTATCCCCAAGGTACCCAATTTTCCCCAGCTTATTTCTTTTCGGTATAATCCGGGAGAAAGAAGAAGCGGCAACAGTATTATCGGGGATCCGGTCAACTCCAAATACGGAGTGGCCCACCACCAGATCATAAGCGCCTACAAACAGGCCATTAAAAGAGGGGCCAGGAAGTTCGGCATCCATACCATGATCTGCTCCAATGAGCTTAATTACAAATACATGGTAGAGACCGTGCAGATGCTTGGCGAGGTCATAGAAATGATCTCCAAGGAGCTGGGGATCAGGTTTGATTTTTTGAATATGGGCGGTGGCCTGGGTATCCCCTATAAGCCGGAGGACGAGGAGATACCGATCGAGGCCATGGCGGCCGAGATAAGACAGTGTTTGGATGAATTCCGGAACCGGAACGGTTATGTTCCCGCCCTTTTTCTGGAAAGTGGCCGTTATATGACCGGCCCGCACGGAGTTTTGGTCACTACGGCCATCAATCGAAAAGATACTTACAAGAAATGGGTGGGGGTGGATGCTTCCATGTCCGCTTTGATGCGGCCGGGCATTTATTGGCCTGACGGAGGTTATCACCACATCAGCGTGGTCGGCCCCAATGGGGAAAAAGACAGCAGTCGCCTGGAAGTGGTTAGTATAGTCGGATCCTTATGCGAGAATATGGACCAATTCGCCAGGGACAGAGGATTACCCCCTATTAACCGGGACGATATGATAATAATGCATGATACTGGCGCTCATGGCCATGCCATGGGATTTACTTACAATGGCCGCTTAAGACCCCAGGAATTGCTTCTCCGTCGGGATTCTTCGGTGGAGTTGATCCGCCGGCACGAAACTCCCAGCGATCATTTCGCCACCTTGTCCTTTTCTCCGCGCAGTTTAATACCGGAGGCGGTTCAAAAATAAAAAAGTTTAACACCCGCTTGATTTGCTCACAGCAAAAGAGCGGGTTTTTT
>CAZPEL010000013.1:0-10397 GCA_964585585.1 uncultured Gammaproteobacteria bacterium | reverse complement strand
AATAAAAAAGTTTAACACCCGCTTGATTTGCTCACAGCAAAAGAGCGGGTTTTTTATTTAAAAAAACGCGGAAATTTTTCCGCGTTTTTTGAAGCTATTCTTTTATCCGGGTCCATTGTTGCGATCTTAGATCTATTTTTCCCGCTTGGATCGGCCCTCCTTTATGGGCTTTGGTTATTCTTTTTTTGATCCTTGCCAGAATGCCTTTTTTGGTTTTCTTGGTCTTTTTGGCTTTGGACATAATACCTCCTTGGTTGGTGGTGATTTTTAAATTCAAGAAATATGCCAATCAACTGTTAAATTAGGTTTTTTGTTTGTTTTTGTCAAGAATCGCATATCACTATATTATTTTAGGCATATTACCATGTAAAATTATTGACATATAAGTATTATTATGTTATTATATAAAAAATCAAATGATCTTTATAATTTAATTTTTATTCCCAAAACAAGGAGGAGACCGAATGAGACAAAGTTATGTCAGGCCGAACAGGTACAAGTTGGACAGGATAACCGGAACCCATATTTTTTTCTTTATTTTATATCTCGTGGGTATTGTCTCCGCGACCATTTTCACATTTTTTCTGGTGGAGCTATTCCTCAGGTTGTTGGCCATAGTCTTTCTGGGTCAGTCGCTTCCTCCCGGGGATATAGCTTTTGTCCCCCCACAGTTTTTTTTATTAATGATATTTTTGGTATTTGGACGCACCAGGGGCGTCCAGGAAATTATTAAAAATATAATGAAAGAAAAAGAATAGAGAGGGGGGGGTAAAAATAAATTCAAGCCCTTTGGTGTTCCAAGGGGCTTTTTTCTTGCCAAAAACCGGATTTTGCTATATACTGGAACCTAGTTAATCTTAATTTTCGCCTTTTGGAGGCGATTATTTTTTAAATATGAAGTCTCAGGACATACGCAATAAATATTTGGAATTTTTTCGGGCTCGAGACCATGCCGTGATCCCGAGTGCTTCCTTGATCCCGAGCGAGGATTCCTCCACTCTGTTCACCGGTTCCGGCATGCAGCCCTTGGTGCCTTATCTTTTGGGTGAGAAACATCCGGAGGGGCAGAGATTGTGCGATTCCCAGAAATGTTTTCGAGCCGAGGATATAGAGGAGATCGGAGACAACCGGCACAACACTTTTTTTGAAATGCTTGGTAACTGGTCTCTGGGGGATTATTTTAAGCAAGAGCAGTTGAGCTGGTATTTCCAATTTTTGACCCAAGAGTTAAAGTTAGACCCGAGTCGGCTGTATGTCTCGGTCTTTGGCGGTAATCAGGATATCGGCATCCCCAGGGACGAGGAGTCGGTCAAGATCTGGCAGGAGCTTTTTGCCGAGCACGGGATCGAGGCCGAGGTGGTGGACAACGCCGCCGAACAAGGTATGGGCAAAGGACGGATCTTTTATTATGACGAATCCAAGAATTGGTGGTCCCGATCCGGTAAGCCGGCGGATATGCCGGTGGGCGAGATCGGAGGCCCGGACAGCGAGGTTTTTTATGACCTGGGCGATGATCTGGGCCGGCATGAGAATTCGGCTTGGAAGGACCAACCTTGTCATATAAATTGCGATTGCGGCCGCTTTATAGAGATCGGCAACAGCGTATTCATAGAGTATATTAAGACGGAGCAGGGCTTTGAAAAATTAAAGCAGAAAAATGTGGACTTCGGCGGCGGCTTGGAGAGAATGGCCATGATCATGCAGGGCAAGACCAATGTTTACGAGACCGACCTGTTCCAGAATGTTCTGGACAAGATCTCCGAGCTTTCCGGCGGCAAGAAATACCAGGATAATATGAAGGCCTTTGAGGTCATTGCCGACCACTTGAAGGCGGCTACCTTTATAATGGGGGATGATAAGGGCATTACCCCTTCCAATACCGATCAGGGCTATATCGTCCGCCGGTTACTTAGGCGGGCCATCCGTTACGGTCGGCAAATAGGCATAGATTCCCAAGACCCCTGGATACCGGAAATGGTCAAGATAATAGTAGAGGATTACAAAGAGTTTTATCCGGAATTGTCTAAAAACAAGGATTTTGTGGTGGAAGGCACCAAAGAGGAACAGCTCAAGTTCGAGAGGACCCTGAATAAGGGCTTAAAGGAATTTAAAAAAATGGTCTCGGGTAAAAGTGAGGATGATAAGATATTGACCGGAGAAGAGGCCTTTGACCTGTATCAAACTTACGGCTTTCCGATAGAGATAACCGAGGAATTGGCTACTGAACGGGGGCTGGAAGTGGACAAAAACGGTTTTTCCGAACAATTAAAGAAACATCAGGAGCTTTCCCGGACCGCCAGCGCCGGTAAATTCAAGGGCGGTTTGGCCGACAGCGGCGAAGAGACCAAAAAACTCCATACCGCGGCCCACTTGCTTTTGGCCGCCCTGAGGCGGGTTTTGGGCGACCATGTTTACCAAAAAGGAAGCAATATCACCGAGGAAAGACTGCGGTTTGATTTTTCCCATCCGGAAAAATTGACCGAGGAACAAAAGCAAGAAGTGGAAAAATTGGTCAACGAAGCTATAGACAAGGACCTGCCCGTAACCTGTAAGGAAATGACTCTGGAGGAGGCCAAAGACAACGGAGCGGTGGCTACTTTTGAGGAAAAATACGGAGATAAGGTCAAGGTATATCAAATAGGCCCTGACGAGAACTTCTTTTCTTATGAGTTGTGCGGCGGCCCTCATGTTGACAGAACCGGAAAATTGGGCTATTTTAAGATAAAGAAAGAACAAAGCAGCAGCGCCGGAGTCAGAAGGATCAAGGCAGTGCTTCAGCCGTCGGAATAAGGCGGAGAACCGGGGGCTTGACAATCCCGATACTACAGTATATAATTTTTACCGTTATTAAAATACAAAATAAAAAAGGCAATAAAGCTAAAATTATTTATCCCGATCCCAAGAAGTCGGGAAAATAATTTTTATTTTGTATTTGATTTTTTTTATCCCAGAGTGTAAAAATATTTATTAATAATATTTATTCCAAATTTAGTTAATGAGTAAGGAGAATAATCAACAAACAGCTAATTCCAAGGATTTTATTGAAATGGAAGGAGAGGTCGTGGAATTGATGCCGGCCACCACCTTTAAGGTGAAGTTGGAGAACGGCTACGAGATATTAGCTCATCTCTCCGGTAAAATGAGAATGAACAAGATCAAGCTGCTTCTGGGGGACAAGGTCAAGGTTCAGATGAGCCCTTATGACCTGACCAGGGGCCGGATAGTTTACAGATTGTAATTTTGTTTACACTTAATCCCGCGTCTTTTTATGAAATATTGGATACCGCGGGAAGAACTTGTTTAATATTCATAAATCCCCACGGTAAATTGAGGAGATTCCGGAAAGGTGCGGGATTTATTTAAGTAATTTTTTATTTTTATGAAAGTTCAATCCAGTGTTAAAAAAATTTGTCGCAGCTGCAAGGTGATCCGAAGGAACGGACGAGTTATGGTTATTTGCAAGAACCCTAAGCACAAACAGAGGCAAGGGTAATTTTTGTTTTTATAATTTAGGATTTAATTAAATATTATGGCGATAAGAATTGCGGGTACAACCATTCCCAACGAAAAACGGATAGAGATATCCTTGACCTATATTTTCGGTATCGGCCAATCTATGGCTCAGGAAATATTGAACAAGGCCCAAGTGGATAAGAATAAAAGGGCCTCGGAACTTGTGGATGACGAGGTTAACAAGATCAGAGAGATAATCGAAAATGAATATAAGGTGGAAGGTGACTTGAGAAGGGAAGTGACCGCCAATATCAAAAGATTAAAAGAGATCGGCTGTTATCGCGGGGAAAGGCATAGCAAGAGCTTGCCCATGAGAGGCCAAAGAACCAAGATCAACGCCAAAACCGCCAGAAAAAGGAACAGATAATTTATTTTTTATAAGAATAATATATGAGCGAAGAAAACAAAGACATCCAAGAACAAGAACAGGACCAAACCTCCCAAGAAGAGAAGCAGGAAGCTTCTGATGTTTCCGGCGCCGGTGACAAGGATACCGATTCCTCTCAAAAGGATCGGGACCAAGGTCCGGTTCAAGAGAAAAAAGAAGAAAAAGAGGAGACAGCCAAGGATCTTATGAAGGATGATGACGATCTTCCGGAGGATATTAAAAAGAAACTGGAAAAAAAGAAGACTGAAAAAAGCAGCAAGAAAAGTGCTTCTAAGAAGGTTAAAAAGAAAAAGAAGGAAAGAGGTAAGGTCGATGTGGGCAAGGCCTACATCAAGGCCACTTACAATAATACCATTGTTACCATTACCGACCTGAACGGGGAAGTTATTTCTTGGGCCAGTGCCGGAGTGGCCGGTTTTAAGGGTCCCAAAAAATCAACCCCTTACGCCGCCCAGATCATTACCAAGATCGCCACTATGAAGGCCAAGCAGGAATACGGTATGAAGGAATTAAGTGTATTTGTTAAAGGAGTGGGCATGGGTCGAGAATCCGCTATTAGGACCTTAAATTCCCAAGGGTTATTTGTCACCTCTATTAAGGATATTACCCCCATACCTCACAACGGATGTCGCCCCCGAAAGCCGAGACGGGTCTAAAACTTATAAATCATTTCGAATTTATAACTTCGAATTTCTAATTTTTTAAATACTATGGGAAAAAATTTAGAGCCAAAATGTAAGCAGTGCCGCCGAGTCGGCGAGAAATTGATGCTCAAAGGGGAAAGATGCAATTCTCCGAAGTGTGCCATGGTCAAAAGGAATTATCCTCCGGGAATCCACGGACCCCGAGTCGGCCGAAGGCAGAAGATAAGTGAATATGGCTTGCAGTTAGCGGAAAAACAAAAAGCCAGAAAGCAATACACTTTAATGGAAAAGCAGTTTCGTTTGACTTTTGAAAGGGCTCAAAAAAGGAGCGGAGACACCGGTTCCAATTTGCTGATATTATTGGAGACCAGATTGGACAATTTGGTTTATCGGGCCGGTTTTGCTTCTTCCCGTCACCAAGCCAGGCAGTTGGTAAACCACGGACATTTCTTGGTCAATGACAAGAAGGTTAATGTTCCCTCTTACCAAGTTAAGCAAGGGGATGTGGTCAAGGCCAAGGATAAGGCCAAAAGAAGCAAGCATTTCAAAAATATCAAGGAAAAATTAAAGCAGATAGAGACTCCGGGCTGGCTTAGCTTGAATATGGAAGATCTTGAGGTTAAGATGCTTCACGAACCCACCCAGGAGGATCTGGAGAAGACCAATCTTAACACTCAGATGATAATTGAGTACTATTCTTAATATATCTAAATAACTCGGCAACATATAGAGGCCGGTCCTTTATAACAAGTTGCCCCCAATTTTTATGGAAAAAATAGCAAAACCCAATAAAATAAATTATCAAAAGAGTGATCAGGCCAATCAAGGTGTCGTTACCGTGGAACCTTTTTATCCCGGTTATGGCATGACCTTGGGTAATTCTTTGAGAAGAGTTTTGCTTTCCTCTTTACCCGGGGCGGCTGTTACCGGAGTTAAGATCAAGGGGGCCAATCATGAATTTACTACTTTGCCCCATGTTAAAGAGGATGTGTTGGATATAATTTTGAATTTAAAACAATTAAGATTAAAAATAACCGGTGACGAAGAGCAAAAGTTGGAATTGGAAGTTACCGGTAAGAAGAAAGTAACCGCGGCTGATATTTCCAAGAACGGCCAAGTGGAAATAGTTAATCCGGATCTGGAATTGGCCAATATAACCGATGTTGGCGGCAGCTTGAGCATGGAGATAACTGTGGCTCCGGGTCGGGGTTATCAAACCGTGGAACAAAACGAGGAGAAAAAGGAAGAGATCGGCTATATTGAAGTTGATGCTGTTTTTTCACCCATTTTGGCGGTTGGTATCAGCGTAGAGAATGTCCGAGTCGGTAAAATGACCAATTGGGATAAATTGATTTTGAATATTACCACCGACGGCACTATTGATCCCAAGGAGGCCTTTGATCAGGCCGTGGCCGTTTTAGTGGAGCAATTCCAATCTTTACAAGAGGATGAAACCGAGAAGAAGGAAACCAAGAGCAAAAAGACCTCTTCCCCTAAAAAAGAGGACGAGGGCGAGAAAGAAGAAGTAAAAGAGAAAAAATCCACTTCCAAAAAGACCACTACCGACTCCAGCAAATCCACCGCTTCCAAAACCACTAAAACCACTAAAAAAAAGGATGATTCCAAAAAATAATTCAGTTAATTTAGAAATATATGCGGCATAAAAAGAAAGGAAAAATTTTGGGCAGGAAGGCCGAGCACAGGAATATGATGCTTCGGAATTTAGCTTCCAGTATAGTTATCTATGAAAAAGTAAAGACCACCGAGGCCAAGGCCAAGGCGGTAAAACCGGTAGTGGAGAGAGCCATCACTGTTGCCAAAAAAGGAGATCTGCATGCCAGAAGGAGATTGATCTCTTTGTTGCCTGAGGAGAATGCCTCTAAAAAATTGATGGAAGTTTTGGGTGAAAGATATCAGGACAGACCCGGGGGTTATACTCGAATAGTAAAGCTGGGCTACCGACAAGGAGACGGAGCCAAAATGGTCCAGATCGAGCTTGTATAGAATGGATATTGGATACTTGATATTGGATATTAGATCAAAGTTAATAAATAAAATAAATAAATTCAAATTTGTGAATTTGTAATTACATATGGAAAGACAAAAACATACAATTGATGCCACTGACAGACCCTTGGGCAGATTGGCCACCGAGATCGCCATGATCCTTCGCGGCAAGAACAAGCCGGAATTCCAGCCCCACTTGGATATGGGAGATATAGTGGAAGTGGATAATGTGGATCAGCTTGTTTTGACCGGAAAAAAAATGGAGCAAAAGAAATACTATCGGCACTCCGGTTACCCGGGCGGGCTAAAAGAGGAAAAAGTGGAGGAATTGTTCCAGAAAGATCCGGGCGAAGTTTTAAGGAGAGCGGTTAGAAAAATGTTGCCGGATAATAAGCTCAGGAAGAATATGTTAAAAAGATTAATTATTAAATAAACATCTATTTAAGATATGCCGGAAAAGAAAACCACCACAAGCACAACTAAAAAGAGTGAGGCTTCGGAAAAAAGCACCGCTAAGACCGAAGCGGCCAAAACTACTAAGAGTACGGCTAAAACTACCACCAAAACCGCCGCCAAGTCCACTAAAACCGCTACTAAGGAAACCGAGGCCAAGAGTACTACTGCCAAAAAGAAACAAGAAAAAGCTCCAAAGGAATTCCAGGGAGAGTTCACTCCGGCTATTGGCAGAAGAAAAAGATCAGTGGCTCAAGTAAGGGTTTACCCCAAGGGGAGCGGAGCTATAGTTGTTAATGATAAGAAAATAGAGGATTTTTTTGACGAGGACAGGATCCATGTGGTCTATCAGCCCCTGAAACTAACCGGTCAGCAAAAGGATATGGACATATCCATATTAGTTAAAGGCGGAGGAATACAGGGTCAGGCCGAGGCGGCCAGACTGGGTATCTCTCGAGCCTTGATCAAACACGACGCCGATCTGACCGCCACCTTGAAGGCCAAGGGTTGGACCACCAGAGATCCGAGAAGAGTGGAAAGAAAGAAACCCGGACTCAAGAAGGCCAGAAGAGCCCCGCAATGGTCCAAGAGATAAAGTATTTAAAACTTTTTTGAGAAAAAAGTTTTAACCTTTTCAAAAAAGTCAAAGTATCCCATAAAATCTTTTATAGCGAGCAAGAGCTCTACGGCCATAAAAGATTTTATAGGATGGATATCTTTTTCCGTCTATTTGTTTCTATATATCACCCCGCCGTTCGCGAACGGCGGGGTTTTACATTTTATCCTTAATACTTTAAGATATAAGCAGTTATGTCCAAGTCAGAATTACAAAAATGGGCTGAAGAAAAGGGTCGGGAGGCCGGTTTTAAAGTGGAGGAAAAGATATACCAAGCCGATTATTATAAGACCGGCCGGGTTAGAAATGTTATTCTGTCCGGCGTTTTTCAGGGCAAGCCGGCTGTTTTAAAGGCCTATGATGACCCCAGAATGACCGATGAACCCGAGGTTTTAAAGAAATTTCACGAGAATAATAAGAGCTCCCGGTTGACAGCCCCTCGTCTGTATGAGCATGAAATGACCTCCCCTAAGAAGGGATGGTTTATAATGGAGAAATTGCCGGATAATGCCGTTCCCTTTCAATCTCCCTTGTCGCGAGAGGAAAGAGAAAAATTCTTGGAGGCCTTTTTGGAATACCGGCGGAGCTTTCCTTCCACCCCTACTCGGGAATTAACTCTGGTGGAGAAGTTATCGGCTTCTGAATATCATGATCATCGGATAAACAATTGGCTGCAACTGGCCACCGACAAGGAACAAGATGACCATTGGTCCGGCAAAGGAAAAGTATTGGACGCGGAAGAGATCCTTTCCAGATATCAACAAGGTATGAGGGCTATCCGAGAAGCCTTTCAAGGAAGGGGAATGAGGTGGTGCCACGGTCATGTTAAACCGAAAGAGATCTTCCAAGTTCCCGGCGAGGATATGATGTATTTAACCGATTTTGCTCACGCCAAAATGTATCCGGAAGGATATGAACTGGCCTTTATGATCTGGGCCGATCATATAATGTCGGCGGATTGGCATCAGGATTATTCCGAGTGGCGAAAAGGAGTGTTCAGCTGGATCGAGGACATTAAGCCGGTGGCGGAGGAATTAGGGATAAAGGATTTTGATAATTTCTTTCCCTATTGCGTGATAGAAAGGATATTGGGGACCATATTGGCCGATGTCTGTGCTTCGGACAAGCCCCGGGAAGAAAAGGAAAAAAGGTTGAGTTTGCTTTATCAATTATTTGATGAGTTGATTTAGCTTTTAAAAAATAATATATGGAAAATTTATTGAAACAATTGGAGGATTTAAGGGAGAGGTTTTTAAGGATCAAGGAATCCCTGGATATAGAGGGCAAAAGGCAGGAGGCCCAGGCGGAAAAGAACAAGATGAATCGGCCCGATTTTTGGGATGACCGGGAAGAGGCGGTTCGGGTCAGCAAGAAAGTGGAAGACCTGGACAAAGAAGTGGAGAAGTGGAGTCAAGTGGAGCAGGAGATAACCGACCTGGAGGAGCTGGTTGCCCTGGCCCAGGAAGAGAATGATTCTTCTTTAGAGGACGAAGCTCATAAAAAATTCCGGGAATTGTATAAAAAATTCCGGGAATTGGAGTTTTATACTCTGTTTTCCGGCGAATATGATCGGAACAGCGCCATTATTTCCATCCACGCCGGAACCGGCGGGGTGGACGCCCAGGACTGGGCCCAGCTTTTGGAAAGGATGTATCTGCGGTTTATCGAGAAAAAGGGCTGGCAGCCCACTATCTTGGATCGGGTCCCCGGAAACGAGGCCGGAGTGAAAAGCGTGACCATAAAAGTGGACGGAGTTTGGGTTTTTGGCTATCTCCGGTCCGAGGCCGGAGTACATCGGCTGGTTCGGATATCGCCCTTTGACGCCGAGGGTATGCGGCATACCTCCTTTGCTTTGGTGGAAGTGGTCCCGGAATTGCCGGAAGAAAAAGAGATCGAGGTCAAGGAGGATGATCTTCGGGTAGATACTTTCGGGGCTTCCGGGCCCGGAGGCCAGAGTGTCAACAAGACCGAAAGCGCGGTTCGGATAGTTCATGTCCCCACCGGCATCACCGTTTCCTGCCAGAATGAGAAATCCCAACACCAAAACAAAGAGACCGCAATGAAGATATTGAAGTCCAAGCTCCACGCCAAGCAGGAGCAAGAAAAAGAAAAGGAAAAAGAGGAGGCCAAGGGAGAAGTCCAGACCGCGGAATGGGGCAAGCAGATCCGTTCCTATGTCTTCCAACCCCATACCATGGTCAAGGACCACCGGACCAACTACGAAACCTCGGACGTGGACGGAGTAATGGACGGAGAGATCGAGCCGTTTATTGAAAGTTATCTCAAGAAGGATTTAGAGGAGTAATAGAGTCAATAGTCAACAGTAAACAGTTATTGGTTGCGACTGTGCTTTTCTCCCCTTGGTAAGGGCCTGCCTGCCGGTAGGCAGGGAGATTAAGAGGGGTTGGCGTTCTAGAAAAAACCCCTCCTAACCTCCCCTTAAACAAGGGGAGGAATTATAATGGAACGGTTTACTGTTGACTGTTTACTATTTCTGTTTACTACCCCAGACTTTTCCCCAGCGAGGCAGAATTTAGTAATACCCCACTGTCATTCGTATCTTTATGGCCATCAAGAAGTCTCATATATTCCTCCTCTCTTGTTTATCTTTTATTTTTGGTGTCGGATTAGCTTCCTTTCTGCCCTTGAAATATTGGCACTACCAAGAATTTGTTTGGCTCCTATGTTTGACTGCGTTGGCGGTCTTGATAATTTTTTGGAAAAACAGATATGTCAAAACAGCAGCCCTGCTCGGGCTGTTTTTGTTTTTGGGAAT
>CAZPEL010000012.1:19987-26474 GCA_964585585.1 uncultured Gammaproteobacteria bacterium | reverse complement strand
CGGACATATTGGTGGGTATAAAGCTCAACCTCTTGACCTTTCTCCGCCCGAGGAAAAAACTTTTCGTTAACAAAAATCTTGTAACCGATATCTCCGGTGCTTACTATCAAAAAATTCTGCCCCTTGTGTAAAATTGTTCCTTTAAGGTAGGAGATCATAAGATTAAAATTAACAAGATATTGGATATTAGATATTGGATATTAGTTCCACAGTGGCACCAATATCCAATTTCCAGTATCTAATATCAGCCACTTTTTCTCCTCAAAACACTTCTCTTCTCTACCGGCTTATCAACTTCTAATAAAATAATATGTCCGCTCCCTCCCCCATGCGCTTCGGTCATTTCTTTTTCGGTGTCGGCATTCCAAAATTTGTCCACCTTTATTCTTTCTACATTATAAAAGGGACTGACTATTTCCACAATATCCCCTTTTTTGATGCTATTGTGAACCTTGATTGGTAATAAATATTTATTTTTCAATTTTCGGGTCTTTTTAATAACCTGGCCGCAAAACTCCCACTCGCTCTGGTAGTGGGAAGTTTCCGGGGTTTGTTCCGCCGGACCACCTTCCAAGAATCCCCGAGTATACCCCCTATGAACCAACTTTTTCTCCAATTCTTGGCGGAAAAACTTTAAGTCCCGGCCACTTAAACCGACGGAACTGTTCCAGCGATCGATCGCCTCTCGATAAATACCGCAAACAGTGGCCAAATAATAAACGCTTTTGTTCCGTCCCTCGATCTTAAAACTGTCCACTCCGGCTTGTTGCAATTTTGCTAAATATTCCAATAAACACAGATCCCGGGAATTCAAAATATAAGAACCCTGTTCGTCTTCTTCTATCTCTAATTCACTTTCCGGCCTTTTTTCTTCTTTTAAAAAATACCTCCACCGGCACGGCTGAACACAATCGCCCAGGTTGGCGGAACGGCCCAAAAAATACTGCGATAAAAAGCAGCGACCGGAATAGGCCATACACATAGCTCCATGAACAAAATATTCCAATTCTACTTGTGGCACTTTCTCTTTTATTTCCTTTATATCCCCTAAAGTAACCTCCCGGCCTAAAATTATCCTTTGTACCCCCTGCTTCTTCCAAAAAGCGGCCGCCTGCCAATTCAGGCAATTGGCCTGGGTGGAAAGATGGACCTCGGCTCGGGGCCATACCTGTTTTATAACCTCTATTACCCCCGGGTCACTGACTATCAAAGCGTCCACCCCGGCCCGCTTCAATTTTTCGATATGATCCGGTAATTTCCGCAAATGTTTATTGTGGGCAAAAATATTTACAGTAACATAGGCCCTTTTGCCCTGCTTATGGGCATAGTTGACCGCTTGCCGGATCCGATTCATGGTAAAATCATTGGTCCGAACCCGCAAGGAAAAATCGGCGCAACCTAAATAAACCGCATCTGCTCCATAGGCAAAGGCGGTTTTCAATTTTTCCAAATTTCCGGCCGGAGCCAATAATTCCGGCTTAGTGAATGTTTGATTCATAAAATTCCGGATAACACCCCTCCCGACGAAAAACTACCAGGTCAACTTGAATTTATGATTCTTGCCGTCATCCCCATGCTCCACCTCTTTTGCCCTGGCCTTGTCACTGCCGGTGGATATCTCCAGGATCTGGCTAAAAACTCCTTCCAAATAAGTACAGACCAAAGAATGAGTCCCAAAATCCCTTAATTCAAGCATCCCTTCCTTTTTTTTCTTATTAAAACTCAAAAGTTCGGCCTCTCCCCAGCTATAATACTTCCTCCAATCATCCAATCCCTTTTTAACCGAAAACTTGGCCAAAGTAAAATATCTAAGAAATATTTTCAGGGATACGGACATGGTCAGGGCTTGCTTACCCATTTCGAACACATCCTTTTTACTCCAATCAAAATACCTCGCCGCTCCCACTAAAAAAGCGTGGGGAATACCGGCGGATATCCACTCGATCCTGCTCTTGTTATCGAGTTTGGGTATGCCAAAACCGTGCTTTTTCAACTCCTTGATCAAGCCGTCATAACCGCTTTTACCCTCCTTTTTCTTAACATATCTGACCAAATAATCTATATCCGCCGCCCTTTCCTTGCCTTTCATTTTCAACAATTGAGGCACCTCCCGGCTAAAGAGTTTTTTATTTTCTTCGGTCATTTACGGTGTTTGCTAATGTTTATAATTACCTTCAGTATAACACTCGTAGCTGTAAAATCAAAACAAAAATTATTTTTTGTTAGCGGAAAAACGCTTTACCCGGATCAAACCGGACATAGGAACCACCTCGACACCTTTTTTCTCCAACTCATCCAAAAGCAAATTCATACCCAAGGAATCAGAGGCCATGTGGCCGGCTATGACCACATTGATATGATGCTTTTCCGCTTCCTTGCGGTGATCTTCCGGCATATGCATACCGATAACCGTGCCTATTCCGGCCTGGGACATTTTTTCAAATATCTCCTTGGAGCCGTTGGTTCCGCCAGTCCATTCCAGAACTCCCACCGTTCCGCAACTGTTCTCCGGACTGCCGGTGAATAAGGTGGGACCGGCCTTGAGTTTGGTCGCTTCCTGGTATTCCGGGATCTCTTTTAAAGTATTCAAAACATCCTCCACGAACTCGCACTTTTTCTTTTTAAAAATATCATCCAAAAATTTGGCTCCCAGATTATCAGCCGGAGTATGAACACACATAAAATCCAAACCCAAATATCGGGCCATGTCCACCGCCCGATTGTGGTTGGCCCCGCTAATGGAACGCCCCACCTCGGAGATCCTGCCCTTGAGAAGCGCTTCTCCGACATTGATGGGAACTCCGAAATCGGCCAAAACTTCGGCCTGCAGAGACATAACATTGTGCAAGTCGGCCAAGGCCTTGCCATGAGGGTGATGGGATATGGCCAGATCCACATCGCCCATCTTATCGGCCAACATTAATTCCGGCCCACCTATATCTATTCCGGCCAAAACTTTTTTGACAGTTTTTTTATTGTTATCCACTAAAACCCGGGTATCACTAAAGGGGTTGGTCAATTTTTCCGTATCAAATTCCTTTTGGGAATCTTTGTCCATTTTGTCATACTTCTTCTTTAATCTCTCCAAATTCTTTTTAACCTTTTGCTTGCCCCGAAGATCGGAATCAATTCCCATTTTTACGGCTAAATCGTAGATTTGTTTGATGGTCATAGATTGTTTTTATTTTTAATGATTTAATTTATTTTGAGGTTGTTGCTTAATTTTTGGGAATGATGGGTTTTAAAACCAAGGGATCAGTAAACAGTAAATAGTAAACAGGGGAGTTGAATAAGTTCTGTTTACTATTGACTGTTTACTGTTTACTATCCCCCATCCCCCTTAAAGCCGCAATCCTTTCTTCCACGGGCGGATGAGTCATAAAGGCCTTGGCGAAAAAACCCTTCTTTTTTCCCTTCTTCTTATCCTTCTTTAAAGGGGAAGAAATGTACATGTGGGCGGTGGCTCGATTGGCTGCCTCTAACTCCTCGGTATCTCCGGATATTTTCTCTAAAGCACTGGCCAACCCTTCCGGATACCTGGTAAGCAAAGCCCCATCCGCGTCCGCCTTGAACTCCTGTTTCCGAGAAATAGCAAACTGCATCATATAAGCAAAGATCGGGGCTAAAATGGAAAGTATTATCGCTGCAATTATCAAAATAAGCTTAATTTGACCGCCTCTGTCACTATCCCCTCCTATGCCTCGGAAAAATACCCAATGACGGAACCAATCGGCCAAAAGCACCACAAAGCCCACTAAAACCGTGGTTAAAGTGGCTATTAAAATGTCGCGATTACCTATATGAGAAAGCTCATGAGCTATTACGCCTTCCAATTCATTTTTTTCCAATTTTTGGACCAAGCCCTTGGTCACGGCTATGACCGCATGCTCCGGATCCCGGCCGGTGGCAAAGGCATTCGGGGCGGTGTCGTCTATCATATAGATCTTGGGTACCGGTAAGCCGGCGGTAATACAAAGATTCTCTACCAAGCGATAAAGCTCCTTGTTATCCTCAAATTTAACTTCTTTAGCCCCGCTTATCTTTAAAACAATCTTATCGCTCCACCAATAACTGCCAAAAGCGGAAATAATGCTAAAGGCCACCGCTATATAAAGAATCACAGAGGTCTCCAGAGCCATGCTGAACACCCAACCCACGAGTATTACGAATATCAAAAACCCGGACATTAAAAACCATGTCTTTCTTTGGTTGGAGTCGGAATGAGTGTATAAAGTAGCCATAATATTCAAAATTCACCTGCCTGCCGGCGAGGCAGGAATCTCAAAATTCAAAATAATTATATTCGTGCAATTCGTGCTAAATTCGTGAATTCGCCTGCCTGCCGGCTTATCCACCGGTCGAGGTGGGCAGGCAGGTAATCAATTAAAACTTAACCTCCACATTCTCCCTTTCGCTCTCTTCTTCCAGTTCAAAGAAATCCTTTTGGCTAAAATTCAACATTTTGGCGAAAATATTAGTGGGGAAGGTTTGAACCTTGGTGTTGAATCGAAGTACATTATTGTTATAGAACCTGCGGGCCGCTTGGATCTTGTTCTCGGTGTCAGTTAATTCCCGTTGTAGTTCCTGGAAATTCTGGCTGGCCTTTAGATCCGGATAGCTTTCCGCCACCGCGAATAAGGATTTTAAAGTCTCGGACAAGGCATTCTCGGCCTGGGCCTGACTTTTAGCGTCTCCCCCGCCTTCTTGGGCCTGCATGGCCTGGGTCCTGGCGTTGGTTACGCTCTCCAAGGTCTCCCTCTCATGCTTGGCATAACCCTTAACGGTGTTAATAAGATTGGGGATCAGGTCGTGCCTTCGTTTGAGCTGGACATCAATATCGCTCCAGGCCTCCTGGACCCGATTCCTTAACCTAATAAGACCATTATACATTACTATCAAAGCTATAACGATAACAGCGATGATAGCTAAAATGATCCATCCAGTGGTAGACATAAAATGCATTGCTATATTGTTAAATTGCTATATTGTTGATCTTGTAAGCAACAATTAAGCAATAAAACAATTGGACAATTAATTATAATAAAATCTACTTCATTCTACCAAAAGCAAGCCAAAAAAGCAATTAAATGTACTAACCCAATTCATTTTAAACAAAAAAATTTAAATCCAAACTTGGTCAATTATTCTTTATAACCCAACAAAACCGGAAGCACCAAATTCCAAGCACCAATAATCAAACAAATTCCAAAGACCAAAATCACAATGATCAAGCCTGTTTATAATTTAGAATATTGTAATTTATTTGCTTTAGTTCTCCGGAGCGGAGAGGAGGAGAAATTATTGGAATTTGGAATTTGATGCTTTATTTGTATATTTTTATTTTTGATGTTCAAGCTAATACCTCAAAGGTTAATAAACCTGTTGGTTTAAAACAATTGATATTTTCACTAAATTTTATTTATTTCAACTTTTACCTCCCCTCCTCTGGCCACGGGTTTATAATAACCGGTCACCAAAGCGGCGGTTTCCAATAATTGATCCTTTCTCTGCGGAGGAGTAAGTAGGTTATAGGGCCAGTCTTCCGGAATATAAACCTCGAGCTTCTGTTTCTTCTGGTCGGTTTCCGTTTTCAACTCCCGAACCAAAGTCAAAGGCCCGGTGGTTTCGGACAATTCAACCACCACATCCCCGGCTCGGGCCAATTGTTCCAATTTTTCCGCTTCTTTTTGATCCCTGGCTACGACCATAAGCACCCATTTTTTGTCCAAAAAATTGGCCCAAAAGATCCGGCCATATTTTAAAAGCTCTACATCCTCGGGAGTGGCTCCGGGCCACCTCTTCATCATCTCGCCCAATCTTTGGCTGAACTGCAAATCGGTCAGGAGACAGCCACCGGCCGGACTGGGATGATCCTTGATACGGTATTTCCGAGCCAACTCCTTCTGCCTGTTCCTGCTCCTTCCCTGAATGTCCAATAATTTACTCCTGTCCACCCAGCCCTTCTCCTCCATGGAGGTGGGAGGCAGATTCTTGGCGGATAAGGGCCTTAAAACCTCGATCCCGGCCGCCTTCGCCACCTCGGTCAAGGCCTCTTTATTCTGAGAAAAGGGCCTTTGCCCCAAAACCTCGCCGGTGGCGGCGAAGCATCCATCCTCGCACTTATCTAAAAATTTTTCTTTTAATTTTTTAAGCATAAACATGTGGCAATCAATACAGGGGTTAAGGTTCTTACCGTGACCGTGAGCCGGATCTTTAACTATCTCTATCATCTCCCGGCTAATATCCACTTCTTCCAGGTCTATGCCTATCTTTTGGGCCGATTCCCTGGCTTTTTCCGCATCAAAAAAATTGCTCACCAAAGTGACCCCTGTTACTTTAATATTCTGTTCCTGCAAAACCCGGGCGGCCAAAATAGAGTCCAGACCCCCGGAAAAAAGCAAATATCCGGAATAAGGCATAATTTGTATATAAAGTAAGGATTGATGGGAAGTCGAGATAAAAATATCCCGACTCGGTTTTACCCCCC
>CAZPEL010000012.1:0-19887 GCA_964585585.1 uncultured Gammaproteobacteria bacterium | reverse complement strand
TTAGTTCCGGTTGATGAACAGGGCCTTCCAAGGGCACACTCTCATTCAATACATCTTGGATCAACTTTTTCCTACTCCGGCCGGCCATATCCAGAAAAATGATCTGGGCTATGACCCTGCAATTATTGCCCCGACAAGGATCATCCAAAAGATTGTAAAAATACCGAAAACTCTGAATGCTTTTGTCCATTTTTCTCCCTCCTTTTTTAGTTTGCTTTTTTTATAGCTATTTTTATCTTGCCGTTATTTATGTTAACCTCTTTTTCTTCATCAACCTCTTGTCCGCTACCGGAGATCACGGATCCGGCCAAAGTATCCTTTAATATTTCTTCTTGGTAATTTTGAATGGCTTTCCTGATCTCCTCATCCTCACTCTCCCAAAAAATGGTAATACTATCTCCCAAAGTAAGCCCCGAATTCTTGCGCATATTGTTTACAAACCGAACCAACTCTCTTTTGATCCCTTCTCGGATCAATTCCGGGGTCAGCTCAGTCTCCAGGATCACTTCTTCTTCCTGGTCCGGGCCAAATTCCACTTTTTTTACATTCAATTCATCCTTTATAAGTTCTAAATATTCCTCGCTTAATTCTTGATTCTTTATCCTTGCTTCTCCCAAAGGTTGCCTGACCTTAATACCGGCCTCGTCCCTTTGGGCCAAACCCAACTCCACTACCTGCCTGACCTGCCTCATCTTGTCCAGAACCTCCTGATTCGCGGATCCGGACCGGGGCCATTCCTGCAAATGCACACTTTGCTCCCCGTCCGCAAAATCGTTTCTACTCAACTTCTGCCATAATTGCTCGGCTATAAAAGGCATAAAAGGAGCCATGATCCGAGAAAGTTCAACTAAAATATATTTAGTGGTCTGCAAAGCTTCTTGTTTATCTTTTTTATCTTCGCCCTTAAATCTATCCCGGCTTCTTCGCACATACCAAGTGGACAGATCGTCTATAAATTCACCCACAGGTCGGACAGCCCGAGGGAGTAAATAAGCATCCATATTGGTTGTTACTTCCCGGATCAATTGGTTTAGGCGGGCCACTATCCACTTGTCCAAAATATTGGCCTCTCCCGGCTTGGCCTCGACCTGTTCTTCTTCGGCAAAAAGGGAATAAAATTTATAGACATTCCACAGGGTCATAGTGGTCTTGCGCAGGACCTCTTTTACTCCGTCTTCGGAAAAATTCAAACTCTCCCCAGTTACCACCGGAGAGGACAAAAGATAATATCTGGTGGCGTCCACTGAATAAGCATCAAACACAAAAACCGGATCCGGATAATTCTTTTTGGACTTACTCATTTTGGCTCCGTCCTCGGCCAAAACTATGCCGTTGGTAACCACATTCTTAAAAGCTTCACTTTGGAATAGGGCGGTAGAAAGAACCATTAAAGTATAAAACCAGCCCCGGGTTTGATCCACCCCCTCGGCCACGAACTCAGCCGGAAAATTGTTTTCGAATTTGTCCTTGTTCTCAAAGGGATAATGGAACTGGCCGTAGGGCATAGCCCCGGACTCGAACCAACAATCCAATACTTCCGGAATGCGCTTCATTTGTCCCCGGCACTTATCGCAAGCAAAACTTATTCCGTCCACTATATGCTTATGCAAATCCTCTACCTTTTCTCCGCTCAGATCCTCTAATTCCTGTCTGGAGCCAACAACCTTCCTTTCGCCGCAACTATCGCACTCCCAGACCGGAAGCGGAGCGCCCCAATAACGGTCCCGACTGATGGCCCAATCCCGGGCTTGTTCCAGCCATTTACCGAACCGGCCGTCTTTCAAGTGAGCCGGTATCCAATGAACATTCTGGTTGTTTCCGACCAATTCATCGCGGAATTTGCTAACCTCTACAAACCAAGAATCGGTGGCGTAATTGAGAAGCGGGGTGTCGCACCGCCAACAATGGGGGTAGCTATGCTCGTATTTTTCCTTATGAAAAAGCAAACCGTTATGAGCCAAATATTTGATTATTTCGATATCGGTGGCCTGATGATCGTCCTTGGGTTTGGCTTCCAAGCCGGCCAGATCCTTTACCTCCGGCTTGAACCTGCCTTCCCCGTCCACATGTTGGACAAAGGGAAGCCGCTTTTCCCGACCCAAATTCATATCATCTTCACCAAAAGCCGGAGCGATATGGACTATCCCGGTCCCCTCGTCAGTGGTAACAAAATCAGCCGCATAAACCTGCCAGCCATTCTCGCGATCATCTATGCTTTCTCCCTGGGCATAATAAGGAAACAGGGGTTCATATCTCTTACCCACCAGGTCCCTGCCTTTTAAGTCTTCTATTTTTTCTATTTCTCCATCATTCAAATTTTCTTGAAAATTGTTCAAATATTCCCGAGAAGCTATATACTTTCCTTCCGGAAAACGGGAGCTGTTTCTAAGACTGAATTTAACATAATCAATGTCCTCACCCACGGCCAAGGCCACATTTCCGATCAAAGTCCAGGGGGTAGTGGTCCAAGCCAAAAGATGAGCGTCGGACTCGTCCTCCAATTCAAATCTGGCGGTGGCCGAAATATCTTTGATGTCCTTGTAACCCAAACCGACCTCGAAATTGGACAAAGTAGTCCCGCACCGGGGGCAAATGTGCATGGATTTATAACCTTTATAAATAAGGTCTTTCTGCCATAATCTCTGGAAAACCCACCAAATGGATTCCATATAATCCGCGTCCATGGTCCGGTAACTGTTCTCCATATCCACCCAACGGGCCAATCGACGGATGATCTTTTGCCATTCTTCCGAATATCGAAGCACCATACTCCGGCAATATTCATTGAATTTTTCAATTCCCTTATCCTCAATATCCCGCTTGGTCTGCAATCCCAGTTCTTCTTCCGCCAAATTCTCCAAAGGCAGGCCGTGGCAATCCCAACCCCATTTTCTTTCCACTCGATAACCCTTCATAGTCCAATAACGGGGCACCACATCCTTTATAATGTTACCCACCAAATGGCCGTAATGGGGCAGGCCGGTGGCAAAAGGAGGTCCGTCATAAAAAACAAAGTCGCCATTCGGCGCCTCCTTGTCCACTGATCTTTGAAAAGTGTTCGACTTGTCCCAAAAGTCCAATATTTCTTCTTCCATTTGAGAAAAACTACTTTTTGTATTTTCTTGTTTATCCATAAATTTAAAATAAAAAATTACTCTATAAACCAAATAAGCACCAAATTCCAAATTACAATAATTCCTCCTCCGCTTCGCTCCGGAGGGCTGAGGCAAATAAATTACAAATTACAATGTCCTAAATCACAAATAGATTTGATCATTGTAATTTTGGTCATTGGAATTTATTTGATCATTGATGCTTGTAATTTGGTGCTTATTTTATTTATAATTTTATATTATCCATTCTCCCCTTGTTTGTCAAAATAGTACTCAAGTATCTCCTTGGATATAGGCACGGCCGTATCATGCCCTTCACCTCCTTGTTCCACCAGAACCGTAACCACTACTTCCGGATCTTCGTAAGGAGCGAAGCAGGTAAACCAAGCATGGTAGGGCTTGTCCGAGGCCCATTGGGCGGTTCCGGTCTTACCGGCCGCGGTTACATCCAAACTCAACAAATTCCGGCCACTACCCTTGGTAACGGTCCGCCTCATACCTTCCCGGACCACTTGCATAACATAATCCCCGATAAAATCCCGGTTCAATACTTCCGGCTGGACCTGCTTCAGGGTTTGGCCGGAACTGTCGATCACTTTTTTAACCAATTGCGGCTTGTAAAGAGTGCCTTGATTGGCGAAAACAGAGGTAAAGTTGGCCACTTGAAGCGGGGTAACCAATAGAAAGCCCTGTCCAATGGACAAATGGTAAGTATCTCCGATATACCAGGGCTGATCCATTTTTTCTTTTTTCCATTCCTCGCTGGGCAAAAAGCCGGAGGCCTCGCTGGGCAGGTCTATACCCGTCTCCCGGCCTAAGCCGAATTTACGATCATATTCAACGATCCCTTCCAGGCCCAGACCCGGGAAATCCTTATAACCGCCTCCAACATAGTAAAAAAAGGTATTCACCGATTGGGCGATGGCCTTGCGGACATCGGTAATGCCGTGACCTCCGGCCCGCCAATCCGGAAAGAACCACTCCCCCACTCTAATGCCACCGGTGCTGTTAACGGTGGTATTGGCCGAGACAATACCCTCTTCCAGGGCGGCTGCCGCTATGACCGGCTTAATAGTGGAACCGGAAGGATACTCTCCGGAAATAACCCGATTGAACAAAGAATTGTCCTCTTGGCCCAATATTTCCTGGTATTGCTCCGAGGAGATCCCCTGGGCAAAAACATTGTTATTGTATCCCGGAGTACTGGCCAAGGACAGAACCTCGCCGTTCCGGGGGTCCATTACCACTACCGCCGCTTTCTTAACTTCCTTGTCCGCCAACTGCTTCTTGAGAATGCCCTCCACTTGAGCTTGCAGAGAAAAATCCAGGGATAAAACCAAATTATTCCCGTCTCGAGCCCCCTCTTTGCTTATAACCCGCTTCTCCTTGCCTAAGGCGTTAACCTCTACCTGTTTCTTGCCCTTTTTACCCTTTAACTGCTCCTCCCAAGTGTACTCCAGTCCGGTTTTACCGATATAATCAATAGAAGAATAATCAGAGCGCTCCTGTAGCTCCTTTTGATCGATCTTGCCGGTATAACCCAAAATATGGGAAAGAGTCTTGATCCGAAGTCGATCCTTTGCGGCCGGAAGCACCTCCTTTTCCCGCAACTCCCGTTGAGTAGAGGAGGCAAAAATCCGATCCAGAGGCACCTGATTCAAATATTGCCGCCGGCTCTTATTGGAAAGGATAACTCCGGGCATGTCTTGAGTTTCCAAATACAGAGAAATGGCCTTTTCATATTCAATATTATCAGTTAAAAACAAGGGCTGATAAGCCAACAAGGGGTCATCCTCCACTTCCTGTATCTTTTTTTGGATACTTTCCCGGGTTATCTCTTTCTCCTGGACCGGATCGGATCCCAAAATATCGGTAATACGGGATAAAATGGCCTTCTTTTTCTCCGGATCCTCGGGCAGGTCTCCGGGAACTAAATAAAGCATAAAGTTGGCCACATTATGGACCAACTCCCGGCCGTCACGATCATAGATAATACCCCGGGGCGACTCTATGGATTTTACCCTGATCCTGTTGCCCTGGGCCATGGACCGATAATGATCGCCCCGAGCCACCTGAAGCCAGCCGGCCCGACCCAAAAGGATCAGGATCATCAAAGCCAAAAAGATCGCTATCTTTCTGAGATAGGAAAAATCAAAGGTTAATCTCATGCTATCCTTGTCGCCTTGGTCCGCGATATAGGAATTCTCCGTCCATTCCAATTTATAGGAAGTGTCCTGCAATTTGTTGGATACCGGTGTTTCCGAATCTATAAAAAAAGGGTCCGGATTTTTTTTGTATTTTTTCCTGTTCATGATTCCTAATTAATGTTTCAAAAAAACCGCATTCAAACGATTGCTGACAAAATTGAAAAAATAAAAAAATACAAAAGCAGCAACCGAATTCCAAAGAACGCCCTGGAAAAACATTAACCAAAATTCCTTTTGGATCAAAAATAGGGCTATATCCCGGGAATACCAACTGACAACATAAGTCCCGGAATAAAAAAGGAACTCAAAAACAAAGGCCACGAAAAAAGTAAGCGCCAACAGGGAATACAAGGATTTATCCGTAAAAAAATTCCTTAACAAAAACTCGGCTATGATCACTGTAACCAAAAAACAGATCATAAAAAAACCAAAGGGAAGAAAATTGTAAATATCGTAACCAAAACCGAGGGTCAAAGCCCAGATCAAGGCCTTGTCAAAACCGGACAGAGCCAGGACAAAAACCAGAACCACCAAGACCAAATTAAAATGTCCGGCCCAAGAAAACAAGGGCTGAATAAAGGTCAGCTGAAAAATACTCAAAAACAAAGCCAAAAGAAAATGAAAGGCCAATCTAAGATACATAAGGAAAAATTAAGGTACTAAGACCGAGACCACGGTCAAATTATCAAAATCCACTAAGGGCTCCACGGTTGCCTGCTGCCAGACTTCGTTCTTGCTATTATCCACTTCTATCACCTTTCCCACCACCAGGCCTCGGGGGATATCCTTTTCCAATCCGGAGGTAACCACCATATTCCCCGGAGATACCTTCTCAGACTGGGGAATCAGATTCATCTCCATGGTCAGGCCCAACCTACCTTCCACCACTCCGGAAGTTTTGTCCGAATTCTGAATGGAACAGGCCAATTTGGCCTCATTGTTGGTAACCAAGATCAATTCCGCCGATTCCGGCTTAACCCGGCCGATCTTTCCTATAGCCACCCCCTGTTCGTTAACCACCAATAAGCCGGACTCGATCCCGTGATTTCCGCCCTTGTCTATCACAATATGAGCGTTCTTTTCCTGAGGATCAATGGAAACCCCTTGGGAGACAATATTGGCTAAAATATGTTCGTATTTCTTTTCTTTTAAAAAATCCAAATATTCCCGAAGCTTCTGGTTCTCTTCCCGTAAATTCCTCAACTCGGCATTTTGGGCCGTTAAACTGTTGACCTCCTTTTTCAATTCCTTGATCTTTTGGGACTGATCCTGGGCCTGAACCTGATGGCTATAAGTGTCCTTAACAAAAGAACTGAACTTATATATCTTAGCCGAAATGGGCTGAGTGGAGGACAAAATAAAACCTTCCACGGGCTTTAACACCCGAGCGTAATGAAGCAAAACCAAAGCGATAACCACAATTACAGCGATCAAAATTTTCTTGGACCTGATCCTGGACATTTAAAAATGGATTAAACAAGATTTTTTTATAGCTCCTCTTCCTCTCCGGGGGCCAAGACCTTGTCCAAAAGTTCGGCATCATTCAATAATATCCCCGTACCCCTGACCACGGAAGTAAGAGGGTCATCCACTATCCGGACCGAGATCTTGGTGGCTTCGGCCAACTCTTTGTCCAAACCCCTAAGCAGAGCCCCGCCTCCGCTTAAATAAATGCCTTGTTCGTAAATATCCGCCACCAGTTCCGGCGGAGTTTTTTCCAAGGTGGTTTTAACGCTGTCTATGATCTGGTTAATGGATTTGGACAAGGCCTCCCGGATCTGGGTGTCATTAATAGTTACCGCCTTAGGCAGGCCGTTCAAAAGGTCTCGGCCCTTTACCTCCATTTCCAACGAGTCCTTCAGGGGAGTGGCCGAACCGATCTTGATCTTGATATTCTGGGCCACTTGATTCCCGATCAAGAGGTTGAACTCCTCCCGCATATATTCAATGATATTGTTGTCAAAGACATCTCCGGCCAATCGCAGAGACCTGGAGGTGACCACCCCGCCCAAGGATATCACCGCTATCTCCGTAGTACCGCCTCCTATGTCCACTATCATATTGGCCACCGCCTCGGAAACCGGTAATCTGGCCCCTATGGCCGCGGCCATGGATTCCTCTATCAGATGCACTTTCCTGGCCCCGGCCGATTTGGCCGAATCTTCCACCGCCTTTTTCTCTACCTCGGTAATATCCAAGGGAATACCGATTATCATTCTGGGTCTGGGGGTTATGGTAAAACTATCACTGTGGACCTTGTTGATGAAATGCTTGATCATTTTTTCAGTCACCTCAAAATCGGAGATCACTCCCTCTACCAGGGGTTTGACCGCCCGAATATGGGAGGGGGTCTTACCGACCATTTTTTCCGCATCCTCTCCCACGGCCAGGATCTCATCGGTTCTGGCATTGACCACCACAATACTGGGCTCGTTGATCACGATCCCCTTTTCCTCGGTATAGACCAAAGTATTCCTGGTTCCCAGGTCTATGGCCAAGTCCTTACTGAATTTTCCGAATAAATTGCCAAACATTATATAAAAATCAAAATTCAAAAATCAAAATTCAAAATTTTAAATTTTTCTCTATGGTTTTGATCTTTGAATTTATTTGTTTAATCTACTTACAATTTCGTCTATGCCAATAACTTCGCTTTCTCCACTATCTCGTCTTTTCCATTCCACCCCTTCTTTTTCCAAAGTCTTTTGGCTGACCACTAACCTGACAGGGCAACCTATCAGATCGGCGTCAGCGAATTTTTCCCCGGCCGTGGCCTCGTCCCGATCATCGTACAAAACCTCCACTCCGTTCTTTTGAAGCTGCTCATAGATACGGTCCGCTTCCTCGTTCTGGTTCAAAGACAATAAATGAACCCGGAAAGGAGCGATCGTTTCCGGCCAGGAAAGACCTTTATCATCCGAGAATTTTTCCGCTAAAACCCCCATGGTCCGGGTCGGTCCCAGGCCGTAACAGCCCATATAGACTGACTTTTTGTCGCCGTTCTGATCAGTATAATAATAACCGAAATCATCGGGATATTTGGTCTCCAATATAAAAATATTGCCCACTTCACTGGCCTTGAAAGTCTCATATTTTTCTCCGGTTTCCGGATAAAGATCTCCTTCCTGAGCCACTTTGATATCATAAAATTCCTCCGGCTCCTCAATGTCCCGGCCGAAATTGACATTGACAACATGATAGTCAGTCTTGTTGGCTCCCATCTCCATGTTTTTTCGCCCTTTTAAGGAATCATCCCAGATGATCTTTACTTCTTTCGGTAAATCGATCAAACCGGCGTAACCCAATTCCGCTCCGGTAAGCTCCTTAACCTTTTCTTCGCCGGCTAACTCTATTTTCTTGCCTCCCAAGGTCTTTTTTAATTTTATCTCATTAATATCATAATCACCCCGGACCGCCGCAGCTATCATTTCCCCGTCCTCGGTTTCATAAAGCAGGGTTTTGGTGGTCTTGGAGGCCGGAACCTGCAAAAACTCCGCCAAGGCCTCCACCGTAGTGACCCCCTTGGTCTCCACTTCCCGCAAAACTCCTTCTTCTTCATCTTCTTCCAGGGCCGGAGCTCGGCTGGGCGCCACCTCTTGGTTAAAGCAAACTTGCTCGGAAGGAGAATAAAAACACAGATCTTCCCCGGTGGGGCATCGGGTTTGGAATTCATGGGAATATTCGTCAGTGAAGTCGCCTCCGCCGGCCAGGGTAATATAAGTATCGGCCCCGGCCCCCAATCTCTCAAATATCCTGGTATAGGCCTGTTTCACTTTTTCGTAATAATCCTCCAGATCCTCTTTAGAAGTATGAAAGCTATAAAGATCCTTCATTAAAAATTCCCGACCCCTTAAAAGTCCGGATTTGGGCCGGGGCTCATTCCGAAATTTGCTTTGGATCTGATAAACGGATATGGGCAGATCCTTGTAGCTGAAAGCATGTTTTTGCACCAAGGGGGTAACCACTTCCTCGTGAGTGGAACCCAGAATATAGGTGGTATCATTCTTTTTCCTGGAAGGTTCATTGGCTCCTTGGGCTTGAAACAAAACATCCACCTTATCCAATCTTCCGGTGGTCTCCCACAGCTCTTGCGTAGACAAGCTGGGCATGAATATCTCCTGCCCGCCGATGGCATCCATTTCCTCCCGAATTATACGGTTTATCTTTTTTATCACCCGCCACCCCAGAGGAAGCATAGTGTAAACACCGGCCATTAACTTGTCTATAAAACCGGCTTGGATCAAAAGTTTAGAGTTCAAACTTTCTTCCCCTCGAGGAGGTTGTTTAGTGGTTTTAGTGAAAAGATGAGAACACTTCATAGATTAACAATGCGAATCCGCGAATTGGATGCGAATTCTGCGAATTATTTTTTACGATGCGAATATGGAATTAAGTTTGTTCAAATTTTTTGTACAATTAGCTAAATTTGTTTTTTTAAACTAGTATTATTTTATCCTATCTGTTCGGCCTTGTCAAAGATTGAAAAAACCCTCCCGAGGGGCGACACGGGAGGGAGATATCGGAATTTCTGGTCTATATTTTTGAAAAACTTAGCGGACTAAGATCTCTTCTCCCACAATACCAGCATGGGAGAGGCCAAAAAAATGGAACTGTAAGTACCTATGAACACGCCGATCAATAAGGCCAAGACAAAACTAAAAATGGATCCTCCGCCCAGGATCAAGATGGCCAGCAATACCAGCATAGTGGTCAGGGAAGTATTAATGGAACGAGTAATATTCTGATTAATGCTGGTATTAATGGTTCCGGCAAAATCCTCTTCGCTTCGAGGCAGATTCTCCCGGATACGATCGAATATGACAATGGTGTCGTTAACACTATAACCCAAGACGGTCAAAATGGCCGCGATAAAGGCCCCGGTTATCTCCACTCCGTAAAACTGGCCCAAAACGGCGAAAACACCCAAAACCACCAAGCAATCATGGACCAAGGTGATGACCGCGGTAATACCGTATTTCCAAGAAGCGATCGGTTTGGATACTTTCCGAAAGGCCCAAGCTATATAGGCAATTATGGCCAAAATAACCAGGATCACGGCGTAAAAGGATTTTTTCTTTAAACTATTCCCTATGGCCGGCCCCACGGAATTGAACTGCAACTCGGTCACGGAACCGTATTTTTCGGGGTTTAAATTCTTTAATTCCCCCAACACGGATTGATGGATCTCTTCATCAGTGTTTTTGAACTTTAGGATCATTTCCTGGCCGGAAGTGGGCTGGATGATCAAACTATCCAAATTAATATCCGACAAGGCCTCTTTGACCTCGGTTGCCGCCGGAGCTTGCTTGGCAAATCTTACTTCCATAGAGCTACCGCCGACAAAATCGATACCGAAATTAAGACCCCACAAACTCAAAAACAGGACGGCCAAAACCATCAAACCGGCGGAAAAGGAAAACCAAATTTTTCTTTTGGGTATAATGTTCAACATAAGTTTTATTTTATTCCGATTATTTTCTTGTTAAGCCATTTGGCCGGAGCCAAATTCATGAAATTCCTGGTTACCACCATGGCGGCGAACAAGGATACCAAAACTCCGATACCCAAAGTAATGGCAAAACCTCTGACCAGGGAAGTAGTGAATTCCATTAAAATAAAACAGGTGATCAAGGTGGAAATATTACCGTCCCGAATAGAAGGCCAGGCCCGCTTAAAGGCCTCGGGCAAAGCATCGCCCACTTCTTTATCTCTCCTGAATTCCTCTTTTAACCTTTCCAGGATCAGCACATTAGCATCCACGGCCATACCTATGGACAGAATAAATCCGGCCAAACCGGCCAAGGTCAAAGTTATGGATAGAACCTTAAAAATGGCCAAAACCAAGATCCCGTAAACGCCCAGGGACAAAACCGATATTACTCCCGGAATCCGATAAATCGCTATCATGAACAGAGCTATTAAAATAAGACCGATTATTCCGGCATTCAGACTATCGTTTATGGATTCCTGGCCCAAGGTGGGACCAACTGTCTTTTGACTGACCAATTCGATCGGAACCGGTAAAGCACCTTCGTTTAACCTCATAACCAGATCCTTGGCCTCTTGGACACTGAAATCTCCGGTTATGACCGCCCTTCCGCCCGGAATCTTTTCATTGACATTGGGAGTACTGATCGGCTTTCCATCCAAAAAGATACCCACTTTATTCCCGATATTTCTTTCGGTTATTTGTTCAAACAATTCCGCTCCTTCGTCGTTGAATTGCAGGGCCACCTGGGGACGGCCGGTTCGATTCCATTGCACTGAAGCGCTTTCCAGGTATTTCCCGGTCAATTTAGTGGTCTTCCATTGGATCTTTTGCTCTCCGGTCATGTTCTGGCTATCCGGGGTCTTGATCAGAATATCATCTACTTGATATTCCTTTACTTCTCTCTCGTCCTGTTTATAGATCAAATGATATCCGAATTTGGTCTCCACTATATAGGAAATGGTTCCCGACTCTTGTTCAAACACCGTATCTTCAAAGGGTTTTACCATATCCCCTTTTTGGATCCAACCCAGATCGCCCCCTTTCGAGGCGCTGGGTCCGGTGGAATGTTCCCGGGCCAGTTCGGAAAAATTGTTCGGATCGGCCTCTTGCTTAATGTCTTTTATCTTTTGATAGGCCTCATCCTTACTTAAACCGCTATTACAATTTTGAGCTTCCTGGTAACAGATCAATAAATGAGAGGCCTTGACCTCTTTTTCTTCTTCGCCGGTGAACTCATTGGTCTTTATCCTTTCCTCGGTCAACTTTACTATTCGATATCCTTCCGGGGTCTCCACCAGATCATTGTGGACCTTTCCTGTTTCCAGATTCCGCACCACCTCGGCTATTTGAGGGGAGCTTTGAGCGGTTACCCACCTGGGTTCGGTACTGGTGGCCTCGTCATACTCTTCTTCCAGAGCATTAAAATCACCACCGGAAATAACCTTGCCCAGCACATCTTCCGCTTCCCGTTCCGCCTGTTTCTTTTGTTCTTCTATTTCCTGTCTCTGCTCCTCACTAAGACTCTGCTCTCCCTGCTTCATTTCCTTAAATTGAAGCAAAGGGGTTTCTCCGATCTTTTCAATGGCCTTATCCACATCCTTGATACCGGCCAACTCGGCCATGATCCTATAATTGCCATCCTTGGTCTTAATAGTCCTGATAGAGGGCTCGCTCACTCCAAAAACATTGACCCGTCGCTCGATCACATCTCTAACCCCCTGAATAGCGGACTGCTCCTGGTCTGCCGGAACTTCACTCATATCGGCGTTATAGACCAAATGAGCTCCTCCTTGCAGATCCAAACCCAAATTAAAGGGAATGGCCTGGGTTTTGGGGAGTTGGACTACATTGTTGGTCTGCCCGGACAACCAATCCACTCCCTGATTGTAGTACTTGCCGGCATCAATAAAAAGTCCTCCCAGGGTCAAAAGAACAACAAGTACTAAAACTTGTCTGATCCTCCCCTTGGAGGTTTCCGGCTTAAAGATCTTCTGCAAAATATTCCTTTCTTCTTGTTGTGCCATAAAAATAAAAAGGATCTCTCCTTTCCTTAAGTATCATAATATTGTGTGAAACCAAATTAACACAGAAAAAAACAAAAATCAAGCAATCCTATTTTTCTGCATTGTTAATGGAAATTATTACTTTTTATTATTCCGGCCTACCTTGCCATGACCCTCAGGATAATAAAAAATAATAATTTCCATAATCTTAAATCGCCAAATCTTCAAGTGGGGTGTCTCATTTAGGATTTAAGGATTTGAATCTCACCAAATCATAAATCTTAAATCGCCAAATCCTCAAAATGAGAATGCGGAGGGGGATGTCTCATTTATGATTTTGTGATTTTGTGATTTTAGGATTTGAACAAGGATAAATCATAAATCTTAAATCCTAAAATCCTAAAATGAGTACGCGGAGGGGGTGGGATTCGCCCGGCATTCGCCGGGCGCCCCGCGGATGCGGGGCGAACCCGTTCCAGTACGCGGAGGGGGTGGGATTCGAACCCACGGTCCACTGTGACGTGGACAGCGGTTTTCAAGACCGCCGCATTCGTCCACTCTGCCACCCCTCCTGCTCATTTTATGATTTTGTGATTGATGATTTTAGGATTTGAATCTCGCCAAATCATAAATCTTAAATCCTAAATCCTCAAATGAGAATGCGGAGAGGCAGGGATTCGAACCCTGGGTACCGTGGAACGGTACACTTGCACTCCAAGCAAGCGCCTTCGACCACTCGGCCACCTCTCCGAATTTAGTAATTGGAAATTTGATATTAGATACTAGTAATTAATATTATAGAGTGGGAAATTTCAATTTAAACAGTACAACCAATATCAAGTATCCAATATCCAATATCATTTTAAATCTACTACATATTCGGTTTATACGAAGTCTAATCACTATTGTTTTGATAATTATAACTTACATCAAACAAAGTCTGCTCGTCAAATCTTTTGCCTATTATTTGCATTCCCACCGGCATATTCCGGCTGAATCCGCAGGGGATAGAAATAGCTGGTAATCCGGCCAAGGAAGCGCCACTGACAAAAACATCCTCCAAATACATTTGCAAGGGGTCATCCGCCTGTTCCCCTATTTTAAAGGCCACATGAGGAGAGGTGGGTGTCAGCAAACAATCCACTTTTTCCAATACTTCATCCATTTCTTCCTTGATCTTGGTCCTGACCTTTTGGGCTTGAAGGTAATAGGCATCCCTATAGCCGGCGCTCAGGGCATAAGTTCCAAGCATTATCCTTCTTTTAACTTCCGGACCGAATCCACCTTCCCGGGACTTGCGATAAACATCATCCAGACCCTGAATATTTTCCTCTTGCCTAAAACCGTATCTGATCCCGTCGAACCGGGCTAAATTGGCACTGATCTCGGAGGGTGTGATGATATAATAAGTGGGGACTGTATATTTGGTATGAGGCAAACTTACTTCCCTGACTTCCGCTCCCAATTCTTTTAATTTTTCTACGGCCTTTTTCACTAAAGAAAGAACCTCCTTATCGGCCTGTTCCTGGAAATATTCAATCGGCAGACCGATGGTCAGTCCCTTAATATCCTCTGCCAGATCGTTCTCATAAGCACCCACTTCAACATCGGGAGTGGTGGCGTCCCTTTTGTCCCGACCGGCTATCTCCTGCAACACCAGAGCCGCGTCCCGGGAATCCTTGGTCAAGGGGCCCGGGACATCAGTGGAAGAGGTCATGGCTATCAAACCGAATCGGGAAGATCGGCCATAAGTGGGCTTTAAACCGGACACTCCGCAAAAGGAGGCCGGACACCGGATCGATCCTCCGGTGTCGGTGCCCAGGGCAAACAAACACATATCCGCGGCCACCGCGGCGGCCGAACCCCCGGAAGACCCGCCAGGCACCCTGTCCAGATCCCAAGGGTTATGAGTGGGACCAAAAGCGCTGTTCTCGGTAGAAGCGCCGTGGGCGAACTCATCCAAGTTGGATTTAGCCACAAGCACTGCCCCCGCCTGTCTTAATTTGGAGATCACAGTGGCATCGGTCGGAGCAATATAATTCTCCAACATCTTAGAAGCGGCGGTGGTCTTTATGCCCTTGGTAAGGATATTATCTTTGGCCACATAAGGAATGCCCAAAAGTCCGCCTTTCTCTCCGTTTTTCCTCCTTTGGTCAGCTGCCTCCGCCTCTTGTAAGGCCTCCTCTTCACACACGGTCAAACAAGCCCCGATCTTTTCATCCGCTTCTTTGATTCTATCCAAACAAGCTTTGGTCAAGTCCACGGCGGTGATCTCGCCCTGGTCCAATTTCTCTCGAGCTTGGATTATTGTTAGTTGATTAAAATCCATATCTGATATTAGATATTAGATATTAGATACTGGTAAAACTGTAACCAATATCTAATATCCAATATCCAGTTAATCTAATACCCTCCTAACTTTAACCTCACCGTCCTCCGAATCCGGCGCTTGATCTAAGGCGGAATTTACCTCTTGCTTATCCCACTCTTCCACCTCATCCTCTCGAACTACATTTTCCAGTCCGGTTACCTGGGCGGTGGGCTCGATATCAGTGGTATCCACTTCCCGCAATTTTTCGATATAGCCCAAAACATCGGACAATTGGCCCGACATCTCTTCCAGCTCTTCTTCACTCAACTCCAACCGAGCCAGATCGGAAATATGTTTTACTTGGTCTTTATTAAACATAATATAAAAATCAAAATGCAAATCTATGACAAAAAATTTTAAAATTAAAATCTGTTTTAATTTTTATAAAACGAGCAGGTCACATAATTTTCACTTTTGATACTTGATTCTCTTTTTACATTTTAACCTGCCATTTTGAGATTTGATTTTTGAATTTTGAATTTATTCCACTATTTCCAAAAACCCCTTTTCATCCAAGATCACCACCCCCAACTCCTTGGCCTTATCATATTTACTGCCCGGATCCTTTCCCGCCACTACATAATCAGTATTTTTGCTGACAGTGGAAGTAATATCTCCTCCCAATTCTCTTATTTTATTCTTTGCCTCCTCTCTTGTCAAACCGTCTAAACTCCCGGTCAGAACGAATTTCTTGCCCTGCAAGGACTTTTTATCGCTATCTTTCAGGCCGGAGTCTATTTTGATCACAACCCCTGTTTTTTCCAGTCGGTCCAAAAGCTTTAAATTCTTATCCCGGCTGAACCATTCGACAATACTTTGGGTAACCACCGGGCCCACATCCTTTATTTCCTGCAATTCCTCGCCGGAGACATTCTTGAAATAATCCTTTACTTCGGATATAGAAATAACATTCTTTTTGATATTCGTTTCCTTTAGCATTTTTCGGGCCAAAAGCAGAGCGGTCTCCTGGCCAACATAATTTATACCCAAAGCATAAATAAAACGGGATAAACTTATCTCTTTTCGGGCTTGAATGGCGGCGACCAAATTTCCGGCCGATTTGTGAGCGAATCTTTCCAGGGGTAAAAGATCTCCGGTAGTCAACTTATAAAAATCGCTTACATCATTTATCAGGCCTTCCTGCATTAATTGCTCCACTACTTTTTCTCCCAGGCCTTCTATATCCACCGCCGACTTAGAAACCCAATGGATGAGCTTTTCCCGATTTACGGCATAGCAATCGGTATTGCTGCATCTATGGGCCACTTCCCCCTTTTTTCTCCTAACCTTACTGCCGCACATAGGACATTTTTCGGGGACTTGTATCTCTTCTTCCCGTCCGGTCCGCAGATTGGGAATGGCCCGAACCACCTTGGGAATAACATCACCGGCCCTTTCCACTATCACGGTATCCCCTATTTTTAGATCCAAGCGATCGATCTCGTCCTTATTGTGCAAAGTGGCCCGGCTTACGGTCACTCCGCCTATATCCACCGGCTCCAAAATAGCTCCCGGAGTAAGAACCCCGGTCCGGCCTACCTGCCAAAAAACATCCTTTAACTTGGTGGTTGCTTGTTCCGCCGGGAATTTATAAGCCATCATATAACGAGGGGCTTTACCGACCACTCCCAAAACCGGCCAATACTTGATCCGATTCAATTTCACCACTACTCCGTCGACGCCAAAGGGAAGTTTTTCTTTCCTATCCGCCCAATGTTCCCGAAACTTGATCACTTCCTCCATACCGGAACAAACCCGGCTTTGGGGTAGAACTTTTACTCCCAATAATTTGATCAGCTTGATCTTTTTTTCTTGGGTATCGATGTCCAAATTATCATCCAGGATCTCAAAACCGTAAAAATCCAACTTTCTCTCCGCCACCACCTTGGGATCGAGCTGCCTAATAGTTCCGGCTACGGCGTTTCTGGGATTGGCCAGTTGAGATTTGTTTTCCCGAACAAATTTTTTGTTCAAATTTTCAAAAGCCCGATAAGGCATAACCACCTCGCCTCTGATCTCGATAGTACCCTTCTCCGCTTCCGATCGTATCCGGTCCGCCGCTTCCCGGTCAAAGCCCGCCTTTTTCAATTCCTTGGAAGCGGGCACTCTTAATTTTAAAGGTATGGATTCTACTGTTTTTAAATTCGGAGTAACATTTTCACCGGTTTTACCATCCCCCCTGGTTATTCCCAAAACCAAACTCTTACTCTCATATCGCAAGGCCATGGCCAGGCCGTCCAGCTTTAATTCGCAAAAATACTCCAGAGGCAAGTCGGGAGCCAATCTCTTTATCCTGTTCTCCCAATCCCTCATATCCTCGGGGGAAAAGGAATCAAACAAAGACAACATGGGCCGGCTGTGATCGACCTTTTCAAATTTTTCCAAGGGTTCTCCCCCGACCCGCTGCGTGGGGGAATCCGGAGTCACCAGATCCGGATACCGGGCCTCCAAATCGGCCAACTCCTTTTTCAAGCTGTCCAAGGCGGCATCGCTTATTTCTTGAGTATCCAAAACATGATAGAGATAACGATGATGATCGATCTCTTTCCGCAGTTTTTTGATTCTTTGTTCCGCCTCCTTCTTGTTGATCTTTTGCTTACTCATAGGATCTTTAATCAAACTTGGGATACTTTAACATGGCCTGGACCGAGCGTCTAACATTATTGTACTCGCCCACGGAGATGAATTTTTTATAGATCCAATCCGGATCCTCTTCCCGGACATAATTAAGCTGATAACTGCTGCCGTTGCTCAAAGTTTCGCCAAAAATATCCTCGGTAGAAGAAGCCGGCTCGGAATAACCATTCTTCCGGTACTCCCACAATATCTTTTCCACTCCGGCTTCACTGGCAAAATAGGCCTGAGTGGAACGAGCTTGCACTCCGCCCATCTTGATCCCGGTAATGATAATATCCGCCATACCCATGGCGGCCAAAAATATCCCGGTTAAGATGAGCATGGTCATATACAGGGCCGCTCCGTCCCGGTTTTGCCGTAAGGAGGTAGTTGTCTTTTTTTCTTTATTCATAATGCCGGGTGGAAATAGAGGTCTGGAAATCCACTGTTTTCCGGGGAACACCGCCCTCTCCCCCTATTTCTATATCTGCGTTAATGACTATCCGGGGCTGTTCCAAGGGAACCTCCCCGAATTGTATAAAATTCAAATTGCTTATCTCCACATTATCGGAAGTAACGGCCTCGGTGGTACCGCCCCGCCGCACCATAAATCGCCCACCCTGCTCAAAATATCTAACGCACTGACCCTCAATATTCATAAAATCCAAATAATTGCCATTAGTATAATAAACCTTATTGGCGTCAACGCAAGTACCGTGCTTGTCCACCTGAGCCATTCGGACTTCCTTGGTCATTATCTCCATTAAATACCGCATATCTTCTTGCATCTGCTGGGAAATTATAGCATCTCTTTGGGCCTGCATTACCATATTGAATATCTGGGTGGCCGAAAGCATAACCACGGAAAAAAGACCCAGGGCCACCACTAACTCCAACAGAGTTACCCCGGTTTCGGCAAATATTTTTTTTCTAAAAATTCTGGTCATAAATTAACGCCAATTATATAAAACCGTATCCGCCACATATTCATAAGTATTGCCCCGGTCCTTCCATTGCACCAAGCAAGTAACAGAGGTGGAGGCCGAGCTTTCCGAGTCTATTCTTATGATCCGGGAAAAAGAAGTGGGCTCGCCGTCGCTGTCATGGTCATAAAAACCCTGGCTGTTCCTATACAAGCGAGTGGAACTGGCCGAAATAGAATCCGGAGTGTCGTTAACATTACTCCGGTAATCCACCGTGTAATCCCCGTCATGTATTATCCCGTCCTTCCACTCATCTGTGGGCGTGGTATGAATGAGCCAATTATAATCCCGAACATTGCGGACCACCTCCAGTCCCTCCTGGGCCAGTTGGCTGGCCAGGATCTTGTTTTTATCCAGATCCTCTACTTTGATATTCTGGTTTATTAAGGCCAGCACACCCAACATGCCCACGGATATTATGGTCATGGAAACAGCTATTTCCAAAATGGTAAAACCCTGATTGTTGTTCTTATATCTCATATTTTAATCCAACACTTCTATTAAGCCAAAATGATTAACCCTAACTCTTTTGGTGGATCCGACTTGATTTTCTAAAACTATCTCTACTTCATCCAACTCCGAGGATCCATCATATATGATCGTATCCGGATCCGGCGGAAAAAAGGAAATGTCCACCTCCTGGCCGGCCGTGGTAGTGGCTATCCTCACCCCTTCCTCAAGAGCAATGGTCTTCCCTCCGTATTCGGCCAAGGCCTCACCGGGATCATAGATCAAATTGCTGCCGCCGTTATAATTCTCATTGGCAAAAAGTTTGTAGGAGGTCTCCGAGTTAGTGGTATCTATATGAACCCCCCAACCCCCGTCCGGAGTACTGGTTCCGTATTCCACGGCCCCCAGGGTATTGTTCTGGGCCATTCTTATATAGGAAGACAATTTCTTGGTGCTAACCACCAATTTATTGGTTCTTTCCCCGCCCCGATAATTGGCCATCATGGCCCCGGCTATCAAAGCCACAATGGTCAAGGAAACCACCATTTCTATTAAAGTAAAGCCTCTATTGTCGTTCTTAAATAATCTCATAACACAAAACCCTGTTTACTATTTACTATTTACTGCTCACTACTTACTAGGTACTCCTATCT
>CAZPEL010000011.1:0-26519 GCA_964585585.1 uncultured Gammaproteobacteria bacterium | reverse complement strand
TCGAGACCACCCTGATGATGCAGGAAGAACTCCTGTCCGATTTTGCCGCCCAACTCCCGGCACCCTTGCTTTCCGGCTCCCCGCGGGTCTTGACCACCGCCAAGACGGCCACGGTCATCTGGCGAACCGACAAGGAGTCCAACTCCTTGGTCGCCTACGCCTCGGATGAGGAATACCCCATAGGGGAGGATGAGCCCTATAGTCAAGTAGTAGGTGATCCGGAGGATGTAACCACCGAGCACCGGGTTAATATCCAGAATCTGGAACCCGAGACCACCTACCATTACCAACTGCGGAGCAAGGCCAAACTCGGCCCCACGGCCCAGTCCCGGGACTTCACTTTCACCACCGAGGACGAAACCCTGGAGATCAACAACTACACCGTGGACAAGCGGGACGACCAAACTGCTATATTCAAGTGGACCACCAACATCCAAGCCGATACTAAAGTCAGATACACCCCCTACCGGGACGGTGAGTTGTCCGTGGAGGAAAGGGAAGTCAAGCAAGACGAAACCGTGACCACTATGCACAGCATGAAAATGGAGGAACTGGAGGCCGGAGTGATCTACGAGGTGGAGCTGATCAGCCAAGACCTGAATGAGAACACGGTCAGAAGAAAGATCTCCGCCTTCTCCACCACCGAGGATAACTACCCCCCGAAGATAACCCAGATCCAGACCGAATCCGCCCTGGCCCCGGGCCAAAGGGACCAGGTCCAGACCATTATCTCCTGGCGCACCAACGAGCTGGCCACTTCCAAGCTTTATTACAAGCAAGGAATAGCCCAGCCCGGAGATGAGCTGACCGAAGAGACCCAGCTCAACGATAATTACACCAAGAATCATGTAGTGGTCCTGACCGACTTTGAACCCGGCAACACCTATAGTTTCAAGGTGGAGAGCATGGATTCCAGCGGTAATGTCTCCACTTCCAAAATAAACACCGTCCTGGCCCCCCAGAGGCGGGAGAGCGTCTTTGAGCTGATCCTGAATAACTTAGAGAACATGTTCGGCTGGGTGGGGCAGATGAGGAGGTAAAATCAAATCTCAAAAATCAAATCTCAAAAATCAAATCTCAAAAATCAAAATAATAAAGGAAACCAAAAAATATAATTTTACATTTTGATTTGTCATTTTGAGTTTTGCATTTTGCACTTTGAGTTTTTATTGAAATATGTTATTATATAATTAATTGTGAATAAAGGTATAAAAGGAATTTTTTAGTATTTTTATGGCCACTGAGACCAAAACATCGACCAAACAATCTCCGCCAACCGTAAAGAAAAAAACTGCGGAAAAGCCCTTGATCGAGATCAAGGATCTGGATGTTACTTATTTCCGGGGCAGGCCGAATGAGGTAAAGGCCCTGGAAGATGTTAGTTTAGAGATCTATGAAGGCGAATTTGTTATTTTCTTCGGTCCTTCCGGTTGCGGTAAGTCCACCTTATTGTATTCCATTTCCGGTTTAGAGACCAATATCGCCGGAGATGTTATTATAGACGGCAAGGATATTTCCAAGATGGACAAAAAGGAAGGGGAGAATTTCCACCAGAAAAAAATAGGCATGATCTTCCAGGCCTATTATCTGATCAATTCCTTGTCCATTTTAAAGAATGTGATCCTGCCGCAGATAGCTATTAACGCCGATAAAGAGGAAAGGGAAAAAAGGGCCTATGATCTTTTGGAGCATTTCGGGGTCAAGGAGCAGGCCGACAAACTCCCCAGCGAGCTCTCCGGCGGTCAAAAGCAAAGAGCCGCTATTTGCCGGGCCTTGGTCAATGAACCGGATGTGCTTTTGGCTGACGAACCGGTCGGAAATTTAGATTCCAAATCCTCGGACGAGGTAATGAAACTTTTAAAGGAATTAAATGATAAGCGGGGCAAATCGGTTATTTTGGTTACCCACAATCCGGCTCATTTGAATATGGCGCACCGGGTTTTTTATATGAAGGACGGCAAATTGATCAAGACCAGGGTGAATGAGGCCATTAACCAGGAGGTAAAGAAGAAAAAGGAAGAAGTCACCGAGAAACCTTCGGTATCCAAGGAATTGGAGATGCTGGCCCGAAGCTTTTCCGGTATCACCGGAGTGGCCGGGAATCTTCTGGTTCCCTTTAAGGCCAAGGAGATAACTTCCGAGGTTTTAAGCGGTATGAGCTCCGACGAGATCAATGCCGTGGAAAGAAAGGTGGAAAATCTTTTGGTCACCGGGATCAAGGGGCACTCCAAGAATTTTATGAAATATCTGGATGAGCCCAAGGAAAAAGGAGGGATGGGTATGGACAAAAGGACCGCGGAAAAATTAACGGAAAGGGTCAAGGAGATCATAGAGGAGGTCAAGCAACTGGAAAGGGAGGAAAAGCAGATCCAAAAGGAAAAAGAAAGTTATGACATCAACAAAGAAGCTCGGCATATCCGCCATTATCTTTTTGAAGTGTTTGATTACCAAGTGGACGATATCGGCAGTTTGGCCATAATCGACCAGGCCATCAAGGACAGGTTGGAGAACAAGCTCGCCAAGAAGGGCTTTTTAAAGAAACTGGACAAGCCCATGAAAAAGGGAGGCGCCGGCCTGGACAAACGAACAGCCAGAAAAATGGCCCGGAGGATGGAGCTTTTGGTGCTGGGGAAGTACAAATAAAATTCAAAATTCAAATCTCAAAATGCAAAATGACCCCGTAAAGCTCCGCCACGGGGCGGGCAGATAAAAACAAAAAATTATAATTTTAAATTTTGAATTGTCATTTTGAGTTTTGCATTTTTTATCAATTTATGAAAATAATCGACACCCTATCTCTCTCCACCCGAATGTTCAAAACCCGCCCGTTGCGGACGTTTTTGACGATCTTGGGCGTGGGCGTCGGTATCGGCGCGGTTTTGTTCTTGGTGTCTTTGGGTTATGGTCTGCAGAATCTTATTTTAAGCCAGATCACCACCACGGATTCGCTTTTGAGTTTGGATGTCCGCCCCGGATCTTCCGAGATAGTCAGTATTACCGACAAGGATGTCCGGGATATCCAGAATATGCAGAATGTGGAAGAGGTGAGCCGTTCCGTCCACTTTTCCAGCCAAATATCCATGGGAGACCTGACCAGCAACAACAAGGTTCGAGCGGTTGATCCTTCTTTTTTCCGTTTAAGCGGGATCATTCCGGAACAAGGCGAGGTTTTTCAAGAGGACAACACCCGGAAAGCGGTTATTTCCACCGCCGGGACCAAGCTTTTTAATATGACTCCGGACCAGATCTTGGGTAAAAAGATCTCTTTGAGTTTGTTTTTAACCCATACTACCGAAGAGGGTTTTGAGGAAACCGAGATCAAGAACAGGTCCGGTAAATATGAGATCGTGGGTGTGATCAAGGACCCGAACAACAATTATGTTTATATCCCGCGGGGAACCATCAGCGACCTGGAGATCAACAAATATAATATGTTAAAGGTCAAGGTAACCCATGATCAGATAATGGAGGATGTTAGGAGCGATATAATCAAAAAAGGTTTTTTAGTATCCTCGCTTTCCGACACTATCGATCAGGCCAAGAAGATATTTAAGATCATCCAGATAGTTCTGGCCCTGTTCGGCTTGATCGCTTTGGTAGTTTCGGCCATCGGCATGTTTAACACTATGACTGTTTCCCTCTTGGAGCGTATCAATGAGATCGGTATTATGCGGGCCATTGGTATTACCACTTCGGATATTCGGAGCATGTTTTTGGTGGAGTCCGTCCTAATGGGCTTTTTGGGTGGTATAGCCGGTATCATTATCGGTTTTGTCGGGGCGGAATTGGCCAACTTCGGGATCAATCTTTTGGCTCAGAGGTTCGGCGGAGAGGCCATGAATCTGTTTTATCAGCCGCCGTGGTTTATAGCATTTATATTGGTTTTCTCTTCTATAGTCGGTTTTATTACCGGCATCTACCCCTCGATCAAGGCCTCCCGCATCAATCCGCTTAATGCCTTGAGGTATAAGTAGGTTGATATTGACAATTTGATATTTGATATTAGATACTGGATATTTGAAATTGGGTACAGTGGTACACCAATTCTTCGGAATTAAATTACAATATCCAGTATCTAATATCCAATATCCGACTATTTGTCATTTTAATTGACTTTAAAATTTATTAAATTTGGGATATTAAAATAAAAATTAATAGTCGATGATCAAATTAGAATTAAAGTAAATATTTTATGTCTATTAAAGTGGATCAAGATGCCTGCATCGGGTGCGGCACCTGCGCCGGCCTGTGTCCGGATGTTTTCAAGATCAATGAGGACGGCAAGGCCGAAGTTATAAGCGAAGAGAATTTGGACTGCGCCAAGAACGCCGCTTCCGGTTGCCCGGTGGACGCCATTATCGTCGAGGACAATTAAAGCCCTTGGTTTTCGCTATAATCCGCGTTTCCAGGACCCCTTCCCGAGAAGGGGTTTTTTGGTTTTTAGCACTCTTGACAAGGGAGTGCTAAAAAGTTATTATTGGAGTAGACTCGGATAATTAATATCGGTTTTATGGAAGATAGAAAACAAAGAATATTATTTAACATAGTCAAGGAACACATAAAGTCCAAGACACCGGTGAGTTCCCAGGGCTTGGTTAAAAAATACAATCTGCAAGTTTCTCCGGCCACTGTCCGTAATATAATGGGGGAATTGGAAGAAGAGGGCTATATACTTCAGCCCCACACTTCCGCCGGCCGGATCCCGACCGAAAAGGCCTACAAAGAATATTTGGATAGCTTGTTTTCGGCCGAGGACAAAAAGGAATGGCGCAACTTGACCCGGCAGGAGTTGGAGGATCTGCAGGCCTTTTTGGCGGGGAATAGCCAGGATAACTTTAAAAAAGCGGCCAAACTAATGGCTTCCTATTCGGACAATGCCGTTTTTTGGGCCTTTAACAAGAACAATCTCTACTACACCGGTATTTCCAATTTGTTGCAGCAGCCGGAATTCGCTCGGGAAGGACTTATTTATGATGTTTCTTCGGTGATCGATCAGATGGATGATATTATCGGAGATATTTTCGAGAATATTCCCAAGAGAGAGATCAGCGTTTTTGTCGGTTCCGAGAATCCTTTCGGTCGATTTTGCAGCAGTGTTATGACCAAGTATCGGTCTCGAAACCGGAATTTGGGAGTGGTCGGTATCTTGGGCCCCTTGCGAATGGACTATAAAAAGAACATCGCCCTGGTGGGCCAGATCCTAAGATATCTGGAAGGTAAATAATAATTAAAGAAATAGTTTATGCCACAACACCAAGAAGATAAGAAGGAACATAAAAAGAACCCGGAGTCCAAGAGATCGGAGCAGGAAAGCAAAAAAAAGGACAAAAACCGGGATAAGAAAATAAAAAAATTAGAGCAGGAAAAACAAGAGCTGGAAAAGCAGTACCAAAGGGCCTTGGCCGACTACCACAATCTTTTAAAAAGACAAGTTCAGGAGAAGGAAGGTTTGACCAAATACGCCAATGAGAATTTACTCCAAGAATTGTTGCCGGTATTCGATCATTTAAAACTTTCCCTGGAGCATGTATCCGAAGAGAATAAGGACGACCAATGGGTTCAAGGTGTGGTTTATGTGGTTAAGCAATTCCGGGAAGTCCTGGAAGAAAACGGAGTTAAGGAAATAAAGGCCGAGGGCGAAAAATTCAATCCCGAATATATGGAAGCCGTGGAAGGCGAAGGGGATGTGGTCCAAAAAGAGATCAAGCCCGGCTATACCCTGAACGGCAAGACCATAATTCCGGCGAAGGTGGTAGTGAAACAAGGAACAGGATTGGACCAGGAAAGCGAATCCCGGGAAGGAGAGGAAATTGGTAATTAGGTTTAGATTTAGATATTGGATATTAGATATTGGATATTAGGCATAGTGGTATGCTAATTCTCCAATATCCAATTACCAATATCAAATATCTAATATCAAGTATCATAATTATATTATAAATAATCCTTCTCCCGATAACTCTTCATCCTTAAAGCGGGGTGATGTTATCGGAGAGATATTGAAAAATATGACCAACAAATTAGCCAGATGGAATCCTTTTTTGGAACCCTTCGAGGATATGGAGAGAACTTTTTCCGAGCTTATGCCCGCTTTAAGGGGCGACCGGGAATCCTATATGCCGGCTATTGATATGTATGAGGACAAGGACAATGTGATCGTGGAAGCCCAATTGGCCGGTATGGACCCGGAGAATGTGGACCTGGCCATTGAGAATGATGTTTTGACCATCAAGGGCGAGAGCGAAAAGAAGAACGAGGTTGAGGACAAGAATTATTACCGCAAAGAGATCAAGAGAGGCAGCTTTTACCGAAACATTCCTATGCCCACACCGGTAGAGGACGACAAAGCCAAAGCCGTTGTGGAAGAAGGAGTTTTAAAAGTAACCATCCCCAAGGCCAGCCAGGCCAAATCCACACCGATTAAGATCGAGAAGAAAGGGAAGAAAGAATAATAGAATATGCGGTCTCCCTCGTTTTTACCCCATTGGGAAAGGCGGGGGAGACCAACTTTAGAGACAGATATTGGATATTGGTAATTGGATATTGGAGAATTAGCATACCACTATGTCTAATATCCAATATCTAATATCCAATATCAAGAATATATAAAATAATAAATTAACATATCATTCTTACCTTTGTAATTCAGCCGTAAGAATGGTGTGTTATAAATAACATTTATGGGAAAAGTATTAGGAATTGACTTGGGTACAACCAACAGTGCCATGGCTGTTATCGAAGGAGGACAACCCAAGATCTTGGAAAACGCCGAGGGTAACAGAACCACCCCCTCTATTGTGGCTATTTCCAAAAATGGCGAACGCTTGGTAGGCCAGGCCGCCAAAAGGCAAGCGGTCACCAATCCGGAAAATACCGTATTCGCGGTGAAGAGATTAGTGGGGCGGAAGTTCAATGAAGATGAAGTGCAAAGGGATGTTAAGAATGCCCCTTATGAGATCAAGCAATCCGGAGAAGGAGTTAAAGTGAAGATGGGAGACAAGGATTATTCCCCGGAAGAGCTTTCCGCTATGATCCTGACCAAATTGAAGAACGACGCCGAGGAAAAGACCGGAGAAAAGATCACCGAAGCCGTGATCACCGTGCCGGCCTACTTTAATGATTCGCAAAGACAAGCCACCAAGGACGCCGGTAAGATCGCCGGTTTGGAGGTAAAAAGGATCATCAACGAGCCCACCGCCGCCGCTTTGGCCTACGGTTTTGACAAAAAGAAAGGCCAGCAGATCGCGGTTTACGACCTGGGTGGCGGAACTTTTGACATTTCCATCTTGGATGTCTCCGAGGATACCGTAGAGGTAAAATCCACCAACGGGGACACCAGATTGGGAGGAGAAGATTTTGACCAAAAAGTTATTGACTGGATCCTGGAAGAGTTCAAAAAGGACCAGGGTATCGACCTTTCCAAGGACACTTTGGCCCTGCAGCGGATCAAAGAGGCCGCGGAAAAGGCCAAGGTGGAGCTTTCCTCCCAGCAGGAAACCGAGGTCAACCAGCCCTTTATTACCAGCGACCAGGAAGGCCCCAAGCACTTGAATTTGAAATTGAACCGGTCCAAACTGGAGGAATTGGTCGGTGATCTGGTGGAAAAAACTCTGGAGCCCTGCAAAGAGGCCCTAAAGGATGCCGGTTATGAAGTAAAGGACATTGAGGAGATCATTATGGTCGGAGGCCAAACCAGAATGCCCTTGGTCCAATCCAAGGTTAAGGAATTCTTTAATAAGGATCCGCATATGGGAGTTAATCCGGATGAAGTGGTGGCCATGGGAGCCGCGGTTCAAGCCGGAGTTATGCAGGGAGATGTCAAGGATGTTCTGCTTTTGGATGTTACTCCCTTGACCCTGGGCATCGAGACCCTGGGCGGAGTGGCCACACCCTTGATCGAGAAGAACACCAGCATCCCCACTTCCAAATCCCAGATATTTTCCACCGCGGCCGACAACCAGACTAGCGTGGAGATCCATGTGGTCCAAGGAGAAAGGCCCATGGCCCAGGACAACAAGAGTTTGGGCAAATTCATTCTGGACGGTATTCCACCTGCTCCGCGAGGAACTCCCCAGGTCGAGGTTACCTTTGATCTTGACGCCAACGGCATCTTGAATGTCAGTGCCAAGGACAAGGGCACCGGCAAGGAGCAAAAGATCACTATCAGCGGATCTTCCAGCTTAAGCGAGGAAGAGATCGAGAATATGAGAAAGGAAGCGGAAAAGCATTCCGAAGAGGACAAGAAAAAGAAAGAAGAAGCCGAAGTTCGAAATCAGGCCGAGGCCACTGTTATCCAGACCGAAAAATTGATCCAGGAATCCGGGGACAAGATGAAAGAGGAAGACAAAAAGAGCTTACAGGAGAAATTGGACGCTCTGAAGCAGGCCAAGGACGCTCAGGAATTCAACCAGGATGATGTTAAGCAAAAAATGGATGACCTGAACCAGGTCGCCCAAAAGATCGGAACCGAGATGTATCAGCAACAGGGAGGCGGTGACCAACAAGCCGCCGGCGACCAGGGTCAAGACCCTTCGACTGGCTCAGGGCAAGAGGGTCCGGTGGAAGGAGAATACGAGGATCCTTCGACTTCTTCGACAGGCTCAGAACAGGGAGGCTCAGGGCAGGATGATTCTGGCAACCAGGATGAGCAGAATAAAAAGGATCAGGGCGACGATTCCGAGCAAGACCAGAACAAACAATAAGTTCTTATAGACCACCCCTCTATCGTTTAGGGTGGAGGGGTGGTTGGTTGAGGATTTATTGAAGATAAGGCTAAATTTTAATTGATAGAATCACATAGTAATTCAAAACTCAAAATGCAAAACTCAAAATTACAAATCAAAATATAAAAAGAGAATTAAGTATTAAGAATTAAGTACTTTTATGTCCGCTTATACTTTTCTTTTTTAGGGAATAAAGTTTTAGTTTTGAATTTTTCTTTGTCATTTTGAGTTTTGAGATTTGCATTTTGCATTTATTTATTTTTCTTTTCTTATTATTTGTTTAATCATATCTTATGTCTGACCAAAATCAACAACAAAACCAACAAAATCAAGGCCAAAAACAGATCCAACTCAAGATGAGCGAAGAAGTGGCCAAGGGCTTTTATGCCAACGCCATGCTCAACAACCACACCAAGGAAGAGTTTGTTCTGGATTTTATGAGTATTTTCGGCCAGAACGGGACCATGGGAGCTCGAGTGATCGTATCTCCCGGCCATTTCAAGCGAATGATCCGGGCTATGGAAGAGAACTTAAAGAAGTACGAGGAAGCTTACGGAAAGGTAGAAGAAGCTAAAGGACAGACCGGGGATCAGGAGATCGGGTTTAAGGGGTAAATAATCGGATATTCGATATTGGAAATTGGATATTTGGTAGATTGGTGAAGTTGTGGGAAGATAATTTCTCCCCTTTTTAAGGGGAGATTAAGAGGGGTTTATGATAATGGAAATTAGATATTGGAAATTGGAAAGAAAATTGGATATTAAGGGATAAGTGTGCCACTGCGTCTAATATCAAATATCCAATATCCGGTATCTTTTTATTTTATGAAATAAAATTAAGTAATTTATGTCCAATAAAGACTACTACAGCGTTCTCGGTGTTGATAAAAACGCCAGCCAGGAAGATATCAAAAAAGCTTTTCGAAAACACGCCCATAAATACCATCCGGACAAGGAGGGTGGAGACGAGGCCAAGTTCAAGGAGATAAACGAGGCCTATCAGGTTCTGGGTGACGAGAAGAAGAGGGCGCAGTACGACCAGATGGGGCATTCCGCTTATCAGCAGGCCGGACAGGCCGGAGGCGGCGGAGGAGCCGGTTTCGGCGGTTTTGATTTCAGTAATTTTGGCGGCGGCTTTGGCGGCGGCGGTGTAGAGTTTGATATGGATGATCTGGGTGACATGTTCGGGGATATGTTCGGTTTCGGCGGCGGCCGTAAAAAAAGATCCCGCCGGGGAGCCGATCTGCAGTCCCAGATAACCATAAGTTTTGAAGAGGCCGCTTTTGGAGTGGAAAAAGAGGTAAAATTATCCCGGAAAGTGGTTTGTGATAAGTGCCAAGGCAACAAAGCGGAGCCGGGCAGCAAGATAGAGACCTGCAAAACTTGCGGCGGAACCGGAAAAGTGAACCGGGTCCAGAGGACCATTTTGGGCGATATGCAGGTGCAAATGACCTGTAGCGACTGTAAGGGCGAAGGGAAGACCTATACCCAAAAATGTACTAAGTGCGGCGGAACCGGCGTGCACGAGGAAACCTCCACTATTAAAGTTAATATTCCGGCCGGTATAGATAATGGTGAAACTTTAAAATTGGCCGGCCAAGGCGAGGCCGGTATTGATGGCCAGCCGGCCGGAGACCTGTATTTAAAGATCAGGGTTACTCCTCACTCCCAATTCAACCGGGATGGGGCGGATATTCGGTCTTCAAGGGAGATCAGCTTTAAACAGGCCGCTTTAGGTGATAAAATAGAGGTGGACACCATCCACGGTAAGGTTAATTTAAAAATACCGGCCGGGACTCAATCCGGAACCGTTTTCCGGCTCAAAGGTAAGGGGGTCAAAAAGCTGGACAGTTTGGGCAACGGCGACCATTTCGTGGAAGTAAAGATCAAAACCCCGACCGGCCTGACCAGGGAGCAGAAGAAGAAGATAGAAGATTTAGGTTTGTAAAATCAAAATGCAAAAATCACCTGCCTGCCGGCAGGCAGGAAAATCAAAATGACAAATCAAAGAGGTAAAATTAATTTTGAATTGGCTCCGTTGCAGTCTCGCGAAAGCGGACTGCAGCGAAAAAGTTGGAAAAGCCGTAACAGCTAGCAAAATTCAAAATTCTAGATTCAAAATTCTATTAAATTATATTTTTATGAACAAAAAAATCCTCTTTTGGTTTCCCGGGTTATTTATTGTGGTCGCCTTACTCGGGCTCGGATTTATTTGGGGAAGTAGTCAATTATCTCCGGTAACCTCCCAAGAACTCAATTTGGACGAACAGACCGCTACTATTCGAGCTATTCAAAAGAACCGTCCGGCTGTGGTCAATATAACTGTTTACGAAACTCGAGATTCAGACACTATCAGTATTGATACCCGGGAAGGGACTCAGCCGGATATCAAGATAGAAAAAGGAGCCGGAACCGGTTTTTTGATCTCTCCGAACGGCTATATTCTGACCAACAAGCATGTGGTAGAAACCCAACACCCGGAACAAACCCAATATCGGATCATTCTTAGTTCCGGCCAGAAATATTATGCCCAATTGATAGATATCGATCCGCTCAATGATCTGGCGGTTTTAAAGATCTACGACAAGGATCTGCCCTATGTGGAATTGGGAAACAGTGACCAGGCGGTGGTCGGTAGCACGGTCATAGCCATCGGCAACGCTTTGGGCAAATACCAGAACACCGTAACCAAGGGCATAATCAGCGGCCTGGGCCGGGATTTCACTGCCGCCAATAAGATGGGCCAGTCCCAGGTCCTCAACAACACCATCCAAACCGACGCCGAGATCAATTTGGGTAATTCCGGCGGCCCTTTAATAAACTTAGAGGGCAAGGTGATCGGGGTGAATGTGGCCGTGGACCGGACCGGAAACAGTATCGGTTTTGCCATACCCGTGGACGAGGTTAAGCCGGTTATAAGGAGTATCAAAAAGCACGGCCAGATCATCCGGCCCCGCCTGGGAGTCAGGTATCAGATGATAACCCCGCAATTGGCCGCGGAAGAGGAATTGCCCCGGGAAAGCGGCGCTTTGATAGTCGAGGGTAAAGAGGACACTCCCGGTGTTATTTCCGGCTCTCCGGCTGACAAAGCCGGTTTACTGCCCGGAGACATAGTCTTTGAGATCAACGCTATTAAAATAACCGAGGACAGCGACCTTCGATCCGTGGTCCAGAGGTATCGCCCCGGGGACAAAATAGGACTCAAGGTCCAAAGGGGCGAGCAAGTATTCATCCGGGTGGTCACCCTCGGGGAGTTTGAATAATTTATCCAAAAACCGCCTATATCTGGCGGTTTTTTTGAATTTTAGCGATTTTTTTCGGCTTGACTTTTTTCGGGAAAAACAATTTTTGTTTGTGGAAAAAGAAGTTGACTTATTATTTATTTGTTTTTAATATATTTAATACTTAAAAGACTTGATATTAATAAGAATCAAATAATTAAAATGTTCGATTATGATCGAAGTTAAAAATTTAACCAAAAAATTCGGTGACACCAAGGCCTTGGACGGAATTGATTTCACCGTAAACAAGGGGGAGATCCTGGGTTTTTTGGGTCCCAACGGGGCCGGAAAGACCACAGCCATGAAGATCCTTACCTCCTTTTGGCCTCAAGACGACGGGGAGGTAAAGATAGACGACCAAGACATCAAAACCCATTCCTTGGAAACCCGGAAAAAGATCGGTTACCTTCCGGAAACCGTACCTTTGTATGAAGATATGACCGTATATGAATATTTGAAATTCGTGGCCTCGGTCCGGGACATCAAGAAAGCGGATATCAACGATAAGATCCGGGAAGTGGCCGGATCCTGCGGCCTGCAGAATGTCTTGAAAAAGGCGGTAGAGGAGCTATCCAAGGGTTACCGCCAGCGTTTGGGCCTGGCCCAGGCCATAATCCATGATCCGGAAGTGCTGATATTGGACGAACCCACCACCGGCCTGGACCCTAACCAGATCGTAGAGATCCGGGACCTGATCAAAAAGATCGGCCGGGAAAAAACGGTTATTTTCTCCACCCATATATTGGGCGAGGTAAGCGCCACTTGTGATCGGGTGGTTATTATCAACAACGGCCAAATAGTCGGAGAGGGGACCCCGGATGCCCTGGCGGAAAAGGCCGGACGCCGGGAAAAGATATATATCAAGATCAAGGGCTATCAGGAAGATGTGCTCCGAGTGTTGCGGGAGATGCCGGGAATAAGCAAGGCGGAGGTCAAGGACCAAGAAGCGGACAGGGTCTTTGGTTATGAGATCGAACCGGAACCGGGGCAGGATATAAGGGAGAATTTGTCCCGAACCGTGTTCCATAAGGGCTGGGTGGTTCTGGAACTCAACCGCCAGACCTATAATTTAGAGGATGTGTTCCGGCAGTTGACACAGTAATATTTGATATTAGTAATTGGATATTGGATATTAGTAATTAGATATTAGATATTAGTGAATAGTAAATAGCCTGCCTGCCGGTAGGCGGGTCAACAGTGAATCGTTCCACTGTGCCTAATATCAAATATCAAATATCCAATATCTCATTTTATATTATGATAAAAAATTATCTCCACACAATTTACGTCTTGTTCAAAAAGGAGCTGATGGGCTATTTCAACTCCCCGATCGCCTATATCTTTCTGGCCGTGTTTCTGGTGGCCGGAAACTGGCTTTTTTTTAGCAATTTCTTCGCTGTCGGCCAGGCCACAATGCAGAGTTATTTCGTGTTTTTACCCTGGGTGTTTCTGTTTTTGGCCCCGGCTATTACTATGCGCTTATGGGCCGAGGAAAGAAAAATGGGCACCAATGAATTCCTGTTGACCCTGCCGGTTACCGATTGGCAAGTGGTTTTGGCTAAATTCCTAGGAGCCATAGCTTTTGTTCTGGTGGCTTTATTATTGAGTTTGACCCTGCCTTTTACGGTTTCCAGTTTGGGCAATCTGGACAGCGGTCCGGTTTGGGGCGGTTATATCGGGGCCATATTCCTGGCCGGAGCTTATTTATCCCTGGGTCTTTTGGTATCCAGTTTGACCAAAAATCAGATCATTGCTTTTGTTCTGGGCTTGGCGGCTTGTTTTCTCTTTTTCGTGATCGGTGCCAATTTCGTTTTGGTTCAAGCTCCCTCTTTTCTAGCTCCGATGATGAAATTTTTGGGCTTAGGCAGTCACTTTGACAGCGTTGCCAAGGGAGTGATAGACAGCAAGGATATAATCTACTACCTCACCTTTATATTCTTCTTTTTGTGGTTGAATGTCCGAGTGATAGAAAAAAGGGAATTGAATAGCTAATTAAGAATAATTCATTGATCATAATTCAAACCTATGGCGCAACTAAAAGATAAACTCAAACAGTTCGGAGCCAAATCCAATGCTTGGTTAAAGAGGGGGGACTTGGTGATCACCATTATATTTGTTATCGGTATTTTGGCGGTCGTTAATTTCTTTTCCTATCAGATATTCACTCGGCTGGACCTGACCCAGAACAATATTTATTCCATTTCCGAGGTCAGTAAGAGATCGGTCTCCGAGTTGGATGATGTTTTACGGATCAAGATCTATTTTAGTGATAATTTGCCCAGCAAATACACCAATTTGGAAAGTCAGGTAAGGGATTTTTTAAGCGAATATGTCAGTTATTCCAGCGGACAGGTCAAAATAGAGAGTATCAACCCCAAGGAGCTGGATAACGCCCAGCAAAAATTGAGCCGTTTGCAGATACCCCAGATGAGATTCAATGTTATGAAAGAAGGGTCCTATCAGGTCAGTACCGGTTATATGGGCATAGCGGTGCAATACGGAGATGAATCCGAGGCCATTCCGGTGGTCAAAAGCACCAATAACCTGGAATACAAGATCACCACGGCCATCAAAAAAGTTACCCAAAAAGATATGCCCTCGGTGGGCTTGGTAACCAGCCACGGCAGTTTGACCGCCGCCAAGGAAGAATTAAAGACCGCCAAGGAGAAATTGAATGATATTTATCAGGTCCGGGAAGTGGACTTGACCTCAGAGGAAGTGCCGGACGGCGTAAAAACTTTGATTTTGCCCGGTCCCAAGGAAAAATTGGCCTCCGAGCAACTGGAAAAATTGGATTCCTTTGTTATGAAGGGCGGATCCCTACTGCTTTTGGTGGACGGAGTAAAAATAGAGGACGGCTTAGTGGCCACCCAGAACGATACCGGTATCAATGATCTGGTCAATAGCTACGGCCTGGAGTTGAATCAGAATGTGGTTTTGGATGATTCTTGCGGCCGGGTCGCCTTTAATTCCGGAATGTTTACTTTCCAAAGTCAGTATCCGGCTTGGGTTAAGATAACCTCCGAAAATTTCAACCAGGACAATGTGGCCGTGTCCGACTTGGAGAGTGTAACCCTGCCTTGGCCGAGTAGTGTGGAGATAATCGGCACTTCCTCGGATCAATACATAACTTTGGCCCAAAGCACTTCCGAGTCCTGGGTCCAGAAAGAACAATACGACCTCCGGCCCAATAGCGATTTTTCTCCGGAAGACACCCAACAAAGAAAAATGGCGGTTATGACTTCGGGTGAGTTAAAGAGCGCTTATTCCGACCAAAGCACCGAACAGGGGAAGGTGGTCCTGGTCGGGGATAGCGATTTTGTTAAGGATAGATTCTTAAGCCAAAGCAAGGATAATATGGTCTTTTTGCAGAACTTGGTGGACAGTGTAACCCTGGACGAGGACCTGATCAAGATCCGCTCCAAACAAGTTACCGACCGGCCCCTGGAGGACATTTCCGCGGTCGCGCAAACCGCTGTTAAGTACTTTAACATCTTCGGTTTGCCGGTAGTGGTGGTCATTTTCGGCCTGATCAGGTATTATACCAGAAAGAGGAGATCTTAACTTCATTTTAATTTTTAATTTAGATATTATGAACAAAAAGAATATAATCCTGGGGTTGATCCTGGTGGTTTTGATAGCCCTGGCTTATTTCTATCAGGGTCCCTTAAAAAACAAGGAGGAAAAGAACAATTTTTTGGCCGATGTGGCCATGGAAGAAGTGAATAAAATGGAGATAACCAGAAACGGCAGTTCCACTGTTCTGATAAAAGAGGGAGAGGCCAAGTGGAAAGTGGAAGGAGAAGGTGATTTTTACATCAAGGAAGATGTAGCCGGGGACTTGGAAGAGAAAATGGCCAGCTTGACCCGGGCCACTTTTGAACTTATTAGCACCGACCCGGAGAAAAAGAGCCGTTTTCGTTCCAATGAAGAAAAGGGCAGTCGGGTCAAACTTTATGACAACGGCGATCAAGTGGCCGATTTCATAGTCGGCAGTTTGGATTCCTCCACCTTGAACAGTACTTATGTATCCCAAGCCGGAATCGACGAGACCTATTCCGCCCAAAATGTGGAGCTGACCGGTTTGATGTTGCGGGATGATTGGCGCAGTAAAGTGATCTTCGATACCGCCAAGAACAGGATCGCCCAGATCAGATTTCAATATCCGGATCGGGAATTTACCGTGGAAAAAACCTCTACCAGCTCCTCCTATTCCGACCCGGACCTTAATATCGAAGATACCGAATCCGAAGAACAACAAGGACCGGAGTGGCAGGGGACTATTCCCAGGAATTTTTCGGTTAGCGATGACCAAATGAATCAAATAGCGGATATAATGTCTGATCTGGAGGCGGTTCGGATCCCGGAGCAGGAATTTGAAGGCACCGGCCTTTCGGAGCATTTGATCATAGTTGAGGCCAGCGGAGCCGATTTCAGTAATACTCTAATGGTCGGAGAAAAGGACGGCAAGCAGGGCGACCGAGAGCTTTATTACGCCAAAAAGGGAAGCAGCGACAATATTTATTTGATAACCGGAGAGCAGCGGGACACTCTGAACCAAACCATACAAAGTTTGCAGTAAAAACTTTTAAAAAACCGCCTTTGGTTAACAAGGGCGGTTTTTTATTATGGAAAAATTTGGTATAATATTATTAAAGTTCAAAACTCAAAATTCAAAGTTCAAAATTACAACTCAAAGTTCAAAATTAAAATAGCTTTACACTTTACGCCGTAGTTTTGCACTTCAAGCTAATGAATTTATGGTTTATTAATAAAGAAATTTTTAAAAAAGATATGTCAAAATATGATTTTCTAACCATTGGCGGGGCCACCGAGGATGTCACCTTTCATACCAATGAAGGGACTTTTATGGATGATCCGAATATTCCGGGGCAAAGGTTATTGGGTTTTCGTTACGGCTCCAAGATCAGGATCAAGGAGGCCCATTCCTCCTTTGGCGGAGGCGCGGCCAATACCGCGGTCAATTTCGCCGGCTTGGGCTTTCGGACCGCTTGTTTGATGGCCGTGGGCAAGGACGGCCGGGGTCAAAAGATAATCGAGAACCTGAGGAAGAACAAAGTGGTTACCACCCATATCCAAAAAAAGGACCGGGAAAGCGGTTTTTCTTTTCTTTTGGTCGGTCCGGACAACGAGCACATAGTTTTTTCCAACCGGGCTGCCAATCAAGAGCTTAAAATGGGCGAAAAAGAGAAAAAGGTCTTGAAAAAAGCGAATTGGATCTACATTACCTCCTTGTCCGGCGCCTGGAAACAGGTGCTAAAAGATATCTTTTCTACCGCCTCCGGGGCCCAAATAGCTTGGAATCCCGGCCATATCCAGCTCAAAGCCGGAGTTAAAAGCTTATCTCCTTTCTTGAAAAAGACCGAGATCCTGTTTGTGAACCGGGAAGAAGCGGTAGAGCTTTTACTATCCGAGAAGAAATATCAAAACAAGGACAAGAAATTTTTTTCCAGTATCAAAAATCTGTTAAAAGCCCTAAAGGAGTATGGGCCTTCCTTGGTGGTCATCACCCGGGGCAAGAAAGGGGCCAACGCCTACGACGGGGAGAATTTTTATTACCAGGCCAATGTGCCGGAGCAGAAAAAAGTGGATACCACCGGAGTGGGGGATTCCTTTAATTCTTCCTTGACCGCCGGGTTGAAGATCTACAAAGGGGATATTCAAAAGGCCATGCACCTGGGGGCCAGGAACGCCGCCTCGGTTATCGAGCAGGAAGGAGCCCAGAACGGTCTTATGGTTAAAAAGGATATTTGATATTGGATATTTGGCCTCGTTGCAGTCTCGCGCTAGCGGACTGCAACGAAAAAGATAAAAAGAAAAACAGCCGCAGTCCACTTCGTGAGACTGCGGCAGAGCCAAAGAAAAAGGATATTTGATATTGGATATTGGTAATTGGGGACAATATTGACCCCAATATCTAATATCCAGTATCCAATATCAATTAACTTATATTCTATGATCAACGGAGTTATAATCAAGGAATTAAAACATTTTTCCGACGACCGGGGGTGGCTTTCCGAGATCTACCGGCAGGACGAGATCAATTTCGCCCCGGCAATGTCCTATGTCAGCTCCACCAAGCCCGGAGTGATCCGGGGGCCGCACGAGCATGTTTACCAGACCGATTATTTTGTTTTTTTGGGCCCCGGAACTTTTGAGGTTCATTTATGGGACCGAAGAAAGGACTCTTCCACCTATGAAGAATATCAAAAAATAACCGCCGGAGCCGGCGAACCCAAGGTGATAATGGTTCCACCGGGAGTGGTCCATGGTTACAAGTGTGTTTCCGAGGAAGACGGGGTTTGTATAAATATTTTGGACAAGTTATATAAAGGAGCGGGCAAACAAGAAGAAGTGGACGAGATCAGATGGGAGGAGGACCCGGCGTCACCCTATCAGATTCAGTGATTGATAGATTGGATTTTTCAGCCGTGTAGATTCCAGGCACCAATCGGGTAAGCACTAAATTACAAATCACAATAATTTCTCCTTCGCTTTCGCTCCGGAGAACTAAAACAGATAGTCAACAGTAAACAGTCAATAGTAAACAGTTGCCACTGTGCTTTTCTCCCCTTATCAAGGGGAGATTAAGAGGGGTTATCTTTTTAAACCGAAACCCCTCCTGGCCTCCCTGCCTACCGGCAGGCAGGCCCTTGATAAGGGGAGGAATATATTCCCAATTTACTGTTGACTGTTCACTATTTACTATTGATTATTGAAATTTGGTGCTTATATGTTTGTTTTTAGCTTTCTTTCAAATTAACCGATAATATTATTTAATCACATAAGAATCAAAAAATATGAGCAACGATTGTATTTTTTGCCAAATAGTCAACGGAGACATCCCGGCTTACAAAGTTTACGAGGATGATGATTTTTTGGCCTTTTTGGATGTTCGACCCCTTAATCCGGGCCATACTTTGGTTATTCCCAAGAAACATTACCGCTGGGTCTGGGATCATCCGGATATCGGCGAATATTATCAGGTCGTGGGTCGAGTGGCCCGGGCCATTAAAAAGGCCTTTGGCACCGATTATGTAGTATCCTTGGTCCTGGGCGAGGAAGTTCCCCACGCCCATGTTTGGTTGGTACCCAGATTCGAGGGCGACGGCCACGGCGGAGCTATAGATCTTAGCAACACCAAGGATCTAACCGAGTCGGATATGCAAGATGCCGCGGATAAAATAAAGAAGCAATTATAGAATATTCAAATTTAACCCCTCTTAATCTCCCCTTAAAAAGGGGAGAAATATAGAGGACCCCTTTAAAAGGGGAGAAATATAGAGGACCCCTTAAAAAAAAGGGGGGGGAGACATAGAGGACCCCTTTAAAAAAAAGGGGGGGGGCATAAGGCCCCTTAATGGGAGGACACAGGACTCCCTTAATAAGAAGAGAACAATACAAGTACCCTCTTTTTTAAAGAAGAGAACAACATAAATATTCCTTTCCTTTTCAAGGAGAGAACAACATAAATATTCCTTTCCTTTTCAAGGAGAGAACAACACCAATGTTCCTCCCCTTTTTAAGGGGAGGCCAGGAGGGGTTAACCCTTTCAAACAAAAATTATGAAAATATTAGTAACAGGCGGAGCCGGTTTTATCGGATCCAATTTTATTCATTATTGGTTGACCAACAATTCGGAGGATAAAATAGTGAATTTGGATGCCCTAACCTACGCCGGCAATCCGGATAATTTAAAACAACTGGAGGATAATGATAATTATGAGTTTGTTCACGGCGATATCAGGGATACCTCAAAAGTGGAAGAGTTGGTGTCCGGAGTGGATCTAATAGTTCATTTTGCCGCCGAAACCCATGTGGACCGGTCCATCGAAGAGGCCAAGGCCTTTATCCAAACCAATGTCGAGGGGACTTGGGTGCTTTTGGAGGCGGCCAAGAGGCACGGTAATATCCGGTTCCACCATATCTCCACTGACGAGGTGTTCGGTTCTTTGGGAAAAGAGGACCCGGCCTTTAAGGAGGCCACTCCTTACGACCCCAGGAGTCCTTACAGCGCTTCCAAGGCCTCGTCCGACCATTTGGTCCGTTCCTATTTTCATACTTTCGGCCTGCCTGTAACCATTTCCAATTGCAGCAACAACTATGGACCCTATCAGTATCCGGAAAAACTCCTGCCCTTGTTCATAACCAATTTGATCGAAGGGAAAAAATTACCGGTTTACGGCCAAGGGGAAAATATCCGGGATTGGATCCATGTGGACGACCATAACCGGGGAGTGGAGATGATAATCAAGCAGGGACGGATCGGCGAAACCTATTGCCTGGGCGGGGGCAATGAGCTTAGCAATATAGAGATAACCAAAAAGATATTGGAGTTAATGGGCGAGGATGAGGATAAAATAGAATATGTGGACGACCGTCCCGGCCATGACCTGAGGTACGCCATAGATTATTCCAAAGCCAAGCAGGAATTGGGCTGGGAACCGAACAAAAATTTTGAACAAGGTTTAAAGGAGACAGTAGAGTGGTACCGAAACAATCCGGATTGGTGGCAAAAAATTAAAAAATAAAATTATGGGAGAAATATTTTTAGTGGGTAAAGACATTAACTTTTTAAGCGGGGTCCGGTCCAAGTTGGCCGTGGAGGGCTTTGTGGTGGACATGGAAAAGGATATTTCCGATGCGGTCCGGGTGGTCCATAACTTGAAAAGAAAAAAACCCGGTTATTTGGTCGTGGAAGTGAACAATCCTTTTGTTCATTTCCTGGAGATAATCCAAAGAACCAAGCGAGAAGAGGATCTGGCCCATTTGCCCATTTTTGCTTTTTCCGTTCTGTCCGCGCCGGAATTCCAAGACAAGATCCTGACCGCCGGGGCGGATTATTTCTTTCCCAAGGACGAGTTGGACCTGGATAGTTTTATTTTTAGTTTTAAAAGGATAATAAAAAATAAAAGTTAATCTATGAAATTGATCATTTTTGCGGGAGGGAAGGGCACTCGGCTTTGGCCTTTGTCGCGGATAAATTCGCCCAAGCAGTTTGATCCCATTTTCAACGGCAGATCCACTATCCAGCTGGCCTTTGATCGAGTGGCTCCAGTGTTTGGAGCGGAAAATATTTTCGTTCAAACAGTGGAGCAATATAAAGATAGCGTCCGGGAACAATTGCCGGATCTACCCCGGGATAATTTGCTCGTAGAGCCGGACCGACGCAATTTGGGCCCGGCTGTCTGTTACGCCGCCAATGAATTGGCTAAACGGGGAGTGACCGGTGCTATGGCTATTCTTTGGGCCGATCATTTAATGGAAAATCCGGAAGAGTTCGTAAATGCTTTAAAATGCGGCGAGGAATTAATAAAAGTCGATCCGGATCGTTTCATCTTTTTGGGCGAGCGGCCCAGATTCGCCAACAACAATTTGGGCTGGATCAATGTCGGGCAAGAAAAAGGGGATATAGACGGCCGATATTATTACAGTTTTGAGGGCTGGAAATACAAGCCGGAGCAAGGGGAGTGTGACCGAATGCACCAAAGCGGGCAATATTTTTGGAATCCCGGTTATTTCCTTACCTCGGTTGAGTTTTTATTGGACAGATACAAAAAATTAGCTCCGGAAACCTATAAACATGTTACCTCCGGCAATTATTCTCAGGCCGAGGCCATTCATTTTGATCGAGCTATTATCGAAAAAGTGGACCTTTCTAATGCCGTGGTTCTGAAGACAAATATGGGCTGGACCGACCCCGGAACCTTATACGCCTTAAAAAAGGCCTTGGAGGAACATGGCGAAGCCAATGTTACCCAAGGAAAAGTAAGCGTTCTTAACACTTCGGACAGCTTGTTGTATAATTTAGATAGGGATAAGATCTTAACCGGAGTGGGCCTGCAGGGTATGGTGGTCATCAACACTCCGGACGCTTTGATAGTTGTGCCCAAAGATGAAGTGGTCAATGTTACCAATCTGGTCAAGCAAATGAAGGAAGAGGGGCACGACCAGCACTTATAATAAATTTTTAAAATACTATTTTTATGAAAAAAATCGTCAAATTCGGTATTATTCCCGGAATTTTGGTTTTGGTAATAGCCATATTCACCTTTTTTCTTTTGTATTCCTTTAATGTCAACAAACCGGCCTCGGAACAAAGCAAGGATATTCATTTCGTTATAGAAGAGGGCCAGGGTGTTAAGGTTATCGGCAAGAATTTGCTGGACCAAGGCCTGATTCGGTCTAAATTTTGGTTTGAGCTTTATGTTTGGTTTCAAGGCAAAAGTGGGGACTTCCAGGCCGGGGATTATATTTTAAACACTAATAATTCCATAGTAGAGACTGTCCGCATCCTAACGGCGGAAAGTTATGCCGGGCGAACCGAAAAGAATGAAGTGACCATTCAAATACCCGAGGGCTGGACCTTAAAGCAGATCGGCGATCACTTAGAGGAAAAGGGAGTATTTAGCCAAAAGGATTGGTTGGATGCGGTTGGTCATCCCCGGACTGATCACCGTCAAGAAGATGAGCGGTCTAAACCCATGAGTATATCCGGAGATCTTGATGTTTTGGGAAGCAAGCCCGAATATTTAAGCTGGGAAGGATATATGTTCCCGGACACTTATCGAATTTATAATAATTCCAACCCCAAGGAAGTGGCCTGGAAAATGCTTAGTAATCTGGACTCCAAGCTAACCCCGAAAATGTTGCGGGATATAAAGAAGCAGGATAAAACGATCCATGAAATATTGTCTATGGCTTCCTTGTTGGAAAAAGAAGTTTCCAATAAAAAGGATATGGAGATAGTTTCCGGTATTTTTTGGACCAAGTTAAAAAGAGGGGAGAGGTTGAGGTCCTGTGCCACTTTGGCCTATATCCTGGAGGAGAACAAAGCTCAATACACCACCGAAGATACTCAAGTAAGATCCGATTATAATACTTACGCCAACAAGGGACTCCCGCCCACCCCGATCTGTAACCCCGGCTTGCAGGCCATAAAAGCGGCCATTTATCCGCAGTACTCTTCTTATAACTTCTTTTTGACCGATCCGGAGACCAAAAAGACCATCTTCTCCAAAACTTTTTCCGAGCATAAAAGGAATAAGGAAAAATATTTAAAATAATTTTTCATGTTTATTGATAATCAATGGAAGAAAGACAGGAAGACTGAAGGGTCGGATAGTTCGGCCGAACTTTCCCATGATCACAAAACCGCTATTTTTGCTTTTATCGGTTTTGCTTTATTTTTGGTTTTGGTGATCGTCGGGGTGTTTTTACTTGTAAAGATCTTTGTCGCTAACCCTCAACGCCCTCCGGCGGACCCGAGTTCTTCCGGCAATAAAGGCACTTCCTCCAGGCGATTGCCGGAATTCAATCCCAGTAATGGTAATAACAGCCAAGGTCCCAGCCAAGCCACCACCAGTTTACAAGCGGAAGATCTGCAGTTCGGGAATTTCTATAACCCTCCTTCTTATGATTATGATATGGCCACTTCTTCGTCCGGCTATGAACTCCCCATACAGGTGAAGACCCAGGTTTCCAATTTTTACAATTTTAACCGAAAGATATCTCTGGATAAAAAGGTAGAGGAACTGAACTCCCAAGGTTTTACCATTATTTCCAATCCTTTTTCCGGAGAAACCAACGATTTTTACAGCGTTTACAGAAAACTCCAAAATGAGAAATTGCCCATCCTTTTGACCAAGGATTTCTTGAACTATCATTACCAGAATATATTAAAGAAAAATTTCAAGCGGATAGAAAGTAATATGTTCTATGAAAATCTTTGGAATATAAACAAAACCCTTTATGAAAGATCCAAGTTAAGATACGAAAAACTTTTGGAAGAGGAGGGTTTGAGCAATGATCCTTATGTCCAGGGAGCCAGAATGGAGATGGCCTATTTCGCTGTGGCCTTGAAATTGTTGGAGCCCCGGGATGATCAATTTTCCGAGACCAAATTGGACAGTAAGAACAAATTTTCCCCAAAGGAAGCGCGGAAGTTTTCCATTGACCTGCCTTATTATTTGGAAGATGATGTCCCCAAGGAGGTCAGATTTATTCTTAGGTCGGACGAGAAGAAACAATCGCCGGTTTTATTCTACAAAAGGAATTACAAGGACTTCCGCATTCCGGGAAATTACAAAGATAACGAAAGGTTGGTCAATGTTTATTTGACCTCCAAATGGCTGAATTCTTTGTTGCCCCTTTATTATCAAAATCCTTCTTGTCCGGACTGTAAGGTGGATAAGGCAGATTGGAGGATCAGCACAATGGCGTCGCTATTTATGGCTCATGATTTTGAGCAGGAACAAAGTATAAAAAATGATTGGGCTCAAATATATAAGGTGGTTGCCTATTTTAAAGGCCTGAGAGACGAATTAACTTATTTAAAATATACCAAAGAATTGCAAAACATCCTGGAAGAGGATTATGACCTGAAAGAGAGTTTCTTTGGTAAAAAATTGTCCGAGCTGGATGATAAGTTGCTCTTTTTTCGGGAGAAAATAATATCCAATTTCGATTTTACCGAAATAGAAGGAGCTCATGATCATACGGCCACTTCCAGCCGCCCTCATATAGGCCTCAGGATACTTTCTCGGCCTTATGTGCCCGACGAGTATATTTATGAACAATTGACTCGCCCCCAGATCGGGCTTTTCTCCGGCCGGGACGGAAAATACCTCAAAAGTTTATGTGAAATAAGGCATAAGGAATACCGTTGTAAGGCCATTAATTTGGATGTACCCAATTTGATCCAACCCATTCCCCAAGAGTCGGATCAAGACTACTTTACTCGAAACACCAATTACAAAAATTATGACTCGCAAGTAGAAAAACTCCGGGAGCAGTTGAGTCTTTTTGATGATTACGCCTGGCATGACTCCAATTACTGGAATACCTTCTATGTTTACAAAAGGGTCCTTGAGCATATCAACCCCGAGAACCCCATGCTTGCCACTCCCGCTTGGACCAGGAGGAATATTGAATCCATGCAGGCGGCCCTGGTGGGTACTCAAGTAAGCACGGATAAGTTGCAACTTTTTTCCAAGGAGAAAAAACTCGGAGAAGCCCAGGGCCAGTCCGATATAGTGGAGGGTTACAACCATATAGAACCTAACTTGGCCTATGTCCGGGAGATGAAGGCCAATATCGATATGATCCGAGAGATGCTGGATAGTTTGGGCATTTTTGATAATATTAGCGCGGTGGCCTCGGATCTGGATGAGGCCCGGGGTAATTTTGCCAGAATAGAGAATATCCTGGAGAAGCAACTGGCCATGGAAGAATTAAGTGAAAAGGATATCAACTTTTTGAACAATTTTGCCACCAAGTATGAAGTAACGCGGAAAAGGAATAAAAAGATCCATCACAAAAAGGCCCTGGATGAGAACATTAACGGAGTTAAGCTATTAATTTTGGTCTATGAAAAAGGCGATAAAAAGGTTATGGGAGCGGGCCCGATCTTTAATTACAGATAAAAAGTTCGTCGGCTTAGTTTTAGTATTGCTATTATTATCGCCTTCTTGCTCGGTTTTTGCCAATAGTTTACCCGATACCGACCAAGACGGAGTTCCGGATCGAGATGAGAAACAGGTTTACTATACCGACCCGGAGAGCCCGGATACGGACGGAGATGGTTATAGCGATTGGGTGGAGCTTAATCATGGCTATTCTCCTCATGTGGTGGCCCGGGTCAAATTGGAGAACAGCGACTATGACCGGGACGGCTTGAACGACGCTATGGAACTTAAATTCGGAACCAACTTGAGTTTAAAGGATTCCGACGGCGACGGTTATACCGACGGGGAGGAAGTAGATCATGGCTATGACCCCTTGAATTCCGAGCCGGTAAAACTGGCTAAACGAATAGAAATAAACACCTCAGAGCAAGAATTAAGCTATTTTTTAGGAGGAGTGAGAAGGGGGGAATTTTTGATCTCCGGCGGCGTGCCCGGTATGCCCACCCCCAAGGGGCATTTTCGGATCAGGAATAAACACCCCAGGGCTTGGTCTTCTTACGGACTATGGATGCCTTATTGGATGGCTATAGTGGACAGTGGAAGGTTTGGTATCCACCAGTTGCCGGTTTGGCCCAATGGCCACCGGGAAGGAGAAGAGCACTTGGGCCAGCCGGCCTCCCACGGCTGCGTGAGATTAGGCCTGGAAGCGGCTAAATTTTTGTATGACTGGACACCGGTGGGAACTCCGGTTTTTATTTATTAAAATTTTGATTGACGAATAAAAATAATAATGTAACATATAGGTAATAAATTTTTAATTTTTGCATAAATGGATACCAAAGAAAAGATCAAAAACGCCATAGAAGAAGTAAGGCCCTCTCTGCAGGCCGACGGAGGTGATGTGCAATTAATGGAATGGAACGAAGACGAGGGCGTGGTAAAGGTTCAGCTTATGGGTATGTGCGCCGGTTGTCCCATGGCCCAGGTTACTTTGAAAGACGGGATCGAGAAGCATCTAAAAAAACAGGTTCCGGAGGTAAAGAAAGTGGAGAGTGTGTAAAAGGTAGTAAGCAGTAAACAGTCAACAGT
>CAZPEL010000010.1:18457-26656 GCA_964585585.1 uncultured Gammaproteobacteria bacterium | reverse complement strand
TACATTAAAGCAGAAAATGTTTAAAAAATCAATAAAAAACGGGCAAAACATTTTTTTGTTTTGCCCGTGTTGTTTTCAATTAATCTTCTTCCAACAATAAACTATTGTTGAATTATCCTTTCTTTTGAAATAAACATTTCCTCCTTCCTTGTCTTCTGCATAAAAAGTGTAGCCATAGCAATCAATAACTGCTTTCTCCCATACCCCACCGGCGTTGGTATTAAATTTATGCAAAGACAAATAACTTATTTTATCGTCTTTGTTGACCTTACAAACCTTCCTCCACTCATCATCATCCAGGACCACCTTCTGCGGCTCGCCCCACTTTTGAGTGTAATGAGCCACACTCTTTTGCAGTTTTTCTTGGGGCGTCAACTCCCGTTTTTTTTCTGCTGTTTCTTTTTCTTCCTGGAAAATATTTACTCTTTGCACCTTACGATAAGGAACAAAAACTTTAGCGCCCTTGAAGACACCATTTTTTTCCAAGGTGACTTTGACCATGGGTTCGGCCATGATATCAGGGTCAACCATCGGCTTATCACTCAAAAGCATCATTTTCCTGCCTTTGCGAATCACCTCTTTCGGGTTAACCCGTGTGTCTTTAGAAAGGGCAAAGTTGCGGATATCCTGCCGAGCTTCTAGAACAATGATCTTAGCTCGGGCTTCTTTCTCCATGGCACTGTAGTTCAGTTCAGTGGTCCATTCATTCACAGAAGACTGAGAATATCTGGAAATTGCTTCGCTGTTTTGGACCTGTTTTACTTGCCACAGCACCACCCCAAACATAAGAACGGAAAAAACATAAAGTGTTTTCTTGGTTCCTCGCGATCCTTTAATCAAACCGTGGGCAAAGCCAATACCGGGAAGAAGAAAAAGAAGTTCCAAGATAATATTTTGAGGGGTAGTTTCCTGAAACAACGAACCCAATAATCCGGAGCCCTCTAAAGATTGATAAGTCTCCACCAGGGGAAAATTGAAAGCGTGGCCCACAATTATCCGGAAACCAACAAAAGCCAAAACTCCGAATCCGAAGACGGCTACCTTGTTAATTACGGTTTTGGTATCCGTTCCCACTTCCTTAAACATCATTTCTACGACAAAAACAAAAATCGTTAGTGACAAGAAAAAGCGAACAGGAAGAGGAATAAGAATACGCAAGACAATGGCCACCACAAGAGCGGCCATTAACCCCTTTGCTATTTTTCCGAAAGTCAAATCTTTAAACATGCCACCTCCTTATCTTCTCATAAACCGAGTCGCCACATTACTGCTTATCTCGGCAATAAAGTCAGTCGAGAAATCCCTTACATATCTCCATAAAAAAGAAGATTTGTTAACAAAAGGTCCTTCCGAGGTTGTTTTGCCCTCAGTCGAAGAGGAGGATTTTTCTTCTGTTCCACTTTTATCCTCTTCGCTTTCCTCGCCTCTTTCCATTCGATTCTGTTGAAATTTTTGCCAACTAACACTAAAAGCGTCGGCAATCTCATCCCGTAAAGCGATCGGGGTATAGATCAAAGCAAGAACCCAAAAGAAAACGGTCAACTTCCAGTGCCACCAGCTAGAATAATTTTCCTTGGAGGCAATCTCTTTTTGTTCTTGGGGTAAAACCCTTTCCCCGTAAAGAATGTAGTTCCACTCCTGTTTCCATTTCGGAGTAATTTCTTCCGATATCTCCTCTTTTACTTTACGGGCCTCTTTAAACAAAACCGGTTCTCCAAATCCGGCCAATAGAGCCGAAATGGTAAATGTTATTGCCAAAATATACAGGGTTACTAATCTCCAATTGTTGTCTGCCAACAATTGGCCGACTACATGTCCTACATAATCCCGAAAAAAACCAATGCTTACTAAAAGGAAACCTACTATGGCTCCCCAATAAATCCAAAACAATATATCCATACTGAACCCCCTTTACTGTTCTTTTTTTTCTTTAAGAACGTTTTTAAGATTGGCTATAAAACCGCCTCTCTTTATTACGTCCACTTTTTTCTTCTTGGGTGTCGGACCCCACAATTCTTTTTGAAAATTGACCGAAGTCCCTATAACCCTAAAGAAAAAAATTCTTTTTCTTTGAGTAAACTTCCTTGCCTTGTAATTTCCTATAAAACCCTGGTTATCAGTTTTTACTCTATCGTGATATTCATTTCCTTCGTTTATCTTTACAACCGCGGGTATGCCATCTCCGTCTTGGGAAAGAACTTGAATATCAAAAATATACTCACCTTCCCTACCCACAAAATCAACTTCAATTTTATAAGGACGTTTTTTTTCTTTCTGTTGAGGTTTTTGCTCTTTATTTTGGGTTTGGTTTTGTTTTTCTCCCTTTTCTGTTTGGTGGTTTGATTCTCCGACCTTTTGTTTCTGGGAAACTCCACAATTAGGACAAAAATTTACTCCCTCGGGAATTTCTTCCTGACAACTCTTACAAATAAATGTATTGGCCATTTGCGAACCTCCTATAAAGTTTTTTAATTGTCAAAGAACAATGTTAAATTCTCTTGATTTAACCTTAAACTATAGCATAAAATTAAATATAGGTCAATAATTTTTATAAATTCCTAGCCCAAAGTGTAATATATTTGACATCAATATTTAAAACTGGATTATTAAAAAAGTTTTTTAAAATAAAAAACGGCAGTTTGTTTTTATACAAAACTGCCGCAAAATCAAAAATATTTTGTAGAAACTTATTTTTCAAATCTTCTTCTTTCCTCCTAATGCTTTAATAGCTAATTTTCGTTGCTTTGAATTAAATTTAAATTTATCATTTGCTATTTTTGAAAGAGCATCAACAGCTTCAGTGCTCGGCACGTAATTAGCAAGTTGAATTATGGCCTCTGTTCGCTGCTCATCATCAAACAAAGATTTATTATACGCAATCTTTTCTAATTCCTTTGGTGACGACATCGTACCCCTCCTTTCTTTTTTTTGAAGGATGACTTTGAAGGATGACTTCGTTCAATGTTTTTCTTTTTTTAGCATAAAATTAATTTCAAGTCAATGAAAACCCCCTACATTCTAATCTAAGCCACAACAATATGACCAAAAACAAAATAAAAAAACTATAAAAATAGATTTATATTCCTGGTTTGAAATAAAAAGGCTGGCCATTTTTTCTTGACCAGCCTGATTGAATGTGCAAATTAAAATCCTTCAATTTCTGGGAACATTGCTTGGAGATAAATTGGATTTTTCTTAAATACTTCCCTTAACACGGGCTCAATTTGATTAGTAACAAACTTCGATCTTCTTGCTAACTTGCCTCCTTGATCTTCGTCTTCCTTGTATTCATCCTTATATTTAATGGCCATAGCCAGATAGCCTTCTTGGCCACAGGCACCACCGTCATAAGCAGTTAAAAAAATATCTGAAAAATCTACGTTTGCTTCTGATAATGCAGCACCTGTTTTTACTACATCTTCTTCAACAAATTTTTTTCGAAATGGCCTTGGCCTATCATTATCCGATATATACATATATCTCAGATATACGATTACCTTTCCCCCTCTTTTTATTCTTGCCCGTTGTTGTTGTTCTTTTCGTTTGATTTCTGCATCATACTGTTCTTTTCTCCTTTCTTCTCGTTTAGCTTCCTTTTTTTTCTTTTTTTCTCCTATATATTCCCAAATTATGAAGAATAAAAAAAGAAAAATTAAAGCAAGAAAAAAAATTATAAACTCAATGTCAATTAAAATGTCAATTAAAGTATCCATAGTAGCTTCCTCCTTTTTCTTTTATTTTTTAAAGAACAACCTGTTAAATGACTTTTCTTTTTAACATAAAATTAATTCCAAGTCAACACTAAAAAGACATTCTCTCGGGTGAAAATCAATAAATCCGGAAAAATTTGACTAAAAGCTGTTTTCGTCTTATCATCTAATAATGATTGTTGTATAATAAAATATATAATTTTGCCAAAATTAAAAATATATGGATATTGATACAATTATCCAAAAAGTGCGCGAAAACGATCCCGGGGCGGACATCGACCTGATTGTTTCAGCCTACCATTTTGGCAAAAAAGCCCATGAAGGGCAATACCGGAAAACCGGCGAGCCCTACTTTGAACACTGCCTACAAACCGCTTATACCTTGGCCCAGATCCAGGCGGACTCAACCACTGTGGCCGCCGGCCTGTTGCACGATGTGGTAGAGGACACATCGGTTTCTTTTAAAAAAATAAAAGAAGAATTCGGAGAAGAAATAGCCAAGCTGATCAAAGGGATCACCAAACTGGAAAAAGTTAAATACAGGGGTGAGGACAGATATGTCAGGAATTTAAAAAGAATGTTTCTGGCCATGGCCAAGGATCTGCGGGTGGTTCTAATAAAATTCGCGGATCGCCTGCACAACCTGCAGACCCTTCATATCCATTCCCCGGAAAAGCGGGAAAGAATAGCCAAAGAGGTCTTGGAAGTGTATGTGCCCATTGCTTGGTTGTTGGGAGTATGGGAGTTGAAATGGCAAATGGAGGATTGGTGTTTCAAATATCTTTATCCCCAAGAATATGAAAAAATAAAATACAAATTCGAAATCAAAGAAGGACCCAAAATAAGAAACCATATTCAAAAAACCAAAAACATTTTATACAAAGAGCTCCAAAAAGCCCAGGTCAACTACAACGCCATAGACCTTTACAAGCCCTTTTACGGCATTTTTAAAAAAACCAAGGACAAGGACCAAGAAATAGAAAGTTTACACGACACCTTTGCCATTATAATCACCGCCGAATCCGTAAGCGATTGTTATAAAATATTGGGGATGATCCACTCCTTGTGGCGCCCCAAAAACGACCTTTTTAAAGACTATATCGCCTTACCCAAGACCAACGGCTATAGAAGCATCCATACCACGGTCTTCGGGCCGGACGGAATTTTGACTGAATTCCAGATCAAAACCAAAGAAATGCACCGCGAAGCTCTTTATGGAATCTCGGCCTATTGGTATTATCGACGCCAGCAAGGATTTATGGATAAAACTCCGCCCAAGTGGGTACAAGAAATATTCGATCTCCAAAAAAACGCCTTGGACAATTACGAATTCGTTAATAAGATCAAATTCAATGTTTTAAAGGATAGAATATTCGTTTTTACCCCCAAGGGAGACCTGATCAAGCTGATCAAGGACGCCACCCCCGTAGATTTCGCCTATTCCATTCATACCGATGTCGGAAACAGGGCTGTGGGGGCCGAAGTTAACAGCAAGAGAGTTCCCTTGGACACGGAATTAAGAAATGGCGATTCCGTAAAAATAATAACCAAATCTTCCAAAAAGCATCCAAGCTCCAAATGGCTCAAATTCGTTAAATCTCACAAAAGCCAAACCAAGATCAAGGAGAACTTGCCGCCCAGCAAGATCAACAAGGTCAAAAAATGGATCACCCCGAAAAAAGAAAATTCCTAAAAAGGAATTTTTTTATACATTAAAAAACAGCCCTGAAAAAAGAGCTGTTTTTATGTTCAAGGATTTTAAATTAACGGCGGCCGGTATCGGCTTCCGGGAATTCGACCACTATCACCCTTTTTTCCGAATTCTGCGGTTTGCCGGAAGGGTTGCTTTTTTCCAGGACCACCTGGCCGGTAGTGGTGGTCGGGGTGGAAAATTCAATCTGTCCCTCAAAGGACACGAACTGGTCGGTCATCCAGTCGCCTTGGCTTTGGATATTTCCTTCTCCCAATTTTTTGCCGTTCTCGTCCAGAACTTGGGCGGAAAAAACACCCTCGAAAAACCAAGATCCGCGGGCCTCTCCCTTGATGGTTATCGGGCTGGTCACGGCCTGCATGGCCTGAGGAGAGGATATTCTGATATTCTCCTCCAGTTCCGGGGAATTCTTGCCCTGCTCCGACTGGGTTGGGCCGTTATTCTGCTCTCCGGTTTGGCTGGGACTGAAATACCTTACCCCCAAAACCACCAAGGCCGTAATTATGATCAAACCAATGAGAATGAATATTAATCTTTTCATAAATTAAAATATTTAAGAATTATTCCTTTAATTTTTTCTTAAACCAATCCACCCAGGGTATAAGAGAAGGGTCTTCCTCATTAATAATAGAAAAATAAAAAGTGATCCAAGCCCCCAATTGCAGTATTTCCAGAGATTGACCCAGCCGGGACCCGCTTTCCGCCCGATATTCCAAGGTCTTGATCCCGTTTTTCTCCACTGTTTGCTTGGTCAATTTGCTTCTTGTTCTCACCTCCGGAGAATACTGGTCCGAATCCAGAAACAAAAAGGCCAAATTGTCTTTATTGCCCGCCGGATGGGCCAGACCCTCCAAAAGAAAATGGTTTAGGTCCGGCAAAGTCAGATAATCGGCGAAATTCTTGCTGTTCTCGCACATTTGATTCCGAAAAGTATGGAGATTACCCTCCAGGAATTCCGCGCCTATCAAAACGGGGATCCTGCCCTTTAATTCTTGGGCTATCTCCTTGGCCCGATTGTTGCCGGTCTCAATCTCCGGTCTCCAGGATTTATTTTTTTCCTTTAAAAATTTAATGGCCTCTTCAACTTCGGAGCGGTCCAAGTGGATCAATCCCAATTTATCCAGAACAGCCAAAATACTAAAAATAGAATAACCCAAGCCCAATCTGGGTTGACCGGAAGGGTTGTGCCGGGGCTTGAAAGCAAAACCGGGAAAGTCCTGTTCAGACATTAATTTTTCAAGTTTGTTGTCTTCGTGGCTGGAAGTAACCCCGATCATCTTGGCCTTCCTATTCCGAACCTCGGGAAATACACTCAAGGGCTCTTCAGTGCCGCCGGAATAGGAGGAAAAAATAAACAAGGTCTTGTCATCCACATAACCGGGAACTATGTAACCGGGAGTAATGATCACCGGCACTGACAATTCTTTTTCAAAAAGCGATTGAATGATCCTGGCGCCCAGATTGGAGCCGCCCATTCCGTTCAAAACCACTTTGTCCACATCCTTATGGGAGGCCGGTATATCCACCGCCTCGGCATCTTCCAGGATCTGGCTTATCTGATCCGGCAAACAAGCAATGGAATCCCCCACTTGGCCGGGATCCAACTCTTCCAAAAATTTCGAATGATTATCCAAATCCATAATTTAAAAATATTTGTTATATTAAAATCTTAACATAAACCGAGACAAAAAACAAAGAGATTTTTAGGGCCCGAATTGACTTAAAGCCGGAAAAGGGTCACAATTACAATAAGGAAATGCTTAATAATTTCAAGCCATGATAGATCTACTTCATTCTTTTCGCCCGCAACCCATTCTTTTTTCTTGGAATGGCATCGAGATCCATTGGTACGGTTTTTGTATAGTTCTGGGCATTCTGGCCGGCATCCTGATGGCCATTAAATTGGCTAAATATTATCGGGTCTCTTCGGAAATGGTCCTGGACCTGGCCTTTTGGCTGGTCTTGGGCGGCATTATCGGAGCCCGGCTGTATCATGTGGGCTTGCAATATGAATACTACCTAAAAAATCCGGTGGATATTTTAAAGATATGGCAAGGGGGTCTGGCCATCCACGGGGCTATTATAGCCGGGATCTTGATAATATTCCTGTTCGCCCGGTTTGCCAGCGGCCTATCCGCAAATTTCAAAAAGAACTTCTGGCTTTTGACCTCCATAGTGGCCCCGGCCCTGGCCCTGGCCCAGGCCATAGGAAGATGGGGCAATTACTTCAACCAAGAATTGTTCGGACGACCCACCGACCTGCCCTGGGGTATACCCATCAACCTTATCAACCGCCCCCTGAATTTCTTGAATTTTGAATATTTTCATCCCACTTTTTTGTATGAGTCCCTGGGAAATATTCTGATATTTTTAATACTGATCGGGTTGCATATTTGGATCATCAAAAAACAAAAAACCAGTTGGGAAATAATAGTGGCCGCCTACCTGATATTATACTCCATACTCAGGTTCGGAATGGAATTCCTGAGAATAGATGAAACCCCGATGGTTTTCGGCCTACGCCTTCCGCAAGTGGCCAGCTTAATCCTGATCGTCCTCGCTCTTCTCTTGACTATTCCTCCAATAAAACGTAAACTTACAAAGTAAAATATTCTACAAATCACAAAATTTACAGGGCAGATCCGTTTTATTTTAAGCGGGCCTGCCCGCCGAAGCTGATTATTGCTTGCAATAATCAGCGTAGGCGGGCATCGTATAATGGTTCATTATGCCAGCCTTCCAAGCTGGAGATGCGGGTTCGATTCCCGCTGCCCGCAC
>CAZPEL010000010.1:0-18357 GCA_964585585.1 uncultured Gammaproteobacteria bacterium | reverse complement strand
GCTGCCCGCACACTAAAAATCGACCCCTTGTGGGTCGGTTTTTTGTGTGTGGGGTAGTGGGCTGAGAACCCGCTGAAAATATCAAAAAAACATGAAAGCACTAGAACATGAAAACATTAAAACAATTTAGCAATGGAGCAATGAAGCATGAAAACAAAGAAACAATGAAGCATGAAAACACTAGAACATGAAAACAATATAGCAATGAAAAATAAAACATGAAAACATTAAAACAATTTGGCGGTGGAACGATCTTTCTCTATAGATATCTCTAGAGAAATCTATAAAGGTCTTTTTGTTTTTTTTGAAATTTTAAAATTTCCACCTCTTCTCACAACACGCACAGCTCCAATAAAAAAGCACAACACATCCGTGCCGTGCTTTTTTATTAGTGGACCGTGCGGGATTCGAACCCGCGGCCTCTCGCATGCGACGCGAGCGCTCTGGCCAGCTGAGCTAACGGCCCATTCTCATTTGATGATTTTAGGATTTAGGATTTATGATTTTTTAAATCTGAAGTCATAAATCCTAAAATCACAAAATGAGAATGTGCACCCTGTAGGACTTGAACCTACGACCTCTGCCATGTGAAGACAGCGCTCTAACCAGCTGAGCTAAGGGTGCTAATAAAAAACAATAGCGAGCGCTCCTTGTCCCGCACCGACCGAACAAAGTGAGGCCGGTTTTGCGGGATAACCCCTGAGCTTGCCCGCCCTGAGCTTGTCGAAGGGCTAGTCGCCCCTTAAATCAAAATTACTTCAGATAATTCTATGGATTCCTTATAAAAAATTGAATTCGTAATACCGGTTAGTTATATTGGTAGATCGGTGAATTGTGTTTAATAAACAAATCCACCAATATACTAATATACCAATAAACCAACACACCAAAAAGCTTAAGTATACTTATTTACCTTTATAAATTTCTAAGCAATTAAATTAAAAAAACATTCTTCCAGGTCCACTTTGTTGTCGGAAACAAATTTTACTCCTTCCTTTCGCAACAATCTTTTCTTTTCTTCCTTTCCCCGAGCATACCCTCCGACCTCGCCGCTACTTTTCACCACCCTGTGACAAGGAATAATAACAAGTTTGGAATTTTTTGCCAAGAGATGGCCCACCGCTCGGGCCGATCCGGAGGAACCGGCGAAACCGGCCACCTCCTTATAGGTAGTTACAAAACCCGGGGGCACGGCCCGAACCGCTTCCCAAACCCGCTCTTGCCAAGTGGTCAATTTTTGTGTACACTTACTGGTCATACTGGATTAATTATAAACCATAATTATTTTTATCGCCAGGAACAGATCCCGAGTTTTCCAGATTGAAAAAAATAAAACATTGTGGTAATTTAATTAATATGAACTACGGGGTGTAGTATAACGGCCAGTACGCGCCCATGGGGTGGGTGTAGTCTGGGTTCGATTCCCAGCACCCCGACCAAATAAGGGCCAAAGGTCCGGAATTTGCTATTATAAAAAAATAACCACCCTGGCCTATGAACATGCTTGATATCAGAGAGATCAAAAGAAGAAAAGAAATGGAAGAAAAAGGAATAGACCCCGAACGAGCGGAAGAACTGGAACAAGAACAAGAAACACGGGAGGAGACCCCGGAATTTTCTCGACCGCAACCCCCGAAAAGCAAGGCCGGAAAAGCCGGAAAAGCCCTTATCTTTGTAGGGGTGTTTTTTATTATAATCGGGGTTATTTTTTCCAATGGTATAGTGGCGGAAAAATCAAATCAATTTTTCAATAAGATCCCGGTAATAGGTCAGATCAAACACCTGGTGGAAAGCTCGGATAAAGAATTAAGGGGCGAAAAGAACGATCGGATAAACATTTTACTTTTGGGGATGGGAGGCAAAGGACATCAGGGTTCTTATTTGGCTGATACCATAATTTTGGGAAGCATTAAACCCTCGACCAAAGAAGTGGCTATGATCTCCATCCCCCGGGATCTGACCGTACCCATCGACGGAATCGGAAGGAGAAAGATCAATGCCGTTAACGCCTATGCCGAATCAGAGGAAAAGGGCAGCGGCGGTCGGGCTACCGCCCAAACCCTGGAGGGTCTGCTGGACATACCTATTCATTATTATGCCAGAGCCGACTTTCAGGGTTTTATAAATGTGGTGAACCGCCTGGGCGGGGTCGATATTTATGTAGAAAAAACCCTGGATGATTACAAATACCCGGTAATGGGCAAAGAAGATGCGGAGAATTATAATTCCAGATACGAACACCTACACATTGAAAAGGGTTGGCAGCACATGGATGGCGAATTGGCCCTGAAATATGTCCGTTCCCGGCATGCCCAGGGTCCTCAGGGCTCCGATTTCTCCCGGGCCAGAAGGCAACAAAAACTTTTACATGCGGTCAAGGAAAAATTCAAATCCACTGATCTTTTAATGAAGCCCTCCTTGATAATGGATGTGATGAAGGAACTGGACAATCATGTCAGCACCAATATGGAGATCTGGGAGATAATAAAATTATGGAATATGGGCAAGGATATACAAACCGAAAACATTATCCGACAAGTCCTGGAGCCCGGTCCGCAGGGTTTGCTCCGATCCTACACCTCCACTTCCACCGGCTATATCCTACTGCCCAAAGGGGGAGACTTTGAGGAAGTCCAATATATGGTAAAAAACATTTTCTCCCAAAATAAAGATCAATCCCAACAAAAAGAAAAGGTTGAAGACGCCACCCTGGAAATAAGGAACGGGACTTGGATCAACGGCCTGGCCGGAAGAAGCTCCATAGACCTGGAAAAGCAGGGCTTCCAGATAACCCGAGTAGGCAACAGCGAAAAAAAGAATTTTCAAAAATCGGTTATTTACGATCTTACTTTTGGCAATAAATTAGAACCTCTAAAAGTATTAAAAGAAGAAACCGACGCCAATGTGGCCTTTAGTATACCGGATTGGCTGCAAGAGGATATCAAGGAAGATGTGGCCAAGGACAATATCTCGGAAAAACCGGATTTCCTGTTGATACTGGGCCAAAGCGCCTCTAATAAATATTAAACCAACAATGAAAAAGCAAGAGCAAAATCTCCCTCTGGTAACCATCTTTGGCAGGACCAATGTGGGTAAATCCACCCTTTTTAATTGCCTGACCGAAAAAAAGCACGCCCTAACCTCTAAACAGGCCTGCACCACCAGAGATAGTAACAAAAAAACCCTGGAATGGCAGGGCAGGAAAATGGAGTTGATAGATACCGGGGGTATAATGGACGAGGACACGGAAGAAATGCTGGGTTCAAAATTCAAAAAAGGAAAGGTAACCACCATAGAAAAAGCGGTCCAAAAACAAGCCCTGGAATTCCTGAAGCAAAGCGACTTGATCCTGTTTGTAACCGACGGTCGAAGTGGGCTTCTCCCTCAAGATGAGGCCTTGGCCTCTTTTTTAAAAAAGAAATACCCCCAAAAGACCTTACTGGTGGTCAATAAGATCGACCATGCCAAATACCGAAGCGAAACTGCCGATTTTTATCAATTAAATATCGGAGATCCTCACTCCATCTCGGCTATGACCGGTAGCGGAACCGGGGATCTTTTGGACGAGGTAGTGAAGAATCTCCCCTCTCGGCCGGAAAAAAAGGAACCGCAACCGCCGGAAGACCGAAAAGAGATCAAAGCTTGTATTATCGGCAAACCCAATGTGGGTAAATCCTCCTTGCTCAATTCTTTGACTGAGGAAGAAAGGGTGATCATAAGCGACCTTCCTCATACCACTCGGGAACCCCAAGATATGGAAGTAACTTACCAAGATACGGCCATAACCCTGGTGGATACGGCCGGGATCAGTAAGAAAGGAAATAAAAGTAAGGGTCTGGAAAAATTTGGTATCTCCAAATCCCTGCGGGCCCTGAAAAGATCGGATATCGCCATATTGGTCCTGGATATCCACGAAGGTATCACCCACCAAGATGCTAAACTGGTGGAAGAAATCTTCGAAAGAAACAAAAGCTTGATCATAGTGGCCAATAAATGGGATAAAGTGGAAGAAAAAAACACCAAAGAATACACCGAATACATTCGCCATAAATTCCCTTACGCCGTTTGGGCTCCGATCCATTTTATTTCCGCCCGAACCGGAAGCAAGGTTAAAAAAATTTGGGACACTTTAATGGAGGTGCATGAACAAAGACAAACCGAATTAAGCCAATCCCAGTTGGACAATCTCCTGTCCCATATAGTCAAGATACATCCGCCGGCCAAAGCCAAGGGGGTGAAACCGCCGTATATCTACAAGATAAACCAAACCAAAACCGCCCCTCCCCGTTTTACGGTCAAAATAGGATCCAAGGATACCCTACACTTCTCCTATGTCCGCTTCATCAAGAACAAATTGCGGGAAAGGTTCGGTTTCCTGGGCACCCCTATAAACATCGATGTTTTGCCGGCCCAAAATTCCAAAGAAAATAAAAGCTAAACATATGCAGATCATAGCGGGTCTGGGAAATCCCGGAAAAAAATACGAAAAAACCAGGCACAACGCCGGATTCATAGCGGTGGATGCTTTAGCTGAACAATACCGCTCTTCCTGGCAGAGTCAAAAAAAATTCCAAGCCCTGACCAGTGAAATCCGGGGCGATATTCTGCTAAAACCCCTGACCCTGATGAACAATTCCGGGATATCCGTCCAAGCCGCCCTGGCTTATTATAAACTTTTGCCCAGAAAACTGGGCTTGATCAAAAAGGATTCCGACCTGAGCTCGGTGCTGACAGTGATCCACGACGATAAGGACCTGCCCTTGGGCGAATACCGGGTGGCTACTGATTCCGGAAGTGCCGGCCACAAGGGAGTCCAATCCATAATAGATCATTTAAAAACCAAAAATTTTAAACGCATTCGCTTGGGTATTGCCTCCCCGTATTCCACCAATACAGCCGACTTTGTCTTACAAAAATTCTCTTCCGAAGAACTAAAAACCCTCTCGGAGACCATTACCGCAATACTGGACCGAGAAGAAATAGGGATCTAAACACAGATATCTCCATGTCGCTTCCATTATTTTCTCAACCAACAGACTAAAAAAACAAAAGAGCAATACCCGAAGAATCAGGTATTGCTCTTTTTATCCAAAAAATAAATGACCCCCACAACAACTGCCTAGAAGCCAAGGATTACCTTATTTAAAGTTACGATTAAGCCAGGAGGGAAGCTTAACCGTAAACTACTTCTAGGCAGTTGTCCTGAGGGCCATTACTCAAAATAACTTTTCATATTAACACAATTTAACTATCCTGTCAATATGTCCATCTCCACTGATAATCTTTACCTCCATTTACTTAACTTATCAAGCCAATTAGGTCCGGTTCGTTTAAACAAGCTAGCCCGATATTTTTCTTCTTTCGAAAAGGCCTTCCGGGCCAGCACCCGGGAACTTCGAGAGGCCGGCATCGAAAAGAAAATAGCGGAAGACTTTATCGACTTTAAAAGGAGCTTGGACCCGGATCAAGAAATAAAAAAATTGGACCAAGAAAATATCCAAATTTTAGGGCTTCAAGATCCGGATTACCCGGAACTCTTAAGAGAGATATACAATCCCCCGGTTATTCTTTATTATAAAGGAAAAATTCCCGCAAGCCAAAAAATCAGCTTGGCGGTGGTAGGATCCCGGAAAAATTCGGACTATGGTATCCAGGCCTTGGAAAATCTCTTGCCTCCTTTACTGAACAATTATCAGGAAGAAATAAGCATCACCAGTGGTCTGGCCCTGGGTATAGACGCCCAGGCCCACCGAACCGCTGTTTCCCAAAAGGCCGATACCATGGCGGTGCTGGGCTGCGGCCTGGATGAAAAAACCATATTTCCACCCCAAAACCAAGGCCTGGCCCGCCAAATATTGGAGTCCGGCGGCAACCTGATATCAGAATTTCCTCCGGAAACCCCGGCCCTTAAACATCATTTTCCGCAAAGAAACCGGATCATAGCCGGATTAAGCCAAGCGATTCTGGTGGTGGAGGCGGAGACCAGATCCGGAGCTTTGATAACCGCGAATTTCGCCCTGGAACAAAACCGAGATATAATGGCTCTGCCCGGAAACATTTTTTCTCCTCCGTCCCGGGGAACCAATGCCCTGATCCGCAAAGGAGCCCAGGCCATCTTAAACTCCGAAGATATAGCTTCTATTTTGAATTTGACTGTTAAGGAAAAATCCTCTACAAATAATAATCGCGGACCTAGTTTTAAGGACAAGCAAGAAAAAAAGATATTCTCCTGCCTGGGATATTCCCCTCTTCATGTCGAATACCTGGTCAAGCTCAGCGGCCTGGATATAACTACCCTGAATACCAAGCTGGCCCAAATGGAGATCAGGGGCTTAACCCGCAATGTCGGAGGAATGAAATTCATTAAAGTAGATTAAAATTCGGATTTAGAAAAATGCAGCAAATATGCTATAGTGGAATGAAACGCGAAAATACTAGAACATGAAAACAAGAAAACATAAAAACACAAGAACATAAAGAAACACAGATCAAGATAAAACGCTGCCATAAGACCAGTCGAAATTAATACTATTTTAAAAACGAACTTTATTTAAAAACTAATCACTTGAAAATTATGGAGCTAATTATTGTGGAATCTCCGACTAAGGCCAAGACCATAAATAAATTTTTGGGGAACAAATTCAAAGTCCAATCCTCTTTTGGTCATATCCGAGACTTACCCAAAAGCAAAATGGGTATTGATACGGAAAACGAATTCGAGCCCCAATATATCATACCCACCAAGGCCAGAAAGACCGTAAATAACCTAAAAAAAGAATCGGAAAAAGCGGAGAATGTGATCCTGGCCAGCGATGAAGATCGAGAAGGGGAAGCTATCGCCTGGCATCTGACCAAGGCCCTTGAACTTCCGCCGGAAAAAACCAAAAGGATAGTTTTTCATGAAATAACGGAAGAAGCTATAAACAAAGCTTTGGAGGCCCCCAGAGAAGTGGACATGAACCTGGTGAAAGCCCAGCAAGCCAGAAGGATCTTGGATCGTCTGGTTGGTTATGAATTGTCTCCCTTTTTATGGAAAAAAGTAGTAAAAGGACTGTCCGCCGGAAGAGTGCAGAGTGTGGCGGTAAGATTAATAGTGGAAAGGGAAAGGGAGATCCTGGCCTTCGACCCCCAGGAATATTGGAGCATTACCGGAGTTTTTGCCGGTAAAAACTCCGCGGGGTCTCAAATTACCGCCAAGTTGAATAAAATAGAAGGTAAAACCATAAACAAACTTTATATAAAAAATAAAGAGCAAGCGGATCAAATACTGACCGACCTAAAAAACGCTTCTTATTCCGTAGCTAAAGTAGAAAAAAAAGAAAGCAAAAAGAATCCACCCGCCCCTTTTATCACTTCCACTCTGCAACAAACAGCCAACCGCTGGTTCGGTTTTAGCGCCAAACAGACCATGATGACCGCCCAGCAACTTTATGAAGGTGTGAATATAAGCGGGGAAGGTCAAGTAGGTTTGATCACCTATATGAGAACCGACTCGGTCAACTTGGCGGAAAAGTTCCTGCAAGACACTAAAAAATATTTGGAAAAAGATCTGGGCAAGGATTATTCCCTGTCTTCTCCCAGAAGATTCAAGACCAAATCCAAAGGAGCCCAAGAAGCACACGAAGCTATCCGGCCCACTGATGTCAACCGAAACCCGGAAAGCATTAGGGGTTCTTTAAACCCTCAACAATTCAAATTATATCAACTTATCTGGCAGAGAACGGTAGCCGGACAAATGCCTCCGGCCGTAATGGACACCACTACCGTGGATATTGACGCCGACCAAACTCCATACCAGTTCCGGGCCACCGGACAGATCCTGAAATTTCCGGGATTTTTAAAAATATATCCGGAAAAAAGCAAAGAACTGGAACTTCCCGACCTAAAAGAAAAAGAAGATTTGAATTTATCCGATCTAAGCAGTGAACAACATTTTACTAAACCCCCGGGCAGATATTCCGACGCCGGACTGGTAAAAGAACTGGAAAAATACGGTATCGGCCGTCCGTCTACTTATTCTCCGACTATTTCCACTATTATTACCAGAAATTATGTTAACCGGGATGACAACAAAAAACTGGCTCCGACTGACATTGCTTATGTGGTCAATGATCTTTTGGTCAATCACTTTCCCAGAATAGTGGATTACCAGTTTACCGCCCAAATGGAGGAGGATCTGGATAAAATAGCCGAGGAAGGCAAGGAATGGCAACCGGTGGTCAAGGAATTCTATGAACCCTTCCACCAAAATTTGGAACAAAAATATCAAGAACTAAACAAACAAGACATTATGCCGGAAGAAAAATCCAACGAGACCTGCGACAAATGCGGGTCGGAAATGGTCGTCAAAACCGGCCGTTTCGGCAAATTTTTGGCTTGCAGCGGCTTTCCCGACTGCAAAAACATCAAACCCTTGAATGAAAACGGGGAAAAACAGGAAAAGGATGAAGAGATCAAAAAATTAGAGGAAAAGTACAAAAACGAAACCTGTGACAAATGCGGCTCGGCCATGGTCATCAAAAACGGCAAATACGGACCCTTTTTGGCCTGCTCCGGCTACCCCAAATGCAAAAACATCAAGGCCATTGAAGAAAACAAGAACTCCACCGGGATCAAATGCCCCAAGTGCGGCCAGGGCGAGATCGTACAAAAAAGAAGCAAGCGCGGAGTCTTCTACGCTTGCGACAATTACCCGGACTGCAAGAACGCTTATTGGAGCAAACCCACCGGAGAAAAATGCCCGGAGTGCGGCTCTCTGATGATATCCCAGAAAAACGGCTCCAAATGCAGCAACAAGGAATGCGGGCACAAAAAAGAAGAATAAAAAAAGAAGCAAGAATCACGAAACAAAAAACAAGCGGCCACAGGGTCCCGCTTGATTCTTAATACTCAATACTTGCTTCTTCCCTATTTTTTGGGATAGCTCTTTTTAGTGGAAGAGCTTTTTTTCTTGGTCTTGGAAGAAGAGGTCTTTTTCTTGTGGTCGCTGATGAGGTCGGAGAGTTTTTTCACTCCCTCTTCGACCAAATAAATATAAGAAAAAGTTGAATCTAATTTTTCTTTTAAATTGGCCAGGATCTTGTGCAATTTATCCACCGACTCCCGGGCCTCTTTAGTTATTTTAAAAAGATTCCGAATAGAAAAAACGGTATAATAAAGTATCCAACAGATAAAAAAGGTAAACACGGCCACGCAGACCGCTATGACCAAATACATTATATCCTGGCTGGAACTGATAAAATTCATATATTGAATTAATTTTTATCTTCAAGGTGCAGTTGGGCCCCATGGACCTTGTCAGCAAATAAATTATACAACAAGGAAAAAATAAATCCCAACAGCCACCCCAAAAGTCCGGTGAAAAAGGCCACGACCAAGCCCAAAAGAATAGTGAACATAATATTAACCAATACAAAATCACTTAAGGCCCCGCGTACATGATCGTGCACTATAGCGCTGATCACAAAAAAGGAATAAAAACCCACTCCGAAAACAAATCCCACTATGGAATAAATAAAAGCCAACAAGTTGGCAGTGGGTATCTTTTTTATCTTTTTCACCTCCTTCATGGAACGAGAATGATTTTCTAAAAATCCCTGATCTGGGCCTGGAACTTATCCTCCAATCTTTTTATCAGATCTGTTTGCACCTGCTCCGCCTCTTCCGAGGTCAAAGTCTTTTCCAAAGACCGATAGCTAACATGGAAGGCCAGACTCTTTTTGTTCTTACCCAATTTCTCACCCTGATAAACATCAAAAAGCTCCACTTTTTCTATTAACTCCTGAAAATTCTCTATTTCTTCTTTGATATCATTATACAATATTTTAGCATCAACCACAAATGCCAGATCCCTTACCAAGGCCGGGTATCTGGGCTGGGATTGGTATTGTTTTTCCGGCTGGGCGGCCGTAACCTCATAAAACTGGGGCCAGTTGATCTCTGCCGCGGCCACTTCTTTTTTGATGCCCAAATTCTTTAAAACCTTTTTGTCCACTTGGCCCACCACACCTATTATTTTTCCTTGGACTGTAATGTGGGCAAAAACATCGTCCCGAACCCAGGCCGACGGAGTCTCGCCGGGAGCGTATTCCACCTCGAGGTCAAAATGAGCCAAAAGATGCTCCACTTTTCCCTTGATACGGAAAAAAACATCATCTTTGCCATCTCCGGCCTCCATCAAGGCCAATCTCTTCTCTTGGTAGGGCAGGGTTTCTCCGCTTTGCGGGTCCTTGCTTACTTCGCCGTCAATATTCAAATATATCTCCCCGACCTCAAAAATACTGATCCGGGAATAATTGGGCTGGTTAAGTCTGATATTCTCCAAAAGGTTGGGAACCAAGTTCTGCCTGAGTAGAGCGTGCTGGGAGGAAAAAGGATTAGCCAGCCGAATATAATCGGTCGGATCAAGTCCTATCTTTTTTAGCTTGTCCTCGCCGACAAAAGAATAATTATAGACTTCGGTCATTGTCGCCCCCTCGCTTAAAATATTTTTTACTCTTCTTTCCAACTCTCTGTTCTTGTTGGACAGGGGCTTTTCCAGGTCCACAGCGGCCGGTTGGGGTTCTATATTCTCGTAACCGTAGATCCGGGCCACCTCCTCGACCAGGTCTTCTTTAATGGAAATATCCTTGGTAGCCCTCCAACTGGGCACGGAAACGCTTAAATTGCCCTCGGAACCCCGGTCCACTTCAAAACCCAAACTTTTTAATATTTCGATTATTTTTTCTTCTTCTATTTCTTGACCGATCATCCGGGAAAGCCATTCCAGGCCAAGCTCTATCGGCCCCTTACTAAATCCAAAATTCTCCTTCTCGGTATCATAAATATCCACGGCTTCACCGGAAATCCGAGCTCCGGAACAGATCTTTTCCAACAATTGCTTGGCCCGGGCCAAGCCCAATTCGGCCAAACAGGGGTCCAAGCTTTTTTCAAACCTCATAGAGGATTCGGTCCTCAAGCCCAATTTCTGAGAGGTTTTTCTGATCAAAGTGGACTCAAAATTAGCTGATTCCAAAATAATGGAAGTAGTATCCTCGTTGATCTCGCTGTTCTCGCCTCCCATTACTCCGGCAACAGCTATGGGATTCTCGCCGTCGGTTATAGCCAAAATCCCCTCTTCTAAATCCCTTTTCTCTCCATCTAGGGTGGTTATGGCCTCTCCGGCCTTGGTCTCCCGAACCACTATTTTTTTCACTTTCTCTCCGTCAAAAGCATGCATGGGCTGACCCAATTCCAACATTACATAATTAGTAACATCTACTATATTGTTAATAGGCCTGATTCCGACCGCGGACAATCTCTCCTGCATCCATTTAGGAGACTCCTCTACCTTGATATTGTCCACCTTTAAAGCCATATACCTGGGACAGAGATCAAAATTATCCACCTTAACCTCGATATCCCCGGTTTCGGACTTGGCCAATTCGGCCTCAACTATTTGCTTAAAAAGTTTAGTGTTCTTGGTATTTAAAAAACAAGCTATCTCTCTGGCAATACCGGCATGGCCCCACAAGTCCGGACGATTAGTAATGGACTTGTTATCCACTTCAAACAAAATATCGTCTAATTCTAAATATTCCGCCAAAGCTTGGCCCGGCTTGGCCTTTTTTTCCTCAAAGACCATGATCCCGTCATGACCTTCTCCCAGGCCCAGCTCATCCTCGGCGCATATCATGCCCTGGGAAGCTTCACCCCTGACCTGAGTTTCTTTGATCTCGGTTCCGTCGGCCAATACCGCCCCGGGCAAGGCCACGGCCACTGTCTGTCCCTGCTTTAAATTAGAAGCGCCGCAGACTATCCGCCGGACCTCTTTATCACCGGTATCCACTTGAGACAACTGCAACCTATCCGCGTTCGGATGAGGTTCCACGGCCAAAACTTGACCCATAACCACATTCCGGAACTTTTGAGCTTGCGGCTCCACTCCGTCTATTTCCACCGTGTGCATGGTCAGGTCATCACCAAGTTTTTCCGGCGTAGCCGATTGCGGTAATTTTACTAAATCTTGTAACCAATTGTAGGATAAAAACATAAAATTACATTGTTACATTGTTACATTGTTACATTGCTCCATTGTTCTATTACCAACAATTTAGCAATGTAGCAATTGAACAATGAATTAAATATCACAGGGAATGTCTATGAATTCATGCTCGACTCCGAATTCCTTCTTTAGCAATTCTCCCAAGTTGTAAATGCCGTCCTTTTCGGTGTTGTAATGGCCGGCGGCTATAAAATTGATCCCGGTCTCTTCCACCGCCCGAACCACGAATTCCTTTACTTCTCCGGTTATAAAAACATCTGCTTCATTCTTCCGGGCTTCCAGAAAATCTTCCGAAGCCCCTCCGGAAACTATACCCACTTTACCTATCTTGTCCGGACCGGCGGCAATGGTGTAACTCCGGGTGTTCAATCTTTCCTCCACCCGGTCCACCAGGTCCCGGAAACTTATTTCCTGTTCCAGTTCTCCCACAAATCCGATATCAAAGGGTTTTAAATTACTAAGATCCAATTTTTGGCACAAAGCAGCATTGTTACCTATTTCCGGATGAGCGTCCAGGGGCAAATGAAAACCGGCCAAGTTGATATTGTTTTCCAGTAGCATCTTTATCCTTTCCTTTACAAATCCTTCGATCACCGGAAGGGCACCTATTTGTTTCCCGAATATCCCGTGATGGACCATTATCATATCCGCTTCTTTTTTTACTGCCTGCCGGAGCAACTCCTGGGACAAACTGACCCCGCTTACGATCTTTTTTACCTTGGAAACGCCTTCCACTTGTAAACCATTATGACAAAAATCCTGAAATTGATCAGTTTTTAAATATTCTTGGCAGAATTGTATTAATTTTTGGGTATTCATATATTAAAACATTAAAACACTAGAACATAAAAACAATAAAACAATATAATAATTAAAACTGTTGCAGGTCTTTCAAATTCCCGCCATTGAAGACCCGGATATCATTGATCCCGAATTTCATCATGGCGATCCGGTCCATACCGAAACCGAAAGCAAAACCGCTATATTCCTCCGGATCCACTCCGCCGAATTTCAAAACATTGGGATGGACCATGCCGGCCCCTCCCATCTCCAACCAACCGGTATTCTTGCAACTGGGGCAACCCTGACCACCGCAGATAGTACAACTCATGTCCACCTCAAAACCGGGTTCCACAAAAGGAAAATAGGCCGGCCGCAATCTGACCTTGACCTCCTGCTTAAAGATCCCGGAAAGCATTTCTTTGACCACATCTCGAAAATTGGCAATAGAAATATTTTCATCCACCATCAAACATTCGATCTGATAAAAAGTATGCTCATGGCAAGCGTCTATATCCTCGTTCCGGAAGGCCCGACCCGGAACCACCATTCTTATGGGCGCTCCGTATTTCTCCATACCCCGAATCTGGACCGGAGAAGTGTGGGTTCTCATAACCATATCATATTCTCCATCCTGGTTTTTTTTATCGATATAGAAAGTATCCTGCATATCCCGGGCCGGATGATATTTGGGTATGTTCAAGGCCTCGAAACAATAATAATCGCTTTCCAATTCCGGACCGTCCATTACAATAAAACCCAAGGAAGTAAAAACATCCTCAAGCTCGTTCCGGATCAGGGTAACAGGATTTAAGTGACCCCGTTCTATTTCCTCCCCGGGTAGAGTAACATCGGTAAACTCTTCTTTCGAAGAAACGCCGGAAATCCTCTTCCTGGCCTCGTTCAAAGAAGAGTCCAGTTCCTGCTTGATCCGGTTGGCCTTTTGGCCGATCTCTTTTCTTTCCTCTCCACTAAGGTCTTTTAACCCCCTGAGAATTTGGGTCAACTCCCCCTTTCTACCCAAATATTTCTTTTCCAACCGGGAAAGCTCTTCCTCAGAGCCCGCTTTTCCGATCCGATCCAGGGCCTCTTGTTTGATCTTGTCTATTTTTTCTTGCATATATTTTATTTAATTTTTGCTGAAACGGGCCCGATTCTGGGCCAATAAAAAGAATTCCAACAAAGTTAAGGCCACGGCCAGGAATAGGGCGTTGGTCCAGGAAAATAAGTCGTGCGCCTGCAAAAGCAACATGGCCACTATTAAAAAAGCGAATAAAAAAGATTGCCTAAAGGCAGTTTTTACGGAATGGAAAGCCAATTCCTTTTTTAGTCCTACAAACCTTATCACAAATCCCAAAACAGCGAAAGCCCCGCTCAAAGCCACGAACAAGGAAACATAAAAAAGGGCCAAACCCAGCCAATTAGTGGCAAAGGGGTCAACTATGGTCATAATATAGCCAAAAACTCCCCATAAAACCAAGTCGCAGAACATCATTAGAATTAGATAGCTTTTTAGGGTCATAGCTTTGGAAATTCGAAATTCGAAATTCGAAATTCGAAACAAATCATAAATTCTAAATTTTAATTATCCAAGCCTTTTTAGCTTAATTTTTATTCCTTCTTTAGATGTACCGTGGTGGTCGGGAAGGCCATGTCTATGCCTTCCTTTTGGAACTTTTCGGCTATATCCAGGTTGATCTGCTCCCTGGTCTTCATGTAATCAACATATTCGGGGAAATGGATATAAAAAGCAACATCGAATATCAAAGCGGAATCCCCGAACTCCTTGAAGGTGGCGAACTCCACCTCTGTTTTTTCCTGGGACTCAATGCTCTTTCTGATTATATCGGGAACTTTTTTCAATTTTTCCAAAGGAGTACCATAAACTACGCCAACCTGAAAAGTGACCCTTCTCTGCTCCATAGGACCGTAATTCCGAATATGGGAATTAGTTAAAAGACTGTTGGCCACTATCAGCTCTTCTCCTTCCAATAATCTGATCCGAGTGGTCTTTATCCCCACCTTCTCCACATTACCCATTTTATCACCCACTACTATAAAATCTCCGATCTTAAAAGGTTTGTCCAATAATATGGCCAAAGAGCTGAACAGGTCTCCCAGAATACTTTGCAGGGCCAGGGCTACCGCGATTCCGCCGACCCCTAAGCCGGCTATCAAAGAAGTAACATTTATACCCAAATTGGAAAGGATCAAGAGCAAAGCGCCTAACCATAATAACAGCCTTATCACCGAACCGCCCAATTTAATGATCCCTTCTCCTTCTCCTTCCTTGGCCTCGATCAATTTTTGCACTCCGTAATTGACCAATCTTTCCAAAAACCGGATCACATAATAAACAACTCCGGCCAAAAAGACCAGGAATATGACTCGATTCAACCAAGGGGATATATCCAGAAAAAAATGGGCCACATAAATGGAAACTATGATATAAAAAGGCCAGCGAATAGCCCGAATTCCGTCTATGACCAGGTCATCGATCTGATTCTTGGTTTTTTGGCTGAATTGCTTTAGCTTGGCTATACCCAGATAATAAAAAAGCTTTAGGATTATCCAAGAACCGACAAAAACAGCCAGAGCCAAAAGCCAAGACCCGATCGGATTACCTAAAAATACATAAGAGAATATAGGATGTTGCCACATAAAAATATAAATTAGAAATTATTATACAAAGAAATTGTTTTCAACAATATAAATTTATCTTAAGTTAAAACATACAATAAACGGTAAATAGTAAACAGTAAATTAGGTTAAGTGCCCTTTTTAAGGGTGAGGATAGGAGGGGTTCTACTATAGAACGCCAACCCCTCTTGATCTCCCCTTGAAAAGGGGAGAGAATCAAACCACTGTTGACTATTTACTGTTTACTGTTGACTCTCTTCTATTTCCTCCTGCTTTTTTTGTAATCTTTTTAATTCTTCCCGGGCCTCTTCATATTTCTGTTTTTCCTTGTTTACTACAGAGCCGGGAGCTTTTTGCAGAAAATCATCATTGTTCAATTTGGCCTCGCTGCTTCGCAGGATCTTTTGCAGTTCCTCTGTTTGCTTAGCCAATCTCTGCTTTTCCTTTTCCTTGTCTATGGCTCCGACCAAATATATCTCCACTTCGTTTTCCACGACATAAATGGCATCATTGATCTTATCTCCTTTTTCTTTTATTTCCAGCTCTTCGATATTGGTCCTCAGACCTTGGATAACCGGTCGATTGGCCTCCAAGATCTCCTTTTTTTCTCCGGCCCGGATCCGGGCCTTTATTTTCTTACCCGGCTCCACTTGGTTTTCCGCCCGGGCGTTGCGAATAGAGGCAATAATGTCCTTGATCAGATCAAAATTCTCCCCGCCCCGGCGAGGCCAGTTCAACTGGTACTCGGAGGCGTTCGGCCACTCCGCCACTATCAGATCGCTATCATTGAAATGGCTCCACATAACTTCGGTCACATAAGGGGTATAGGGGTGCCATAACTTTAACAAATCCCTTAAAATAGTATATAGAATATGACTTTTTACTTCTTTGTTGTCCTCGAATTTACTGACCTCCAGATACCAATCAGCCAATTCGTGATGGGTAAAATCCCTTAACCTTTCTCCCACATAAGAAAAATTATATCTCTGCAAGCCGTAAGTAACTTCTTTTATAAGTTCCCGCATCCGTTCCCAGATCCAAATATCGGCGTCAGTGGCTTGTTCCTGTAATTCCTCCGGACTCAATTGCTTTTCTTGGTAAGTGGTCAAAATAAATCGCCCCACATTCCAAAGTTTATTCACAAAATTCCGGAAACCGGCCACTTTTTCTTCGCTTAGCTTAATGTCATGGCCGGGACTGGACCCGATAACCAAGGACAACCTGGTGGAGTCGGTCCCGTATTTATCCACCATATCCAAAGGATCGATGGAATTGCCCTTGGACTTGCTCATCTTCTTGCCCTTGCCGTCCAAGACCAAGCCGTGCAAATACACATCTTGGAAAGGGATATCCTCGACAGCATAGGTGGTCATGATTATCATTCGGGCCACCCAGAAAAAAAGGATATCATAACCGGTCTCCAGAACCGAAGTGGGATGGAAATTCTCAAAATCCGACGAATCTATTTTTATCTTTCCGTCTTCTATTTTTATATCCTCCGGGGAATGGGCCATAGTGGAAAAGGTCCAAAGGCCGGAAGAGAACCAAGTATCCAAAGTGTCCTCGTCCTGAACCCAACCCTCTTCCTGCGGGGGTTCCACTCCTACATACAAACTGATATTTTCCGGGACTTCCTCTGTTTCCCCTAATTCCAGGGCCACCAAACCGTTTGCCTCTATTTTATCCTTATAACCGGGAATATTGTTGTAAAGCTCTATTAGGTCTTTTTCCGTTTTTGCTTCCGGCATTATTTCTTGAATATTCTCTTCGGCAGTCAATTCTTCGATCGAATTATATATCTTCACTCTTTTGATTTTAGTCCTTAAGCTATCCAAAATATGATCTTCTTGTTTTAAATTCAAGAAAGCTTCTTCTCCCTCTTTAATATCCCCGAAATATCTGTCCTTTTCCTCCGGATTCAAAGCCCTGGTCTCAACGGTCTTTTCACCCTTTTTAATTGCTTGAAAAATGTCTTTCCGGCGGAAATTCAAGCATTTTTGATTTTTGACTTTTGATTTTTGACTTTTGTCGTTATACCAAACCGGAATCTGGTGGCCGAACCAGATCTGCCTGGAAATGCACCAATCCCGAAGATTGTCTATCCAATGGAAATAATGCTTTTCAAACCTTTCCGGGATAATATTGATCTTATTGCGGTCAAAGACGCCTTTGCGGACCGCATCAGAGCACAGCTCCTTTATAGATTGGCCAAATTTGGGTATCTTTTTATTAACATCAATAAACCATTGCAAACTGGGTAAGGGCTCTACTGGGCTATCGCAACGATAACAAACGGATAGATTATTATCCGCCTCTTCCTCGCTTTGCAATAACCCCTCTCTTTCCAGTTTGGCCACTATTTTGTCCCGGGCCTCTTGGACCGAAGAGCCGGAAAAATCGCCAAAGCCCTCCTTGATCCGACCGTCCTCGTCTATAACCCGGACCATATCCAAACCATGTTTTTCCGCCAATTCCCAATCCGCCATGGAATGGGCCGGAGTAACCCCCAGGGCGCCGGTTCCGAATTCCGGATCCACTCCGGAATCGGCCACTATCTTGAGCTTTAAAGTAACGCCCAAAAAATCCACCTCGTATTCCCGGCCGATATAATCCTTGTATCTTTCATCCTCCGGGTTGACCGCCACGGCAGTATCACCCAACTTGGTCTCCGGCCTGGTGGTGGCGATGGCAAAAGGAAAATCCCGGCTATATTTAAAAGTATAAAGCCCGCTTTGCTGTTCCTTATATTCCACTTCATCATCGGACAAAGTGGAATGGCAATGAGGACACCAATTGACTATCCGCTCACCTTGATAGATCAAACCGTCCTCATACATCAATTTAAAAACGCTTCGCACCGCCCGGGTCCGAACCTCGTCCAAAGTATAAACCTC